>JAZQDS010000032.1:0-16101 GCA_045546895.1 Eubacteriales bacterium | reverse complement strand
GTATCCGAATTTATGATTGAATCTTATTAAACTTCCAATCTACACTAACCACTTGCTGTTTTTCGCCATCGGTCATTTCCAAACAACCTTCAATCAGGGGACGGTTCCCTGATTGACAAGAAGACAGGGGACGGTTCTGTGTCTTGATAATGGAAATTCCCCCATCCCGCAATAAAAAATGCCCGATGCATCCGCATCGGGCATTTTTGTATCGTTATCTTTCAGAGCCAAGATAGAAAACAGCCAATGTGCCGGGGCCGGCATGGGCGCCGATCACCGGGCCGATATAGCCGATGGTTACGCTCTCAACGCCCTTCTTTTCCCGCAGGAGCGAGCCGAGATATTCCGCCTCTTCGGGGCAATCGCCATGGCAGATATAGACCGGCTGGGGCTGATCGGAAAACATCGTTTCATCCAGCTTTTCCGCCAAGCGATGGATGGCAGCCTTTCTTCCGCGCACCTTTTCCATGCTGATCAGATGGCCCTCATCATCAACATGGAGAATCGGCTTAATGCTCAAAAGCGAGCCGACCAGCGCGGTTGTTGCGGAAACGCGGCCGCCTCTTTTCAGATGATTGAGATCGTCAACGGTAAACCAATGCACCAAATTCAGGCGATTATTCTCAACAAATTCTTTTACCTCTTCAATGGTTTTGCCTGCCGCCTTCAGGCGCGCGGCATGATCCAGCAGCAAGCCCTGACCCAGCGAAGCGCAGAGGGTATCAACGGCATAGATCTTGCGCTCGGGATATTTTTCGGCAAGCTCCTGCGCCGCCATCGCGCCGACCTGATAGGTGCCGGAAAGGCCGGAGGAAAAGCCAAGATAAAGAAGATCCTTGCCCGCCTGCAAAATCGGCTCCATTGCCGCCAAAAAGGACTCCAGATTGATCGCGGAGGTCTTGCCGGTTTTTCCCTCGCGCAAAAGAGCAAAGAAATCCTTATTGCTGATCTCCCGCTCATCGGGATAATTTTTATATTCCTTGCCCTCTACCGTTACCGAAAGGGGGAGGATCGTAAGATCAAATTTTTCGACCAGATTCTGGGGCAGATCGCTGCCGGAATCGGACAAAATTACATAATCGCTCATAATAACCTCCGTTTAAAGCCTAATTAAAATAATACCGATATATTGCAGGATGCTGCCTGCAACAACAAAGAGATGAAAAATCGAATGAACATACCGCCGCGGCTTTTTCCCATGGCCGCCGATCAGATAAAAGATCGCGCCGATGGTATAGGCAATCCCGCCGCCCAGCATCCATTGCATACTAACCGCGCCCATTGCATTTACTGCCGCCTTGCCTGTAAGCACAATGCACCAGCCAATAGCGATATAGAGCAGCATTGAAACCTTGCTGTATTTTTTTAGATCGATCCCATTCAAAACAATTCCCAGCACGCTCGCGCCCCAAACAATGCCGAAAACCGACCAGCCCAGCGCGGGATTCATTGCCCGCATGGCGGAAAGGGTAATGGGGGTATAGGTACCGCCGATCAAAACAAAGATGGTGCAATGATCGATCACCTGAAAAACCTTTTTGGCCATTTCGGATTTCAAGCCATGGTAAAGGCTGGACATCGTATAAAGCGCAACCATCGAAAAGCCATAGATAAAGGCGCCAACGATATCGAAGGCATCTCCCACCAAAAAAGCTTTCACAACGCAGGTCGCCAGCGCGATGACCCCGAAGCCGCCGCCAACGATATGAGAGACCATATTAAAGATCTCTTCGCCGCGGGTATAATCGGGAAGGATCCGATCCTTGAGTTTAATTCGTTTCATAGCAATTCCTCTCTTGATATATTTTACCAAAAAAATAAGAAACGGTCAATAAAACAGAATTCCCGAAAACCCAGTATTTATGCGGGTTTTCGGGAATTTAATTCTTAAATTTTCTTAATATTTCCAAAAAGAGGGTCGAATTTTATTCGTAAAGGGGGAATTGCTCGCAAAGGGCCAATACTTCCTTCAGCACCCGCTCCTTATTCCCTTCGAAATCAGCAATAACATCCTTGATCCAGCCGGCGATCTTTTCCATCTCGGGCTCTTTAAAGCCGCGGGTTGTTGCCGCGGGAGCGCCGATCCGCAGGCCGCTGGTAACAAAGGGCTTTTCGGGGTCATCGGGGATGGCATTTTTATTAGCGGTGATATGCACCTCATCCAGGCGATGCTCCAGTTCCTTGCCGGTAACGCCGTTGCTGCGCAGATCCAGCAGCAGGAGGTGATTATCGGTACCGCCCGAAACAAGATTGATGCCCTCGGCAAGCAGCTTCTTTTCCAGCGCTTTTGCATTCGCAACAACCTGCTTTTGATATTCCTTAAAGGAGGGCTTCAGCGCCTCGCCGAAGCATACCGCCTTTGCCGCAATGATATGCTCCAAAGGCCCGCCCTGCGTACCGGGGAAGATGGCCTTATCGATTGCCTTGGCATATTCTTCCTTGCAAAGGATCAGGCCGCCGCGGGGGCCGCGGAGGGTTTTATGGGTCGTTGTTGTAACAATATCCGCATAGGGAACGGGAGAGGGATGCAGCCCTGCGGCAACCAAGCCCGCAATATGCGCCATATCCACCATAAAGAGCGCGCCTACCTTTTTGGCAACCGCCGCAATCCGCTCGAAATCAATAATCCGCGGATAGGCGGAAGCGCCTGCAACAATCAGCTTGGGCTGATGCTCATCTGCCAGCCGCTCCAGCTCCTCATAATCGATTCTTCCCGTTTCCGCGCTGACGCCATAAGGAACAAAATTGAAAAAGGAGCCGGACATATTAACCGGGCTGCCATGGGTCAGATGGCCGCCATGAGCAAGGCTCATGCCCAAAACGGTATCGCCGGGCTTAAGGAAAGCAAAATAAACCGCCAGATTGGCCTGCGCGCCGCTATGGGGCTGAACATTAGCATGCTCGGCGCCAAAAAGAGCGCAGGCGCGCTTGCGGGCCAGCTCCTCCACCTCATCCACGCAATAGCAGCCGCCGTAATAGCGCTTGCCGGGATAGCCCTCAGCGTATTTATTGGTCAAAACCGTTCCCATCGCGGCCATTACCGCGGGAGAAGCAAAGTTTTCGGAAGCAATCAATTCAATCCCTTCCTGCTGGCGGCGATATTCATTTTTAATATATCCGCCCAGCTCGGGATCCTGCTCCATAATAAAATCCATATTCTTTTCCAGCAACATTCTTTTATTCTCCTTTTATTTATTTCCTAATTCTTTTGTTCTTTCATAAGCGCGGGCTACTGCCTCCATGGCGGCGGCGCGGAAGGCATTTTCCTCCAGCGCCTTAACCCCTTCGATGGTGCTCCCGCCGGGGCTGCAAACAGCATCCTTTAAATCGCCGGGATGGCGGCCGCTTTGCAATACCGTTGCCGCGCTGCCCAATACCGTTCCCGCAGCCAATTCCATTGCGAGCGCCCGCGGCAGCCCGCAGGCAACGCCGCCATCGGCAAGCGCCTCAATAAAAAGATAGGTAAAAGCAGGGCCGCAGCCCGAAAGGGCGCTTCCGGCATCCATCAGCCGCTCCTCGATGGGATAAAGCTTACCCGCCTTTTCAAAGAGCCTGCAAAAGCCGGCAATCTCGCTTTGCTCCGCCCTTGCGGTATATAAAATCCTGCCCTCGCCTACCTGAACGGGGGTATTGGGCATCATGCGGATCCAGCTCGCCTTGCGGGGCAGCATCTCCGCCAGCCGATCCAGCGAAAGCCCCGCTGCCATGCTTACCATAACAGCTGCCTTTTTCTGCACCGCCGCCTGCGCCTTCAGCGCCGCCTCCATGCCCTGCGGCTTCACGCCCATAATGATATAATCGCATTCCGCTGCCAGCTGCTCCAAAGCAACCGCTTGAGCGCCCAGCGCCTTTGCCAGCGCCTCCGCCTTGGAAGCATCCGCATCGGTCAGCAGCAGCTGCCCGCCGCCTACCGCCGCGGCAGCCGCCTTGGCAAGGGCGCCGCCCATATTTCCGCATCCGATAAAACCGTATTTCATTCTGCCGTTTTCTCCTTTCAGCGGATCTGCCCGCTGCCGCGAATGATATATTTATAGGTTGCCAATTCCCTGAGCCCCATCGGCCCGCGGGCATGAAGCTTTTGGGTTGAAATGCCCATCTCGCAGCCCAGCCCGAATTGCCCGCCATCGGTAAATCGGGTAGAGGCATTCAGATAGACTGCTGCGCTATCCACCAAAGCGGCAAACCGCTCGGCATTGGCGGCATCCTGCGTCAGGATCGCTTCGCTATGGCCGGTAGAATGAGCGGCAATATGAGCAATCGCTTCATCAACATCCGCAACAATCTTTACCGCCATAATATAATCTAAAAATTCGGTATCGAAATCCCGCTCGCCCGCAGGCTTTCCGCCCAGCAACGGCAGCGCCCGTTCATCGCAGCGGAATTCCACCTGCCCGAGCCGCGCCCGCAGCAAGGGCAAGAAGCGATCGGCAATGCCCTGATGCACCAGCAAAACCTCCGCCGCATTGCAAACAGACGGTCGGCTGGTTTTGGCATTTTCAATAATATTCAGCGCCGCATCGATCTCCGCGCTTTCGTCCACATAAATATGGCAGATGCCTGTCCCTGTTTGGATCACAGGCACCTTCGCTCCCTCCAGACAAGCACGAATCAGCCCCGGCCCGCCGCGAGGGATCAAAAGATCAACATAGCCTACCGCCTCCATCAGCTCCTTAGCGCTTTGGCGGGTAGTATCCTCAATCAGCTGCACTCCATCGGCAGGCAGCCCCAGCTGAGCAAGCCCCGCCCGCAGCGCATCGGTAATCGCCTTGGCGCTGCGCCAAGCCTCCTTTCCGCTGCGCAGGATGCAGGCATTGCCGCTCTTAAACGCCAGCGCCGCCGCATCGGCTGTAACATTAGGGCGGCTCTCATAAATGATAGCAACGACCCCCATCGGGACCGCTGTTTTTTCAATAATCAGCCCGTTTGGCCGCTCGATCCGCTCCAAAACCGCGCCGATGGGATCGGGCAATTCCGCCACCGCGCGTATCCCCGCCGCCATTTCAGCGATCCGCTCCACGCTGAGCCGCAGGCGATCCTGCATAACAATCGTCATACTCCCGCCATGCTGCGCCAGATCCGCCCGATTGGCAGCCAGAATTTCATCCGCCGCCTGCTCCAGCTGATCCGCCATCGCGCAAAGGGCATTATCCTTCTCCTCGGTTTTCAATACCGCAATCGCCCTGCGGGCGGCGGCAGCCTTTTTTAAAATTTCTTGCGTTGTCATGCCTTTTTCCCTTTGAATAATGTTCCTACCGATCTTCCCTCTAAAATATCATAAAGGATCTCGGGATTTTCGCTATTGGCAATCACTGTTGAAATTCCCTTCTCCATGCAAAGCTCTGCTGCATGCAGCTTGGTGGCCATTCCGCCGGTACCCAGCGCCGAGCCCTTTCCGCCCGCCGCCTCTTTCAAAGCGGGGGTGATTTCCTCCACCAGCGGGATCAACGCCGCTTCGGGATTCTTGCGGGGATCGGCGGTATATAAGCCGTCAATATCCGTTAGCAAAATCAGCAGCTCCGCATCGGCAACCCGCGCTACCATCGCGCCGAGGGTATCATTATCGCCTACCGCGATTTCGGCGGTGGAGATGGTATCATTTTCATTGATGATCGGCAGCGCCGAAAGCTCCAAAAGCCGCAGCATGGTATTGCGAAAATTTTCGCATCGGTCGGCATGATGAAGATCATCGCCGGTCAGCAAAATTTGGGCAACGGTATGATTATATTCCCCGAAAAGCTTATCGTAGGTATACATCAGCTCGCATTGGCCTACTGCCGCTGCGGCCTGCTTGCCGGGCATATCGGCGGGGCGCGACTTCAGCCCCAGCTTGCCCACACCCATTCCGATGGCACCGGAGGAGACTAAAACCAGCTCATGGCCCGCATTTTTTAAATCGCTCAAAACCCTGCAAAGGCTTTCAATATGGCGAATATTCAGATTTCCTGTTTTATGAGTCAGGGTAGATGTACCTACCTTTACAACTACGCGCATCTTCAGGATCCTCTCAAACTAATAATATTGCATTTTAATTATAATATAAAAATAATCAAATTTCAATCCATCTTTACGAAACTTTTTCGAAATTTGAAAAAAGCCTTTTCTTTTAGCAGGTTTCATATTATGATATAATTGAAAAAATATTGAATTAAGGAGATGCCACCAATGAATAAACCCTCTATCGGATTTGTTACCTTTGGAGAAATCAACACCCCCTTTGATCGCCTGCAAATCAAGCATGATGAAGCCCTGAAAGAGCTTTCCGCCAAGGTAAGCGGCCTGATTGATGCAGGGATTGTTATCGATGATCCCGCTTATGATACCGCCAAGGCCGCCCTTGCCAAGCTGGAAGGCCAAGAGCTTTCCTCGCTGATCGTTTGCGTTGCGGGCTGGGTGCCCACCCATGCGGTTGTTTATGTTACCGATCGTTTCCGCCATCTGCCGATGGTTCTTTGGGGCCTTTGCGGCTGGATGGAAGGCGGCCGCCTGATCACCACCGCCGATCAGGCAGGTACTACCGCCATTCGCCCCGCCTTCGAGGCGCTGGGCTATACCTTCAAATATGTTTATAACATCATCGGCAAGCCCATGCCCATCGAAAAGATTGCCGCCTTTACTGCTGCAGCCTCCGCCAAGGCCGCCCTTCGCCATGCGAGAGTCGGCTCCATGGGTTATCGGGATATGCTGCTCTATGGCACCCAATATGAAGGCAATTCCATGCGCGGCCAAATCGGCGTTGAGGTTGAGCCCTTTGAAATGCTGGAGATGGTTCAGAATATCGAAAAGCTGGATGCCGATGCTGTTCAGAGCGGGATCGATTTTGTTCGATCCAATTGGGTCTTTAAAAAGGAATGCGAGGATGCGGTCATCCGCAAGGGCGTTGAATATGCGCTGGCTATTGCGCTGCGGATCAAAGAGCGCGGTTATGAGGCCATTACCCTTATCGATGTAGACGGCATGAAGAAGCTGCTGGGCTTCCCCCCCGCCATGGTCTTTATGCTGCTGGAGCATTATTGCGCGGTACTTACCATCCCCGAAAACGATGTAATGGGCGCAGTTACCCAGCTGATTATGAAATATATCAGCGGTCAGAATGTGCCCTATCTGGAGTATTATGAATTCTTTGAGGATAGCATGCTGATCGGTGTGCCCGATTATGTACCCAAGAGCGTTACCGATGGAGAGGTAACCGTTCTCCCCGCCGCCTTCGGCCTGCTCTCTGCCTCGCTGCTGAATGTTTCCAAGGTTCAGGCAGGCTATGTTACCTGCGCCCGCCTTGTTTATCTCAACGGCAAATATAAAATGCATGTTTATACCGCCGAAGCCAAGGCGCCGATGGCCTGGAATGAATACGGCTGGGATGATCCCGCGCCCCAGCTTCCCAGCCTGCAGGTCTTCCCCGATTCCTGCACCGTTGAAGAGTTTGCCCAAAAGGTTTCCGGCCAGCATGTAATCGTTGCCTATGGCGATCATACCGAAGCCCTTCGTGATTTCTGCGCGATGATGGATATCGAAATGGAGATGTAATGCAATGAACGTATTAAAATTCGGATGGGCGGAAATTGATATCACGCCCGATAAAAAAGCCTCCCTTGCGGGGCAATTTGCCGAGCGGATCTCAGAATATGTTGAAAAGCCCATTACCGCCACCGCCCTTGCAATTGAAAGCGGCGATCAGCAGGCGGTATTCTGCGCCTGCGATCTGGTAAGTGTTTCCTTCCGGCTGGTGGAAGCCGTTCGCGCGCGGATCGCTGCGCTGCCCGATGGCCCCGATCCCGATGGGCTGATCATCAGCGCAATCCATACCCATACTGCACCTGTCTACCCCCGCGATAACCGCACCTCTACAATCCTCAATAGCTCATCTTCCTTCCAAGCCCTGCTGGAATCCCAACTCCCGCCCGATAAGAAATATATCCCTGCGGTAGAAAGCGCGGATCGCGAGGATGTAATTACCCCGCAGGAATATTTTGATCTTTTGATCGAGCGGCTGACCGCCGTAATTACAGATGCTTGGAGAAATCGCGCCGCCGGCAGTTTTTCCAATGCCTTCGGTCGCGCGGTTGTAGGGTTGTGTCGCCGTGTGCGCTTCAATGACGGCTCTGCCCAAATGTGGGGCGATACCAATACCGCAATGTTTACCGAGCTGGAAGGCGGCAACGATTCCGGTATCGAGCTGCTCTATGTCAACGATGAAAACGGCAAGCTCAAAGGCATTGTTGCCAATCTTGCCTGCCCTGCGCAATGCGTTCAGCATCGGCTCTTCATCTCTCCCGATTTCTGGGGCGAAGTCAAGGTCTTGCTGCGGGAATACTTTGGTGAGGAGTTTTTCCTGCTCCCCCTCTGCTCTGCTGCCGGTGATCAATGTCCGGTAGATCTTGTTCGCTGGGTAGAGCCCGAAAGCGATCTCAACGATCCCAATCTCTCCCGCCCCAATCCCCTGAAGCGCAAGGCCGATCCCTCGATGTTTGATCTAGCCGGTATGCGCAAGGCCGGCAAGCGGATCGCCCGCGAAATCATTGATGTTTATGAGGAGGGGCTGGATGCGCCTCAGAAGGCTCCTATATTCTCCCATGAGATTCATTGGATGCAGCTGCCTCTGCGGCGGGTAACCCTTTCCGATATCAAAGCCGCTGAGGCGGCCATCCGGGATTACCTGGATCGTAAGGAAGGGAATGTCAATTATATCGATGCCGCCAACCTGCAGGTCCATCTGGGCATTCTGCGGCGGGCGCAGCTTCAGGAGATGATGGAAACCCTCGATACTGAGGTTCATATCATCCGCCTCGGTACCGTTGCTTTCGCAACCAATCCTTTCGAGCTGTTTTTAGATTACGGCAATCAGATCCGCGCCCGCAGCAAAGCGGAGCAGACCTTCCTGATTCAGCTGGCAAACGGGAGCGAAGGCTATCTTCCCACCGAACGCGCCGAACTGGGCGGTCACTACAGCGCCTTTGTTTCCAGCGGCACCTGCGGCCATATCGGCGGCGAGCAGCTGGTGCGCGAGACCCTCAAAAATATTAATAAACTCTTTTAATAAAAAGGCCAAGTATCCTCAAGGATACTTGGCCTTTATGTTTTCTTTAATCAGGGTAGCAGGAAAAATAAATATCCTGCTCCGGCTCAATGCCGCGGTATTGCATCAGCTCGCTTACGGTAACAAACTGATAACCCTTAGCTGCCAGAGTGCCGATCGCACGCTTTAAGCCGTCATAGGTGGATTCATAAATTTCATGCATCAAAACGATATCGCCGTCTTTAACCTCCTCCAGCAGGCATTGCTCCAGCTTTGCAGGATCGCGATGCTGCCAATCCAAGGTATCAACGCTCCATTTGATCATCGGCCCATCGATAATATCCATAACCGCGCTGTTGGCATTGCCATAAGGCGTTCTTACCAAGGTCGGGTAAGCGCCGGTGGCATCATGGATTGCCTCCGCTGCCTCATCCAGCTCGGCTTGAACCGTTGCCGAGGATTGAATATTGAGATTTTTATGGCGCATGGTATGGCTTGCGATCTCATTGCCCATCTCATAAACATATTTTACCTCATCGGCAAAATTCAAAACATTGATGCCCAAAACAAAGAAGGTGCCATGGCCGCCGTATTCCGCCAGCAGATCGGCAAATTCGCGGGAATATTTCCCCGGGCCATCGTCAAAGGTCAGCGCAATCATCGGCTTTTCGGGATCGATCAGCGACCCCCGCTCCACCGCATTAACAGAAAGGATCTTTTCCTCATCCGCCCAGCGCAGCTTCAGCTCATCGCCCTTTACGCTGAAATCGATCATATCGGCGGTGGAGAGCTTGCTGTATTTCAGCATTAAATCGATTTTTTTAATGCTGTCCTCGCCCAAAACACCATCGAGATCCAAAAGCTTATTATCGGCATCCAGATAGAAGCAGCGCTCGCCGCTCTCCTCCGCCTTACCCTCGCCCTCTTCGTTATAAAGCCCCATTTCATAGAAAAGAGTAATGCCGGAATAGCCTTCCTGCTTTTCGGTCTTATAGTCAATGATCAGGCGGGGAATTCGCTCATCCTCTTCCGCCACCCCTTCGGCATAAGCGGTAAATTTTTCGCGGATTTCATCGGTATAAGCGCCGATCTTTTCATCGGCCGCATTATTCTTCAATTTCGGATATGCAATGTAAAAGCAGCTGCCATCCTTGGCAAAGGAATCCTGCTTTTCGGCACCTACTGTCTTTTCCTGCAAAAAGCTATAAGGATAATCCCGCATCAGCTTTTTCGCAGGGGAAGGATCGGCAATCAAAAAATAAACGATCAATCCGATTACCGTTGCTAATAAAAGAATGGCAGCGGTGCAGCCTACCAGCCGCTTGGTATCATTGCGTCTTCTTCTCATCTTCTATCATCCTTTCTCCCAAGACCCAAGGCGAGCTCCTCGCCCTAAAGATTATGTTATTATTATAATCTCTATTCCGCCAAGTTTCAACCGCGAAATGCAAAAAACCCCCCATTCTTTAAGAATGCGGGCTTTTTATTAATCCAAGCCAAGCAGCCGCTCGGCATTTTTATGCGTAATGGCCTCATATTTTTCTTCCGAGAGGATTCCATCCCGCCGAAAATCCGCGAGGGTATCGATCAGCAGCCGCTCGGAGCCTCTTGCAAAGCAAATATCGGTACCGAAAAGGATCCGATCGGAAAATTCATTCATGAATTGCTTGGCATAATCCAAATTGCGGGTCATCGCGTAATAGCCGCTTCCGGCGGAAAGATCTACCCAAAGATTGGGGTAATCCCGCATCAGCTTGGCGATCATTCCCTCCTCCTTAAAGGGCGTCTTGAGGAAACGCGGGCAGGGCTGATTGGGATCCAGCTTTTCAATCTCCGCCCAAAATCCGGGGCCATGCCCGATGAAAACCAGATCGGGGAATTTTTCCAGGCTTCGCTTCAGCTGCGGCATCCCTACCTCATCATAAAGTCCATATCCGTAGCCGATCTTGGCATTGCTGTCAAATAGCAGCGGCCAGCCGGTCCGCTCGCAATGATAAAAAAGATTTTGCATCTTGGGGTCTTCAAAGGCCATATTGGGCAAAACCTCGCCCATGCCGATGCAACCTTCGCGCTTGTAGAAATCCATCATAAAACCAAGATCCGCATCATTGGTGTTGCTCAAAACCCGCGGATCCAGATTGCAAAACGGCAAAAAGCGCCCGTTGGACTCCCGGCAAAACTCAATTACCTCGCCCACCGATTGCGGTATATAAACCTCGGCATTCACCAGCGGAAGAATAACCGCCCGATCAATCCCCAATTGATCATGGAGCTTGATCAGCTCCTCGCCGCTCGGAAAAAGCATCTCAAAGGTATCAGTCGCCTTATCATAGGAAAGCGGCTGCGGATATTTTGCCATATGCGCATGAATATCAAAAAGCATTTTTGATTCCCCCTTTTTTCCAATTATAGAGCTTGGCGGTGGAAAGCTTCAAGAATTCTTGCAAATTCCGCCCGAAAATTCCAAATTGTTCGCCGCTTTTTCAATCTGGCTCGCGGCCCTCCAGCAAAACCTTCCTAACTACAAATCCATCATCTAAAAATACAAGGTTTGCCCTTTTTCCCGCCTCAATGGTGCCGATCTCCTCGCCCATCCCGATGGCCTTTGCGGGATTACGGGAGGCTAATAGAAAGGCTTCCCGCGGCCCAAGGCCTGTATGCTTCATAATGTTGCGAAAAGCCCGATCCATCGTAAGGCGGCTGCCCGCCAGCCTTCCCTTGGAATCAAAGGAAAGATCATCATATTTCTTGAGCGCTTGAGGCGGCTCGCAATCGGAAACATTGCTATCGGTAATCAAAACAACCCTATCGAGCCCCTTCACCTTTAAAATCAACCGCTGCAAGGTGCTGCTGACATGAACTCCGCCCGAATCGCAGATCAGCTCCGCAAACATCTCCTCATCCAAAAAGCAATATTCATCGGGGCCGCTTCCGCGGGTCCCTTCCCATTCGGAGATTCTGCCTGTTGCATCCATGCAGTGGGTCTGGATTTGAAAACCAAAGCCCTTCAGGGCCTCAATCTGCTCCGGAGTTGCCTCGCTATGGCCAATTGCAAAGCGAACCGCGGGATTGACCTTTTTGGCATATTCCATAAACGGCGCGAGCCCTTCCCGCTCGGGCGCCACCGCCCAAACCTTTATCAGCGCTCCGCCCCCTTCTACCAGCGGCCGATATCGCTCGGGCCGAATGGCGCCGCGCCAAATATTAAGCTCGGGATTGGCGCCGTATTTCGGATTCATAAAAGGGCCTTCCATATAAACGCCCGCAATGGCGCGGCCTGCGCCGCCCGCCTTTTGCGCGGCGCGGATGCGATCATAGCTTTCCAAGCAAAAATCTACATCAAATCTCATTTTTGAGCTTGGCAAAATCGTCGTTGTGCCGTGACGCAGAAAATATTCCGCCGCCTTGAGCGGCTCCTCAAAAAATTCGGCGCCGCCCCCGCCGTGAACATGGATATCAACAAAGCCCGGCCCGATATAAAGCCCCTCGGCATCCATCCTTTGCGCTTCCTGCGGCGCGGCAAAGCTTCCCCGCGCCCCTACCTTTAAAATGCGCCCATCCTCAATCAGCAGCGCACCATCGGATAGAATTTCATTTTCAAGAATAAGCCTTGCATTCTCAATATAAAGCATTTTTATTTCTCCCAAAAACGATAAGAGGTTGCGCCGGTTTCTTCCTCATAGGCGCCCATCTCAAAGGAAAGCCCCCCCTCCTTTGCAATCGTTTCCATAACATATTCGGTGCTTTTCTTAAACCAAGGGCTGATCTGATAGCCCTTTTGCTTCATATAGGTAATAACGGGGCAAGCCGCGATCGTCACCTTCAATTCCTTGCCGCAAAGCTCCGCCGCAACCGCCTTGGGCGCCTTTTCCTTTTCATAGGTTTCCAGAATATGCGCCCGCAGCGGAGCAAGCCCCTCGCTGCGGATCGCTTGGATCAGCCCGCCCCAAACATTCTTTGCATATTGCGCAAGCAGCGCTCTCACCTCTTCATCGCCGTATTTCTCGCCGATGTAATGAATGCAGCGGCTGAGACTGTGGTGAAAATCCTGATGAAAATATTCATTCTGCGCCGCCTTCCGATCCATCGTCAGTGTATCTTCATCAATAATAACCCGCCCATCAAAAATCTCGGGATCATAAATTAAAATCGAGCAGGCCGCCCGATCGATGCCGGTAAAATTATAAAGATATTTCAGCCCGTGCTTTTCTACCGCCGCGCGATAATAATCGCAATGGAGGCAATAATGAGGATAGGGCGCAAGGCCGGTCGCTGCCTGCTGCTCCAAAAGCCGCCCTTTGGAGGGGCAATGGTGCATTATGAGCTGGAAAAAGCCCCGCTTCTCATTCAGATACATAGTGAAATCGGCCGCTTCCTCATTAAGGGAATGCGCCCAATAATCATAGCAACCGCGAATGCCCGCATTGGCAATATACTTGACCAGCGGAATGCCCTTCCCATCGGGGGTAAAAAGGCTTTCCCAAAAGCGCAATACCTCGCCATGCCCATGCGCCTTTTCCAAATATTTAAAAAACTCGCTGTATGCAGGTATAAAATCTTTGCAAGAAATCATATCATTTTCCTCTCTTTTCTTTTTTTATCATTTTAATTATAGCAATCTTTCAAAAAAATGCAATAAATTTTCAGTTTCTATAAAAAACGAGGCCACTTTCATCTTTCATTGTTTTTATTTTTTGGCGAGTATATCTTTTTTGCTCGCTTGGTTCAATATAATTAGTTAGAAAGGAGGAATTCGTATGGCTAAAGTGTATGTGGGAATCGGCCATGGCGGAAAAGATCCCGGCGCGGTGGCAAACGGAGTTGAAGAAGCAGATCTGAACCTCGTCATCGGTCTGGCCTGCGTTGATGAGTTGAAGCGACACGGTGTTTCTGTTATGGCCTCTCGCAGCAAGGATGAGAATGATCCCCTCGCCGAAAAAATTTCGGAATGCAATGAATATGCCCCCGATCTTGCGCTGGATATCCATAACAATGCAGGTGGCGGCGATGGCGCCGAGGTTTACTACGCCAAGAACGGAAACAAGGGGAAAACCCTTGCCCAAAACATTTTGGATGAGATTATTGCCCTCGGGCAGAATTCAAGAGGGATAAAAACGAAATTAAACGCCGCAGGGGAAGACTACTTCGGATTTATCCGCGAAACCGTAGCGCCTGCAGTCATCGTTGAGTGCGCATTTGTCGACAACAAGACCGATATTAAGATCATCGATACTGCAGCAGAGCAGAAGGCGATGGGAAAAGCCATAGCCAAGGGTGTTCTGAAAACACTTAATATCGCCTATAAGAAGGAGGTGGAAAATGTGGCTATAACTAAATTCAAAGATGAATCAAAAATCCCCGCATGGGCATTGGATTCTGTTAAAAAAGTTTCCGAAGCAGGCGTTATGGTTGGGGATGATAAAGGGAATTTCAATCCCAATGAGGCTATAACAAGAGCCGAGCTTGCTGTTGCACTTGCAAAAGCATTAAAACTGTAAAATAAAAAAACTCTGCCGCTTTCAATAATATAGCGGTAGAAAAATTAAAATAAATATGGTATAATAAATCCGCCCAAAAAGTACATTGGAGGTCTGATGATGAAAAAGACGTTGATTGTAGTCGATATGCAAAACGATTTTATCGATATGGCGCTCGGCACCAAAGAGGCGGTTGCCATTCTCCCTAAGGTCAAGGCGAAAATTCAGGAATACGCCCAAAACGGCAACGAGATTATTTTTACAAGAGATACCCATTTCGAAAACTATCTCGATACAACAGAGGGAAAGCATCTCCCCGTTCCCCACTGTATTAAGGGTACAAAGGGTTGGGAGATTGCCGAAGGTCTTTATATTGAGGGCGCGAAAATCATTGATAAACCCAATTTCGGCTGGCCCCATTGGAAAGAAGAAACTCTTGAAAGCGTTGAGCTGATCGGTCTTTGCACCGATATCTGCGTGGTTTCCAACGCGCTCATCATCAAAGCAACCTTCCCCGATGCGCAGGTGAAAGTCGATTCCGCTTGCTGCGCCGGTGTTACCCCCGAGAGCCATGATGCCGCTTTAAAAACCATGCAAATGTGCCAAGTGGAAGTGGTATAAGTCCTGTCATTAAAAAACCCGATAAAAATCAGTTTTTCTGATTTTTATCGGGTTTTGTTATTTCTTCAATACTTTTTTGCACCAGGTGCGTTTGCCGCATTCGGGGCATTTCAGGTAACGGGTGGTGCCCATGTGCATTGCATTCAATGCCTGCGTATAGGTGGGTACAAATTCGTACCCGCAGTTTTTGCATTTATAGGCACCCACGCTGACCTCCAGCTTCAATGCGTAAAAACAAGGCCCCAAAAAGAGAATGCAGATTCCGATAACGGAGACCGCCTGCCAGACCCCTTCCGGCACAAAGAAAAATACTGCGGCGCAGCCGCCAAGCAATCCTATGATACTGACCGTCATAATGATCCACATGGCCGTCCAGATGGTTTTGCCCTTTTGGGCGATCTCTTTCGCCAGATCGAGCATCAATTCTTCATTTTTTTGATTCTTATTTTCCATACTGATTTTCTCCCCACTTAATAATTCATTGACATTGATTTGCAAGATCTCACACAATTCCAGCATAATGGAAGTATCGGGCATGGCGATGCCCCGCTCCCATTTGGATACCGCCTTATCGGTGATTCCCAGCTTGTCTGCCAGCTGCAGTTGGGTAAGCTTTTGCTCTTTTCTGCAAGCGGCAATGAATTTTCCGATTTTAATTTGATCCATACAGGTTCTCCTTTCGTTTACAGTATAGCGCCCCGAAAGCAAAAATCACACCTACTGTTGGTTTAGTGGGGAAAATAAACCGGGGGTGGAGTCGAAAGCGTTGAATTGATTATATCATATAATCAGTCAGTTTTCAATGGATAGAAAAAGCCGAGCAGAGCGTAATGGTTACGCTCTGCTCGGCTGAAAGGTATTACATATCAAAAAGGAGTAATTCCATTTCCTTATTAAAATCCGTTTTTCCGGTACTTATATGTTTGTCTATTACATTCTTGAATTCACGTACCTCTAAACAGTCTAATGCATATGCCTTTATGAATAATA
>JAZQDS010000031.1:0-19629 GCA_045546895.1 Eubacteriales bacterium | reverse complement strand
GCTCCTGCAGCTCCCGCTGCTGATCCGAGCCGCGATTTTCATAAACCGCCCATTGGGCGCGCAGCGGCTGCAATTCCCCGCGATCAAAGATCCGATGGCTGCGGCGCATCTGCTCCAGCTGCGCTTCGGCTGCGGCCGCTTCTTGATTTGCCGCCTGCTCCGCCTGCTGCGCCGCGGCGCAGCTCTGCTCCATCTCGGCGCGGCGCGCAAGCGCTTGCTGATAGCTTGCCCATTTTTCCTTTAATTGCGCGGCATCCGCCGCGCCATAGCGATGGCAGATCTGCCTGCGGACATTTCCGCCGCCCAAAAGCAGCGCCAGCCCCGCCGCGGCCAAGGCACCGCCGATCGCCAAAATCCACCAAAGCTGCAATATCAGCGCCGCCGCAACCGCGGCCGCCGCGCCGATCAAAAGCAAAACGGCGGGCAGCGGGCTTCTTTTTTGATCCAGCCGCGCAAGATCCCTTGCCGATTGGGCGTGAAACCCATATTGACGAATATTTTCATCCATCAGCCGCAGCTGATCGATTTGAGATTTCCGCTCTGCCTGCGCTTCGCCAAGGGCACGATCGGCTTCGGCCTTCGCCTCAAAGCTCTGATCCAGCTGCTCGATTGCATCCTTTTCTACCGCCGGCTTTTCGCAGGGCTTTACCGCCCTGAGGGCATCCAGCCTACGCAGCAATTTCAGCGCATCGCTGCCCTCGGCCCGATGCAGCTGCTGCTCCAGCGCTGCCAGCGCCTCTTTTTGCGCGCCGATCGCCTGCTCCAGCGCCTCCGCCTCGCTGCGATCCTGCAGCCGCGCTTCCATTTGGCTGCTTACCTGCCGCAGCGCCAGCCGCTCTTCCGCCAGCGCCTCCTCCCATTCCAGCAGCGGGCCCCGCGCCTTGCCCCAATGCATATAGCGGGCATGCTCCTTGCGCAAAAGTTCCATTGCCTTTTGGAAAGAAACATTCTCATCGCCGGTGGCGGCCATATTTTTTAAAGCCACATCCAGCCCTTCGGTTCGCTCAAAAATCAGCTCCCCCTGACGGATGCAAAAGGTGCGCAGGAAGGTATTGGCATCCAGCCCAAAGAAATAGCCGCCCGGCTGCTCCTTGGCGGAAAGCTTCAGCTCCTCGCCGCTATCCAGGCAGAGGATCATCCGTTTCTCCGCTCCCTTTTGGGGATGGCGGCGCTCAATCCGCCAGCGGCGACCCGCCTGCTCAAAAATCAGGCTCCCGCTCATCGGCTCGCCGCTCCAGGGAAAATAGCTCTTCATTCGGCGGGCATCATAGCCATAAAACATAAAGCAAATAAATTGAATTAAGGTTGTTTTCCCGAATTCATTGGGCGCGCGGTAAATATTCAGCCCCGCCTTCGGCTCGGCGATAAAATCCCGATGCTTACCGAAGCTGCGGATCTCGATTTTTTCAATTCTCATAGCCGCGCCTCCTTCAATGCATTCAGCCCCAGCCGCAGCGCTTCCTCCAGCTGCGGGCGCTGCTCCTCGGGCGCCGCCTCAAGCTCCGCCAGCGCGCGGCGCACAAAGGCGCCCTGCAGGGTATTTTGGCTCCGCAGCAATTCCACCGCCAGCGAGGGATCGGTCTGATCCTTTACCTCTCTGCCCCATCGCTCGGTATAAATATGGGCTGCGGCATCGGCCGCGGCCAACGGTGCGCCGATCAGGATCAGCCTTGCCTCGGTATCTGCGGGGATTTCGATTGCCTCCATCCGCGCCAACATCTCCTCGGTATCGGCGCAATCGCTCAGATCCACCGCCGGCTCCCGATAAATCCGCTGCGCGATCGAGCGGGCTGCGATCGAGATGCTGCCCTCGGCAGCAATCTCGGCAATATAAACATATTTTTCGCCGGTTTCATCCCAGCCGCGCCCCTCGGGCACGCCCGGCACCAATAAACGGCAGCTGCCGATCATCCGCTGCTCCCCTTTATGGATATGGCCCAACACCGCCAGCGCAAGATGAGAGCGGCTTAAGGCTTCCGCCCGCAACGGCTGAAAGGCATTGGCGCCGCCATCCGCCTGACCATGGCCAAGGAAAATGCCGATGCCGCCCTCCGGAGCGGAAAAGCCCTCCAGCAGCGGCTGCGTATTTTGATTTTTGGCCGCCGAGCAGCCATAAAGGGTAATCCCCTCGCCCAAGGGATAGGCAGTCAGCGCCGCAGGGAAGCAATGCACCCCATCGGGCAGCCGTTTATAAAAAGCAGTCAGCTCCAGCGGATCATGATTGCCCGCAACCAGATAGATCGGGCAGGGGCAGGCCGCAAAGGCCGCAAGAATTGCCGCCTCCGCCGCCGCATCGGGAAAGGGAGAATCCAATAGATCCCCGCCGATCAGCAGCCCGCTGCAGCCCTCCGCCGCAGCCAGCGCGCAGATCCGCTCCAGCCGCGCGGCATCCTCCGCTTTGCTTATATGTAAATCAGCCGTTATTAAAAGTTTCATTTTTTCACCTCACCTTTTATTTTAACTTATTTATATATAAAAAGTCAAATATTTAAGATATTGACTTGAAGGCAAAAGCCCGCTATAATATAAAGAAGAATAATTCCGTAAGGAGAGAGATAAGTGGATAATAAGAAAAAG
This sequence comes from Eubacteriales bacterium, assembly GCA_045546895.1. Lineage (GTDB taxonomy): Bacteria > Bacillota > Clostridia > Oscillospirales > QAKW01 > QAKW01. The sequence goes on along the minus strand of JAZQDS010000031.1, from coordinate 17,052 downwards.
GTAACGGCGATCACTGCCATGGACGAAGATTTTGCCCAATGGTATACCGACATTGTAAAGAAAGCGGATCTTGCCGCCTATTCCAATGTGAAGGGCTTTATGATCATCCGCCCCTATGGCTATGCGATGTGGGAGCTGATGCAGCGCGCGCTGGACGATATGTTCAAAGCGCTGGGTCATGAAAATATCTGCATGCCGATGCTGATCCCCGAAAGCCTGCTGAATAAAGAAAAAGACCATGTTGAGGGCTTTGCGCCGGAGGTTGCCTGGGTTACCCATGGCGGCAGCGAAAAGCTGGAAGAGCGTTTTTGCATCCGCCCCACCTCCGAGACCCCTTTCTGCGATCATTTTAAGGATGTTGTTCATTCCTGGCGGGATCTGCCGCTGCTCTATAATCAATGGGTATCGGTTGTGCGCTGGGAGAAAACAACCCGCCCCTTCCTCCGTACCCGCGAATTCCTCTGGCAGGAGGGCCATACCCTCCATGCAACGCAGGAGGAAGCGGAGCAGGAAACCATCCAGATGCTCAATACTTATGCCGAATTTTGCAAAAAATATCTGGCCATCCCTGTTGTTCGCGGGCGCAAGACCGATAAGGAAAAATTCGCGGGCGCCGAGGCGACCTATACCATCGAAGCGTTGATGCATGATGGCAAGGCGCTCCAGAGCGGCACCAGCCATTATTTCGGCGATGGCTTCTCCCGCGCCTTTGATGTTACCTTTACCGATAAGGAAAATAAGCTTTCCTACCCCCATCAGACCTCCTGGGGCTGCACAACCCGCCTGATCGGCGCGGTGATTATGACCCATGGCGATGATAACGGCCTGATCATCCCGCCCTATATCGCCCCCACCCAGGTAATGATCGTTCCTGTTGCCCAGCATAAGCCCGGCGTTTTGGATAAGGCCGCCGAGGTTATGGAAAGCCTGAAGCCCTGCTGCAGAGTGAAGATGGACGCATCCGACAACAGCCCCGGCTGGAAATTTGCCGAATATGAAATGAAGGGCGTGCCCATCCGCTTGGAGCTGGGCCCCCGCGATATTGAAAACGGTGTTTGCATCCTCTCCCGCCGCGATACCGGCAAGAAGCTCACCGTTGCGCTGGATGCGCTGGCTGAAACCATCCCCGCCCTCTTGAAAGAAATTCATGAAAACCTCTATAACCGCGCTTTAGAGCGGCGAGAGAGAATGACCTATACCGCCCGCGATCTGGCGGAAATCAAGGAAATCGCGGCAAGCAAGCCCGGCTTTATCCGCGCAATGTGGTGCGGCGATGAGGCCTGCGAGCTTCAGCTGAAGGAGGAGGCGGAGATTACCTCCCGCTGTATGCCCTTCGAAGATCAGGAGCAGGTAAGCGATACCTGCGTTTGCTGCGGCAAAAAAGCAACCAAGCTTGTCTATTGGGGCAAAGCGTATTAATAAAAAAGCCCCGCATGGGGCTTTTTTAAATGCAGAATGCAGAATGAATAACGCATAACGATGGTGGATTTTCGCCAAGGGCGAAAATCTTCATTTGAAGAATGAAATTGAAAGGGGGGCGTTCTTTTGGCCTATAAAATCGAGCAATTATGGCTCTGGCTGGAGCTGCATGGCGAGGCGGTTTACGCTTCTGCGCTCAAGCTTAAAAAGGATCCTCTCTGGGCAGAGGAGATTTTTGAGGAGGTCTTTTTGCAGCTGATTCGCGAAAAGCCCGCCTTCTCCGATGCCGCCGCGGAAGCGGAATGGTTCCGCGCGGAGCCCCGCCGCAGCATGAAGCGAATTCTGCGCCCACCCCTTCCCCGCAAGCCTCTTGAATTTGAGGCCTTGAAAGAGGAAACCTATCAGCTGATGCAGGGGGCGGAGGCCCATGGCGATACGCCCGCCCCCAAGCGCAGCAAAAAATGGCTCTATCCCGCTATCGGCGGCGCGGCGCTGGCCGCCATCCTTTGCGCCGTTCTTCTCCCCCTCGCCCTCAGCGGCGGGGATTCCTATGAGGACCCCATCGGCACTCTTCCGCCCGTAAACGAGCCGATCCAAACGCCCGCGCCAACGCCCGATCCTGCGCCCGCCGAGGATCCCTTGGCGCCCGCGCTGATCCAAACAGAGCAGCTGCAAAGCTTTGCCTCTCTGCAAGCCTTTTCGGATGCGCTGGCGGATAAATCCGCCAAGGGCTACGGCAAAAATTATTATAATACCCGCGCCCTTTTGCTGCTGCCCTCCGCCCTGCCCGATCAGGCGCGCTTTCGGCAGCTGACCCTGCAGATCGAGAGCGGCAATTATGAATATTCCTATGCCATCGAGCGGGGCAAGACCACCTACCTGCTGCAGGCTGCCGCCGTTCAGCAGCTGCCGCAAAGCCTTACCGCGCTGGAGCAGCGGCTGCGCGCACCGCAGGAAGAATCCAAAATTTTAAAAAAGTCCGCCGATTGCTACCGCTGGCAATTCGGCAGCGATATTTTGAATGTTTCCGTTTCCGCCGCCAAGGGCAAGGGCGATCCCAAAGAAATGAAAGAAATTCTGGAGGCCTTTATCCCCGCCCGCAGCGGCAGCAGCGCGCTGATGAATTTAGAGTATGCTTATTGACATTTTTTGCAATTTTTAGTATGATCTAAACATTAGTTATTCACTTATAGATCGAAAGGAGTCTTTTCGTTGAAAAATAAGAACGCCACCAAACGCTCGCTGGGCGCAGCGCTGCTTTGCCTGCTGCTTTGCGTTGCAATGCTGATCGGTACGACCTACGCTTGGTTTACCGATAGCGCCACCACCGGCATCAATACCATCCAATCCGGTACGCTGAAGATCAAAATGAGCTACTCGGATCGGCTGGGCGGCGCCTATACTGATGTTGAGGCCGCCTCTGCCGCCATTTTCGATTATGAAAAATGGGAGCCGGGCTATACCGAGCTGCGCTATATCAAGCTGGAAAACACCGGAAATTTAGCCTTTAAATATGCGCTGGACATCATTCCGCAATCTGCACCCATCGCTGATGCCGCGGAGCTGGCGGAGGTTCTGGAGGTTTCTTATGCCATCGCGCCGGCAGCGGAAATTTCCGAGCGGGATCTGAGCGGAATGACCGCTGCAGGTACCCTCGATACCATCCTTTATAAAAATTTGGATTTTGCCTCCGGCGTTCTTTTGCCGGTCGGCGAGGTGCAAACCGGCGTTTATACCGGCGAGGTCACTATTGCGATTGCCATTAAGATGAAGGAATCCGCAGGCAATGAATATCAGAATAAAAGCGTTGGCGGCGGCTTTACTGTTCGGGCGCTGGCGACCCAATATACTTACGAAACCGATAGCATCGATCATCAATATGATGCCAATGCCGGTTTTATTACCTTTGATGCCAACGGCGGAAGCGGCATTATGAGCCTTTATCCGATTACCCTTGGCGAAGCGGCGGCGCTTCCCTATAATAAATTTACGCAGCCCGATTCCTCCTTTACCGGCTGGAACACCAAGCCCGATGGCTCCGGCACCGCTTATGCCAACGGCGCTGAGATCAACGTTTCCGAAAGCACCATTCTCTATGCTCAATGGTCCAAGGTGATCAATAATGCAATTCTGACCTTCAGCAATGCGGCGCTGCCTGCTGAGCTGATCGGCGGCGCGACCATCCCCGATCCCGCCGGCACCGTTACCGTTCCGGCAGAAAATACCGGCGTCACCCTCTTATTCAATGCCAACCTCTGGGTTGAAAGCGATACTGCCTCCCCCTTCGGAGGCAGCGCGGTCAGCCCCGGCGGCACCTTCACCGCCGGCAAGCATTATTTTATCTGCGCCATGCTGGATGCCGATGTGAAAAATGGCTTTTCCTTTGAAAACAACCCGCTGATTTTGGATAATGAAAGCTATGAATACTTTACCGAGCGGCTCTATTATCCCAATGTTGTGGATGAGGTCCGCGCCTACCGCTATATCGGCCAAGCAAAATAATCAAAATCGTTTTTAAAAAAGAGCCTTTTTGGCGCCTTCCTTACGGAGGGTGTAAAAAAGGCTCTTTTTTTATTTTTCCATTTATTGCGTTTCATATTCGCGCTTTTTCTTCAAAAACTAACCTTGCTAAAAGAAAGGTTGAAATTGAAATGAAGAAAAAGCTGTTGTTTGGCGGCAGCTTTGCGGCAATCCTTGCCGCAGCGTTGCTCGCTTTTTTTATTTATAAAATCCCCGATGAATATCATTGCATCGCCGATCAGCCGCCCCAAGGCTCCCTTTTTTATACGCTGGAAGCCGATCAGGCCGCGGCAGCGCCCGGCGGCGAGCATTATACCGCAAAGGTAAAGCTTTTCGGCCTGCTGCCCATTAAAAACGCCACCATTCATCGCATCAGCCAAAAGCAGCTGGTTGTTTTGGGTACGCCCTTTGGCGTAAAGCTCTATACCAAGGGCGTTATCGTTGTGGATGCCGAGGAGGATAGCGCAGGGATCGCCGCGGGAATTCGGATCGGCGATATTATTCTTTCCTATAATGATACCGTCATTCATTCCAATGAAGAATTGGCGGAAGAGGTTCAAAAATGCGGCGGCAAGCGGCAGCGGGTAGAGCTGCTGCGCAATCACAGGGAGCAAACCCTTTGGGTCACTCCCGCCGCCGCCGAAAATGGCTATGAGGTTGGCCTCTGGGTAAGGGATAGCGCTGCAGGGCTCGGCACCCTCACCTATTATGATCCCCAAACCAACTCTGTTGCAGGGCTGGGTCATTCCATCTCCGATGTGGATACGGGGCTGACCATGCCGCTGGAGCGCGGCACCCTTGTTACCGCTTCCATTACCGGCGTTCATCAGGGCGAAAAGGGCGAGCCGGGCGAGCTTTTGGGTAAGCTGAGCTCTAAAACGCTGGCGGAGGTTACCGCCAATAACGATTGCGGCATCTATGGGGAGGCCGAAAAGGAATTCAGCGGCGTCAGCTATCCCATCGCCCTCAAAAAAGAAATCGAGGTGGGGCCCGCTCAGATTCTTTGCACCATCGAGGGCAGCGCTCCCCGCAGCTATGAGATTACCATTACCAAAATCAATAATAATCTGGCGGAAAACCGCAATCTTTGCCTGCAGGTTACCGATGCCCGCCTCCTTGCCGCCACCGGTGGGATTGTGCAAGGAATGAGCGGCAGCCCGATTTTGCAAAACGGCAAGCTCATCGGCGCAGTGACCCACGTCCTCATCTCCGACCCCACCGCCGGCTACGGCATTTTCATTGAAAATATGCTCAAAGATTTAGAATAGAAAAGCATCCCGATTATTTTCGGGATGCTTTTGCATATTCGGATGGACTTTTCCCTGTGTATAATTTAAACATTTTGGAAAAATGATAAACGCTGTTATAGCCAACGCTCAATGCGACTTGTTCTATGGATTCATAATCGCTATGCAAAATGGCTTTTGCTTTGCTTATTCGAAAATTATGAAGATATTTAATGGGCGGCATTCCATACGCCTTTTCAAAGTTTTTCCGAAAATATACGGTGCTCATTTCGCAGAGGCTCGATAGAACATCATTTGTTATGGTTCCGTCAAAATAATTTGAAGTTATATAGTTTATTGCCGGCTTTAAAGCATTGATTTTTTTGGGATGGAAGTATTCCATTCCGGTAGATTTAAGCAAAAAAAGGATAATTTCATATAAAGAATGATAACATTCAAGCTTATAATATGAATTTTTTGTGCTCAGGCTTTTTTCTATCTTTGAAAAATTATTAATGATGAAGCTATTGTCTTTAATCTCAAAAAACATCACTTCGGGATCTGCAAGGTCTGCATCGAATTCAATAATAATACATTCTCCCGGTTCAATACATTTCCAGGAATAACTGCAGCCTTTAGGCAGTATTACGGGATGTAGGCGATCGGATAAAATTTGTTTATCGCCAACCGTATAAATCGTTTTTCCTTTGGTTTTTAACACAACCGCCCAGCCGTTGCGGTTCTGCCGATGCGTTATAATGCCGATGGGAGAATTGCGCAGTCGGTTTGCCGAAAAAATTTCGGTTATAACAAGATCAGAAACAGAATAGATAAACAAATCATCTCACCTCAACTACCATTCTAATATATATAATTGTATTTTGCAAATATTATGTATCAAAATTGATAAAAAAATCACAAATGATATTTACAAGGAAAATCAAAGCAATTATACTTGATTTGAATATTTACTAAAAATATCAAAAGTTTCTGCCCCCGCTGTTGCAGCCATTATCAGGGAACGCGCAGCCCTCGATTTTGTTGCGAAAATGAAAAACTGCATATATGACGATGTTGATAAGAACACCTTGCGTTCGTCCTGTCTTGAAACGTAGGATGAGGATACAGCCTGAATTGATGCAGAGGTAGGGCGGGCTTTTGATGGGAGATCGGTTATGATTAAAATAGGACAGATCGGCATTGGCCACAATCACGGCGAAGCGAAAATGAAAGCAGTACGCAAGTTTCCGGAGCTTTTTGAGGTCATCGGATTTGCAGAAGAAAATGAAAAATGGATCGAACGGCGCGGCGACCGCAACGGATATAACGGTCTGAAGCGGTATCAAACAGACGAGCTGATCGAAAAATGCGATGCACTGCTGATTGAAACAGATGTATGGGATCTTACCGAAACGGCGCAGAAATGCATTGATGCAGGCAAGCATATCCATATGGATAAGCCTGCAAGCGGCCCGCTTTCAGCGTATAAGCAATTGCTTGATGCTGCAAAATCGAAAAATCTTATTGTTCAGCTTGGATATATGTATCGCTACAACCCTGCTGTTCGGGACTGCTTACAGCGCGTGAGAAACGGAGCGCTGGGAGAGATATACTCCATCAACGCCGAGATGAGCACCTTTCACAGCGCTGAATACAAAAAGTGGCTGACAAATTTCGGCGGCGGAATCATGTATATTTTAGGCTCGCATTTGGTGGACCTCATCGTTTACATCTTGGGCAAGCCCGAAAAAATCACCTCCTTTTTGAAACACACAAAGCTTGACAACATTGATTTGGCAGATAACACACTGGCTGTTTTGGAATATGAAAAGGCATTGGCGCGAATCTTCGTATCCTCGGTGGAAGTCAACGGCTTCGGGCGGCGACAATTGATGGTTTCGGGCAGCAGGGGGACGATCAACATCTGCCCCTTGGAGCGCCCCATTACCATGACATATTCGGATACCACCATCGCCGATGCCACCTATGAAGATCGAAAGATCATCCTGCCCTTTGAGGATCATACTGCAACCGGCAGATATGACGAAATGATGCGGGATTTTTACGATTATATTTTGGGTGAAAAAGAAAATCCTTTTTCTTATGAGCATGAATATGCGGTTCAAGAGGTTTTGGATGAAATTGTAGGCGGTGTGAAATTCTATGGCAAGAATATTGATTAAAAAGGAGAAAAGAAAATGAAAAAGGTTTTAGTTATAGGCGCAACGGGCGCCATGGGGCGCTATCTTGTTCCTGAGCTTATAAAATTGAATTACGATGTTACGGGTGTCGGCTTGGAGGAGGTTGCTCCGTGGTCGGTGAAGGCCTCCTATATCAAGGGAAATGCCTTTGATAAGGGATTTCTTGAAACGCTTCTGAAGGAGCGGTTTGACGGCATTGTAAACTTTATGGACTATGGCAAATATGATTTTTCGGATTATTACAAGCTCTTTCTGGAAAACACCCACCACTATATTTTCCTTTCTTCCTGCCGCGTTTACGATGATAAGGAGCAGCCCATAAAAGAAACTTCGCCGAGGCTTTTGGATTCATCTGAGGACGAAGAATTGAAAGCATCTCAAAATTACTGCATCCAAAAAGCGCAAAACGAGGATCTGCTTATGGCATCGCCCTATAGCAACTTCACGATCGTTCGCCCTGCCACCACCTTCTCGACCCTGCGCCTTCAGCTTGTTACACACGAATTCAAGGATTGTGTCGGGCGGGCAATGATGGGCAAGAAGGTCGTCCTTCCCCTTCAGGCGAAAGATAAGCCTGCAACGCTTTCATGGGCAGGAGATGTTGCAAAGATGATCGCTCGGATACTATTTAAGGAAGAGGCTATGCGCGAGGCCTATAACGTATGCTCTGCCGAATACAGAACCTGGGAAGAGATTGCGGAATATTACCATGAGCTTGTTGGCCTTGAAGCGGTTTGGGTAGATAAAGAAGACTATCTTAAAATCAAAAGCCCCGAAATGAAAAAGAGCGTAAGGTGGCAGCTTGAATATGCAAGGCTTTTCCGCAGAATTACAGATAATTCCAAAGTCCTTGCGCTGACAGGCCTCAAACAAGAGGAAATGATGCCGATGTATGATGGGCTGAAGCTTGAAATCGCAAACACCCCAAAAGAATATGTTCCTATCGATACAGAGGTGGGGCTCCGTATGGACGAATATCTTAAAGAACATAATATGTGAGGAATCAAACAATGAAAGCAATGCTTGTGGATAATAGCGGCCATCTCGTATGGACGGATGTGCCGGATCCTGTGATACACGAAAATGAAGTGCTCGTGAAAATACACGCAGCAGCCCTGAACCGCGCCGACCTTTTACAAAGACAGGGAAAGTATCCCTCGCCTGCAGGTTGCCCTGAATGGATGGGGCTCGAAATTTCAGGCGAAATTGTAGAGCTTGGCAAAGGCGTTACCAATTGGCGCCTTGGCGATCAAGTTTGCGCACTGCTCGGCGGAGGCGGTTACGCCGAATATGTTGCCGTAAAACACGATATGTTAATGCCGATCCCGAAAGGTCTTTTGATGGAAGAGGCGGCGGCATTGCCGGAAGCTTATGCAACATCGTATTTAAATTTGTTTATCGAAGGACATTTAGAGGAAGGGCAAACCGCCTTTATCCCCGCCGGTGCGAGCGGCTTGGCGAGCGTTGCAATTCCAATGGCTAAAGCATTTGGCGCAAGGGTTATAACCTCTGTTTTGTCAGACGAAATTGCAGAAAAAATCAAACCTCTCGGCGCAGATGTTATCATCAATTCAACTACACAGGATGTTGCAGAAATCCTTAAGGCAGAAGAGGAAAACGGCACGCCCGTAAATGTGTCTATGGACTGTCTTTGCGGGGAGATGCTCGGGAAAAGCTTGCCTTTTATGGCAAGGGGCGGTTATTGGATCGTCATCTCCACACTTGCAGGAGTTCACACCAATATCCCGTTAAGATCGCTTCTTACAAAAGGCTTGCATTTGGTGGGGTCAATGCTTCGCAATCGCACCCCCGAATTTAAGGCATATCTTCTTTCTGAGCTTGTTAAAAAAGTGTGGCCGAAAATTGAAAACGGCGATATTAAACCCTCAATATACAAGGTTTTACCTATTGAACAGGCGGAAGAAGCACACGCTATTTTGGAGCGCGGCGAAAATATCGGCAAGGTAGTACTGCGCGTTTTCAAATAAAACGAATTTGTTGATCTATATTGACGCGCGCGTAAGCGGATGCTCTATTAATATGCACTGCATTCATGCTGCGCAGGATTTGCCTGCCTACCGATATGATGTAAACGAGGGCAACGGTTGGGTAAAAACGCCGGATTATAGGATGAGCGATGCCATTAAAAGCGATGATTGGGATTGGATTTCCATCCAACACGGTACCGGTGATCATAGCCGATATACCGAGCGATCCTCTTATGAAAAATTACCGCAGCTTATAACAAATAAAAGCAGACCAAAGGGCTTTGGTCTGCTTTTATTGTTTTTTTTCGAAAAAGGGTGTATAATGAATAAAAAAAGGGGAGGATTTGATGATGTTAAAAAGATTGCTTGCCATTTTGCTGATGCTTTTGCTGCTGCTCGCCCTTTGCAGCTGCGCCGCCCGCAGGCATATCGATTACGGGGGCAGCGAAGGGGTTTTGCTCTTTGAGCGGGATTATTACCGCGCGGGCGCGAAGGTTACGATCTGCTTCCCCTATATTGCCACCGATACGGATTATTTCTTTTATCTTGACGGCGAGCCGATCCAAGATATTTCCTATCGGGAGTCCCTTGGCTATATCATTCGCTTTAAAATGCCCGATCATGACGCCCGCTTTACCCTTGAAAGCCGCAATTCCATGGTATATATCCCCGAATAAGAAAGGATTTTTATATGCTCAAGCGATTTATCTCCTATTATAAGCCCCATAAAAAGCTGCTTGCGCTGGATATGCTGGCCTCGCTGCTGATCTCGCTGATCGGGATGGTCTATCCCATCGTTACCAATAAAATGCTGAATATTTATATTCCGCAAAAAATGTATACCGCAATTATCATTGCGGGCGGCGCGGTTTTGCTGCTTTATCTTTTGCGGCTGCTGCTGCGCTATTTTGTGCAGTATTATGGGCATATGATCGGCGTTCGGATGCAATCCCAAATGCGGCAGGAGCTTTTCGCCCATCTGGAGCGGCTGCCCTTCAGCTTTTTTGATAACAACGAAACCGGCCGGATTATGACTCGCCTGACCTCCGATCTTTTTGAGGTCTGCGAGCTGGCCCATCATGGGCCCGAAAACCTGCTGATCAGCGCAGTTATGATTCTGCTCTCCTTCCTCTATCTTTTCTCCATCGATTGGATTTTGACCCTCATCATCTTTGCCTGCGTGCCGATCCTTGTTTTGGTCGCCATCAAATTCCGCGGCGAGATGAAGGGCGCCTTTACCGCCCGCCGCCAAAGCAATGCCACCATCAATGCGGCGGTGGAAAGCAGCGTTACCGGCATTCGGGTCACCAAAGCCTTTGCCAATGCAAATCAGGAGATTGAAAAATTCAAGATCGGCGATCGGGAATTTGTTGATTCCTCCCGCGGCGCCTATAAAGCGATGGCAAAATTCCATGCCACCACCTCCTTTATTACCGATATCTTCAATGTTTTTATTCTGATCGCAGGCGGCCTCTTCCTTTATGCGGGCCGCATCAGCTTCGGCGATTATTCTACCTTTATCGTATCGGTCAATCTTTTCATCAATCCCGTTAATATTCTGATCGGGTTTATGGAGCAATATCAAAACGGCGTAAGCGGCTTCCAGCGTTTTTTGGAAATTCTGGATGAAAAGCCCGAGCCCGAAGCCCCCGATGCGCAGCCGCTGGAGCAGGTGGAGGGCGAGATCGCCTTTGAAAACGTTTCCTTCGGCTACGGAGAGGAAAAGGGCGTTTTGAAAAATGTTACGCTGCGGCTGAAAAAGGGCTGCAAGCTGGCGCTGGTAGGGCCATCGGGCGGCGGAAAAACAACCCTTTGCCATCTGCTCCCCCGCTTTTATCGGCTGGAGGAGGGCGGCGGCAGCATCCGCATCGATGGCAAGGATATCCGCGCTCTGACCCTTGATTCCCTGCGCCGCAACATCGGCATTGTGCAGCAGGAGGTTTTCCTTTTCGGCGGCACCATTCGGGATAATATCCTCTACGGCCGCCCCGATGCCTCGGAGCAGGAAATGATCGAAGCCGCCAAGCGCGCCAATATCCATGATTATGTTATGACCCTTGAGCAGGGCTACGATACCGAGATCGGTGAACGGGGCGTAAAGCTCTCGGGCGGGCAAAAGCAGCGGCTGAGCATCGCCCGCGTTTTCCTCAAGGATCCTGCCATCCTTATTTTGGATGAGGCGACCAGCGCCTTGGATAATACTACCGAGGTCCTGATCCAGCAGGCGCTGGACGAGCTTTGCAAGGGCCGCACCACCTTGGTGGTGGCCCACCGCCTTTCCACCATCCGCAATGCGGATGAGATCGCGGTCGTCATCGGCGGCAAAATTACCGAGCGCGGTACCCATGAAGAGCTGATTGCCGCAGGCGGCACCTATCAAAAGCTCTACGCCCTCCAGTTCAGGGAATAAAATAAAAGTCGTTCGATGATCGAACGACTTTTTCTTTTGATATGATAATATGCCGAGATGGAGAGCGGCGGAAAGAACGCTGCATTTTCCTTTTCGTTTCGGCGGAAAGAACGCTGCATTTTCCATTTCGTTTCGGCGCAGAAAATGCAGCGGAGTTTTCGCTGATCGCAATGGACGGCGTATTACCGATACGCCGAGATTGAGAGCGGCGGAAAGAACGCTGCATTTTCCAGCCGGATTAGACTTCGCCTTCGTGTTTCTTGGCATGCTTCTTTTCCGGAGTCAGCGCCTTCTCGCCATTTAAATACATCGCGAGCAGACCCAGTAAAACCAGAATAACGGCGGCATAGATGATCACGGGGATGATGTGATTATAGATTACGGCACAGATCGCGGTAGCTGCATTGCCGCCGATGATCAGGGCGGCAAGATAACCGAAGAAGGTAAGGCCGCCGGCAAAGAGCGTTATCATAATGCCATAGCCGAAGATGGTTTTGATAATATTGGAAATCTTTTTACAAAATTCTTTCATGATTGCACCTCCCTTAAAGCCCCATAATGGGCAGCCAGCCCATCAGGATCAGAACCTGCAAAATAAACTGGGCGGCAACCCACCAAAGATTATTTTTGAAGGTTTTGCTGAAATCGGATTCCGCGATGGTCATACCGGCATACATTCCAAGGCCCAGCGGCGGGGTAATGCCGCACATTACGCCGCAGATGCAGGGCAGCATCGCCGCCACCAGCAGAGGATTAACGCCAACATTCGCCAGCAGGGTAATAAACACCGGCCCGAAGATAACAACCTGAGAGGAACCGGGCACCACCATGCCCATTACGCAGGTAATGGCGCAGATTGCCAATACCATTCCGAATTTTCCGAAATGCCAGGTAGCCATCAGCTCGCCCAACGCCTCGGCAACGCCCAGATCCGCAAACATCGCGCCGATCATATAGCCGAATACACAAACACCGATGGCGGGAGCAATCGATTTTACACCGTCTGCAAACATTTTCGCCATCTTAACGGGAGTAATGGTGGATTTATCCTTCACAATCAGGCAGGTATAGATCGAGGCAATACCCGCGGTAAAGATCAGAACGGATTTGGATAAATACTTTGCGCCCTCCGCGCCCAGACGGGCAACGAAGAAATTATCGGCAAAGACCGCATCCAGAATAAAGGGCAGCAGAATGATCAGCGGCAGGAACATTGCCTTCCAGCCGATTTTAAAGGTTTCCTTCAGGCTCGGCAGCTCTTCCTTGCTCATCGGCTGAACCTTATAATATTTGCAGAAGGCCCATACCATGATCAGCCGCTGGGCAACAAACCAGAAGGCGATCCCCCAGAGCACAATCCAGAATTGACCCTGAGAAACATCCGCAATTCCGTTTGCCGCAGCGAAGGCGGAAAAGGCCGCCATGGCCGCAACGATATTAGAAGAGGGGGGAATCATATTGCCCATATAGCTGGCATTGGATTCGATATTTGCCGCCAGCTCAGGGGGGAAGCCGGTACGCTTCATGGCAGGGATGGTCAGGGCACCGGTGGCCATAACATTTCCCGGGCCGGAGCCGGAAAGAGCGCCCATAAAGGCGCTGGCGATTACCGCCGTATAGCCTGCGCCGCCGCGGATCCGACCGATCAAAGAAAGAATTATCGCAATACAGCTGTCAACAATCTTTGTTTTGGTCAGCAAGATCGACATCGCAACAAAGGCAACCATCGAATAGAGCAACGAGGTCGATAAGCCTTCGTTGATATATTCCCAAACATTTTTCCAAGTGCCGGTAACAATCAGCAAAACGCCAAACGACAGCAGGACCGCTTCATAAACGGGCCGCTTGAGGAGCAGGAACCAAATGCAGATGACTGCCAGCATGATTCCTAAGTACAATAAGGATTCCATCTTATCCTCTCCTTTTCTTTTTTGGTTATGATTTCTATTCCAAATAAAGAATAGCGACAATATGTTATCACACATATTCCGGATTGTCAATAGATTTTATAACTTATTTGAAATATTTCTTGCGTTTTCGGCAGCAGGAGGTTATTATTAATATAGAAATCAACAGAGGTGATTCGATGAATTCTCGACAATTACAATACGCCCTTGCTTTAGCAGAGGTGCGGAATTTTTCCCAGCTTGCGGAAAAATTAAATATTACGCAGCCTGCGCTGAGCAAGCAGATTTTAGCCCTTGAGCGGGAGCTTGGGATCAAGCTTTTTGATCGCAATAGCTCCCCCCTTTCCCTTACCCCCGCGGGGGAATATTACCTGCGAGAGGCGCGGGAGCTGCTTTATAAAGAGGAGCAGCTCAGCCGCGCGCTGGAGCAATTCAAAAGCGGGGAGCAGGGGCGGCTGACCATCGGCACCACCTATTTTCGCGCAAGCTATCTGATCCCGCCCCTTGCCCGCAAGCTGCAGGAACAATATCCCAAGGTACAGCTGCGGCTGATTGAAGCGGGCAGCGAGGTCTTGCGGCGGGAAATGGCCGATGGAAAATATGATTTTGCCATCATCAATCTGCCGGTAAACGAATCGGTTTTGGAGGTTACGCCGCTGGAGCCCGATCAGCTGGGGCTGGCGGTTACCAAGGAGCTGCTGCCGCCCGAATGGGAGGCGCGGGAGGAGATCTCCTTTGCGGAATGCAAGGCGCTGCCTTTCGTTGTTGCCTCTTCGGGGCAGGAGATGCGCAGCCTCTTTGAGCATCTTTGCGCCGCCTCCGGCGTGCGGCCGACCATTGCCGCCGAGGTCATCGGGCTGAATACCGCCTTTGCGATGGCGCGGGCGGGGATCGGCGCTGTTTTGCTCCCCCTTCAATTCCTTCGGGAGCAGCGCTCGGAAATGAAGCTTTTAAAATTGCAGGATGCGGCCATCAGCCGCAGGCCTGCCATCGTTACCCGTAAGGGGCAATATCTTTCGCCCTATGCGAAATATGCTATGGAGGTTCTTCAAAAATGAATTATTATTTTATGCGTTTTCCCGAGGGAAAGGCCAAGGCCGTTACCTTCAGCTATGATGACAATGTTAAGGATAACATCCGCATGGCGGAGGCGCTGGATCGCCATGGCATTAAATGCACCTTCAATCTCAATGCCAAAAGCCTTCTGGAGGGCGAGCGGCTGACGGTAGAGGAGGCAAAGGCGCATCTTCTTCCCGGCGGGCATGAGATCGCCGTTCATACCGATAACCATCGGGCTCCCGGGCTGATCGGGGTAACCGACGGCATTCGGGAGGTTTTGGATTGCCGCCGCTCGCTGGAGCAGGCTTTCGGCGGGATCATCCGCGGGATGGCCTATCCCGATAGCGGCATTCGCCGCATTCAGCCCCGCACCGATTATGAAACCATCCGCCGCTATCTTCGGGATCTGGGCATTGCCTATTCCCGCTCGCTGGGCGGCGATAATAACGGCTTTGAGCTGCCGGAGGATTGGTATAATTGGATCCCCACCGCCCATCATGAAAACCCCTTGCTTTTCGATTATATTGATGAATTTACATCGCTGGATGTTGCCGCGCTTTATACAACCGCCCGCCGCCCCCGCCTTTTCTATCTTTGGGGCCATGCCTATGAATTCCGGCGTAACGATAATTGGGATCGGCTGGATGAAATCTGCAAGCGGCTGGGCGGAAAGAGCGATATCTGGTATGCCACCAATATTGAGATCTATGATTATATCGCCGCCTTTCGGGCGCTGCAGGCATCTGCGGATGGGATGACCTTTTATAATCCCACCGTCATCCCCGTTTGGCTGGAGAGCAAAAACGGCCTTTACCGCATCGGCGCAGGGGAGCAGGTAACCATCTCTTAAAAAAGGAGGCCCATTATGGCCAAAACATCGATGCAACAGCATAAGCTTTTGCGGCTGCGCCAGATCTTTCTGGAGGAAACGGATGAGCAAAACGGCCTGACCATGGAGGAGCTTTTAGAGCGGCTGGCCGCCTTTGGCATTACCGCCGAGCGCAAAAGCATTTATGATAATATTGATGTACTCAACAGCTGCGGGCTGGATATTATCCGCGAGCGGCGGCAGGGCAAGACCTATTATTTCAATACCGCCCGCGATTTTGAGGAGGCGGAGCTGCGGCTGCTGGCGGATGCCGTTGCTTCCTCCCGCTTTATTACCGCAAAAAAATCCGATCAGCTGCTTAAAAAGCTTTCAGCGCTGGCCGGCAAGCGGCAGGGCGCGGAGCTGATGCGGCAGGTATTGGTCCCCAGCCGGATCAAAAATATGAACGAGACCATCTTTTATCTCGTTGACGAGCTGAATAACGCCATCTGCCGCAATTCAGCGGTTCAATTCCGCTATTACGATTGGATCTATGAGGGCGGGCTGCGCCGTAAGGCACGGCATGGCGGCGCCCTTTACGAGGTTTCCCCCCTGCAGCTGCTTTGGGAGGATGAATTTTATTATCTGATCGCCTTTGATCATCAAAGCGCATCCATCCGCCATTATCGGGTGGATCGGATGGGAGAAATTTCCCTGACCGAGCAGCCCCGCCAAGGGCTGGAGCTTTTGAAAAAGCCCGATCTTGAAAATTATACCGCCCGCCTTTTCGGGATGTTTTCGGGGGAAGCGCAGCGGATCACCATCGCCTTCCCCGAGCGGCTGCTGGATATTATGATCGATCGCTTCGGCAAGGAGCTGCGGCCCGAAAAATCGGCGCGGGCGGGCAGGCTGCAAATTCGCGTTGATGCCATTCCCAGCCTCCCCTTCTTTGGCTGGCTGCTTTCGCTGGGCGAGGAGGTCACTCTTGAGGCGCCCGAAACCCTGCGGGCGGAATTTCGCAATCTTTTGGAAACTATTTTAAAGGAGTATCAATAATATGGTGAAGCACATGATCATTTGGAAGCTGAAAGAGGAGCTTTGCGATCCCGCCGCCACCAAGGCGGCCATCAAGGCGGAGCTGGAGGGGCTTTGCGGCAAGATTGATGGCCTTTTGGAAATGCATATCCTTACCGATGGCTTCGATTGCTCGGCAGGAGATCTGATGATGGATTCCCTCTTTGAGAGCCGCGAGGCGCTGGAGCAATATCAAAAGCATCCCCTTCATCAGGCGGCAGCCAATGGGCTGGTTCGCCCGAATGTTGCGGCGCGGCTTTCCTTCGATTATCAGGTTTAATTAAAATAAAAAAGGTGTGCATCGAGGCGCACTCCGTAAGGAAGTGCGCCTCAGTTATATTCGCCTTGCGGCGAGTGATATTGCTTCGCAGTGATATTATGCTTCGCATAGTGATATTGCCCTTCGGGCAGTTTTACGGGCGAATATAATACCACTGAAA
>JAZQDS010000030.1:0-14201 GCA_045546895.1 Eubacteriales bacterium | reverse complement strand
TCCATGGTTTTCATTTTTCTAGCCATAGTGTCCTCCTAATATAAAAAATTATTTATAAACATAATACGACCATAGGATATTTTAACACGAATTTTTAAAACTGTAAAGGGAGAAAAGAAAGTTTTTTGACGAAAATTCATAATAAAATTGATTTTTATTCATTCATATCGTATAATTATAAATAAAGCGAGGTGTTTTATTTGGTTTCAAGAATTACATCCTTCGGGCTTCAAGGAATTGATGCTTTTCCCGTTACCGTTGAAGTGGATGTCAGCAACGGGCTGCCCGCCTTTGAAATCGTAGGCCTGCCCGATGCCGCGGTTAAAGAATCCAAAGAGCGGGTAAGAAGCGCATTAAAAAATGCAGGCTTTTCCTTCCCTGCCAAAAGAATAACCGTTAATCTTGCACCCGCCGATACAAAAAAAGCGGGCCCTGTTTACGACCTTGCAATGCTGCTTGGCTTTTTGGTCTGCAGCGGAGCTTTATCTACCGATCTTTCAAGAGTCGGCTTTATCGGCGAGCTCTCCCTTTTGGGCGAAGTTCGCCCTGTAAAAGGACTGCTGCCCATGGCGCTCAAAGCGCGGGAAATGGGCCTTCGGGCGCTTTTCTTCCCCGCCGAAAATGCAGCGGAACTGCAGTATCTGGATAAAATCAATCTCTTCCCCATTCATAATATTGCGCAGGCGGTTGCGCTCCTGCAAGACCCGCGCGCCGCGATCCCCATGAAAGCAATTGAATTTCATCCCGCTGAAGAAGAAAACTATCAAGTGGATTTTTCAGATGTAAAGGGTCAGTTTATTCCTCGCCGCGCAATGGAAATTGCAGCTGCCGGGGGGCATAATCTGCTGATGAGCGGCCCTCCGGGGAGCGGAAAAAGCATGCTTGCCAAGCGGCTTCCTACCATCCTGCCGCCCCTCTCCTTTGAAGAGGCGCTGGAATGCACCAAGATTTATTCTGTTGCAGGGCGGCTGGAGCGTGATATTAAGCGCACCCGCCCCTTCCGCAGCCCGCATCATACCGCAACCTATGTTGCCCTTTGCGGCGGCGGTCAAAACCTTGCGCCGGGCGAGCTTTCCATGGCCCATAACGGGGTTTTATTCTTGGATGAATTGCCCGAATTTACGCCGCAGGTTTTAGATTCTATGCGCTCGCCGCTGGAAGATAATGAAATTACCGTTTCCCGCGCCACCGGCTCGGTTACATACCCTTGCAATATCATGCTTGTATGCGCCATGAATCCCTGCAAATGCGGCTTTTTAGGGCATCCTACCAAAGCCTGCACCTGCTCCCCGGGGGATATTCAGCGCTATCGCCACCGCATCTCCGGCCCTTTGCTGGATCGAATCGATCTGCAGGTTGAGGTGCCTGCGATTTCTTATGAAGATCTCAGCACAAAAGCGCCGGGTGAACCCTCCGCTGCCATTCGCAAGCGCGTTGTTGCCGCAAGAGCTTTGCAGGCGGAGCGCTACCGCAGCGAAGGCATTACCAAAAATGCCGATCTTACCTCGCCGATGGTGAAAAAATATTGCATCCTTTCTCCCGAAGCAGAAAGCCTCTTAAAGGGCAGCTTTGATCGGCTCAATCTTTCGGCGCGCGGCTATTATCGCATTCTGAAGGTTGCGCGTACCATCGCCGATCTTGCCGGCTCCGAGAAAATCGAATTGGCTCATATCAGCGAAGCGCTGCGTTTTCGCGGCAATGATGAAAAAGAAATATAAAGAGAACCGCATGAGCTTGCGCTCATGCGGTTTTTTAATAATTGATATGAACGGTAAGGAGCGTAGAAAGACGGCCCTTATCTTGCTTATAGGTAATATCCTGAACCGTATCGATAACGATTTTATATAAATCTCCTTTTTCATTAACATAGTAAGAACGGCTTTGCGCGCTCATCTCGCGGCGGATTTCCCGCTTATCAGCAAAGGCAAGCATATCGGTAACCGCGCTGTTTTTCAGCTTGAAGGTGATCACCTTCTCCCCCTCCGCCTCCTTCATCTCTACTGATTCATAGAACCGCTTGCTGTAACGGAAATTATTATCGATGCGAAAAAGCGAAAGGTTATTGAAAATATTGGTTTCATGCTTCAGCATCTGGCGGCTGTCTTCGGTAACATCCTCCCAATCGCCGCTCTCAAAATTCATTTGATAAGCGGATTTTCCATCCTTGCTGTAATAAGATGCAACAAGCTTATCATCGGTAAAATCATTACGCTCAAAAATAACATTTTTCTCATCGTCAAGCTGATAAGAATATTCGATAACACCAAGCGTTTTCTTATTATCAATTACAGTATCCGTATTTTCGGTAACTACCGTAATTTCCCCCTTATTATGAGTAATCGACTGCGCAACTGCAGCCTCATAGGCATCAAAAGCAGCATCGGTTGCAGGCGTATCCTCAAAGCGATCGCAGCCACAAAGAGAAAGTAACAGCATCAGCGCAATAATTAATATAAAGGATTTTTTCAGCATCATTTTTCACCTTCCAAATAATCTGCTTCAATTATACTAATATTACAAAACAATGTCAAGAAAAGCAAATTAAAAACCCCGCCATTGGCGGGGTTTAAGAACGATGAAAATTAGGCACCCATCTTATTGAGCTTGATGGTCAGCTTGCTCTTCTTTCTGTTGGAGGTATTCTTTGCAATAATACTCTTTCCAACAGCCTTATCGATCTTCTTTACAGCAACCTTATAAGCTTCGGTAGCAGCAGCTTTATCACCGGATGCAACAGCTTCATCAAACTTCTTGATGAGGGTCTTCATCTCGGACTTCAGCATCTTATTATGCAGGCTCTTGGTCTCGGTCACCAGAACTCTCTTCTTAGCAGACTTGATATTGGGCATTGGATACACCTCCTTGCTTCGTTTTTTCAAATTGCTTAAATATTTTAACACCCTTTCACAACAAAATCAAGTGTTTTTTTAAAAAAGTAGTTTCTTTTTTGCGCGGCGGCTTATTTTTCAAAAAAATTGACAAAAAAGATATAATATGTCGAAAAAATTTTAGTATATTTTATTTTTTCGCTTGACAAAATAAATAAATTAGTATATACTAACAATTAATTGGAATGTTAGGAGTATTTTCGGCATGTCATCTGCATTTTCCATATCTTCAGATTTGCTGCTGGCAGCGAAAAGCGGAAATCCTGACGCTCAAAATCAAATCATATTGGCGCTGACCCCCCTGCTGCAAAAGCTTGCTGCGCGTTATTTTTTAATCGGCAGCGATAAGGAAGATCTTCTTCAGGAAGCGCGCATCGGCCTGCATCAAGCCATTCAGGCCTGCGACCCCGAGCGAGCAGAATCCTTTATTCCTTTTGCAACAGTATGTATTCGAAATCATATCATATCTGCTATCAACGAAGCTCAGGCGCAAAAACATGCCGCATTGAATAAATCGGTAACGCTCGAAGATGCTCCCCTGTTCAGCTATGATAATCCTCTTGATTATATCATCAACCGTGAGAAATTAGAATCCATTCTGCAATCTATGCAGGAAAAGCTCTCCCAAAAGGAGCGGCAGGTACTTTTCTTATATCTCGATGGGATGTCTTATAAAAAAATTGCAGAAACGCTTCAGATCAATACCAAGGCGGTATCGAATGCCTTATGCAGAATCCGAAGCAAATTATCATAGTTGAATGCCCGAAAAGCTTTGTGGCGGAGCGCTGATTTTCAGAGGGGACGGTTCAATTCCGTTAAGGGTAAAAATATTCTTACCACGAAAGAGGAAAAAAACATGTACGAAGACAAGAATCTGATCTGTAAAGATTGCGGCAACGAATTTGTGTTCACCGCCGGTGAGCAGGAGTTCTATGCTGAAAAGGGTTTCCAAAACGAGCCCCAAAGATGCAAGGCTTGCCGTGATGCGCGCAAGACTGCGGCCAGAGGTGCCAAAACCTATTATGATGCCGTTTGTGCTGATTGCGGTGCAGAGTGCAAGGTTCCCTTCAAGCCCACCGAAGATCGCCCCGTTTACTGCAGCGAGTGCTTCGCCAAGAGAAAAGAAGCCGAATAAAGTAAAAAGATTTAAAGGCTACGCGTTTGCGTAGCCTTTTTCTTTTATTCAAATCGTTCTTCGATCAGCCTGCCGCATTCAGACGGTGAATATTGCCAATGTGAAATCTGATTTCCTTTGAAAAAATAAGTAAACGGCGTTGGCTTTGTGATCAGATCTCCCATATCAACGATTGCCAGCTTTATTTTCATTTTTTCCGGAATAATGCTTTTGATATATACTCCAACATATCGATCCACTTCGGCCTGTTCCGTCACCTCTGCAAGCCCCGCAAGATTCGGCGCCAGCTCAACAAAGATACCATAGCTCTCAATGCTTCGGATAATCCCGCCTACCGTTTGGCCGATTGCAAAATCCTTTGCATTCTCTTCCCAGCTGCCCAGCAGCTCCTTATGCGAAAGAAGAATACGGCGATTTTCCTGATCCACCGCCAAAACAACAGCGCGGATTAACATCCCGCAGCTGAACCGATGATCCGGATGGCAAATACGGGAAACAGAGATTCGATCGATGGGAATCATTGAAACGACACCGCAACCAAGATCAACAAATGCTCCGAATTGCTCCAGATGTGTTACCCGTGCATCCACCACCATACCCGGCATTAGCGTTTCAAATAAATAATCTGCACATTGCTGCTGAGCAGCACGGCGGGATAAAAGCACATAGCGGATGCCCTCCCGCTCAACATAGCCCTCGGCTATAAAGGAAATCATTTTATTCACGCGGGTAATAATCGCAACATCCTTAACATTTCCTTCGCG
This sequence comes from Eubacteriales bacterium, assembly GCA_045546895.1. Classification (GTDB taxonomy): domain Bacteria; phylum Bacillota; class Clostridia; order Oscillospirales; family QAKW01; genus QAKW01. The sequence goes on along the minus strand of JAZQDS010000030.1, from coordinate 9,414 downwards.
AATTCCCAAGGCCGCCTCCTCCCGCGGAATAAAGCCCTGCATCAGCCCTAAATCTACATAGAGGTTATGCTCACTATCGCAAAGAACGCAGCGTGCCTGCAAGATGACTCCCTCGCGAATTGCCCGCGCAATCCCTTGCTCTGAGTTGAAATAGATGCGATCTTCTGCCCTTTCGCATCCTTCGGGGCGGTAGCTTTCCTGATTCATTTCTATCCATTCCTTTCAACCTATGATACCGATTTAATAACAAATCTTGGTAAAATATATATGAAAAGCAATGGGTTTTCATAACTTATTTTGTTCAAGATACAATTTGAAATATTTCATTCATCTATGTTATACTATATAATAGTATATTATATCTATAAAAGGGGCAATACCGATGGATGTTCAGATCAACGACATTTTAACCATGAAAAAAAGCCATCCCTGCGGATGCAGCCGCTTTGAGGTTTTGCGAATCGGGATGGATTTTAAAATCCGCTGCGTCCAATGCGGCCATGAAATCATGGCTCCCCGCAAAAAGATTGAAAAAAACATTAAAAAAATAGAGCGAGAGACCAATGATCAATAAGTTGAAAGACATTGAAAAACGATACGAAGAAATCAACGCCCGCCTTTCCGATCCCGCAATTGTAGGAGATCAGGCGGGCTATAGGGCGTTGATGAAGGAATATAAGCATTTAGGGCCGATTGTTGAAAAATATCGCCAATATCAAATGTTTTTAAATCATTTTTCCGAGGCGGAGTTACTTCTGAAGGAAAGCGATGAGCCCGAGATCCGCGAACTTGCAGAGCTTGAATATAAAGAAAATAAAATCGGCATAGAAAACTGCCTGGAAGAATTAAAGGTTCTTTTGCTGCCGCGGGATGAAAACGACGACAAAAATGTTATCATCGAGATCCGCGGCGGCGCGGGCGGCGAGGAAGCAATGCTCTTTGCTGCAGCTCTTTTTCGGATGTATACGATGTATGCCGAATCCAAGGGCTATCGCTATGAAATTCTAACACTCAACGATACGGAATTGGGCGGAATTAAGGAAATTTCATTCTCCATCAGCGGCGAAGGTGCTTATTCCCGCTATAAATTTGAAAGCGGCGTGCATCGCGTTCAGCGGGTGCCTGAAACCGAAAGCGGCGGAAGAATTCATACCTCCACCGCCACCGTTGCAGTTCTTCCCGAAATGGAAGAAGTTGATTTTGAAATCAATATGTCCGATCTGCAAATCGATACCTTCCGTTCCTCCGGCGCGGGCGGCCAGCATGTAAACAAAACAGAGAGCGCTATCCGCATCACCCATCTTCCCACCGGCTTGGTGGTTGAATGCCAAGATGAACGAAGCCAGCATAAAAATAAAGAGCGTGCCTTAAAAATCCTGCGTTCACGCCTTGCTGAGATCGAGCGCGAAAAGCAGGAGGCGGCGGTTGCCAGCGAGCGAAAAAATCAGGTCGGCACCGGCGATCGCAGCGAGCGTATTCGCACCTATAATTATCCTCAAGGTCGGGTCAGCGACCACCGGATCGGCCTTACCCTTTATAAATTGGAGCAGGTGCTCAATGGCAATCTGGATGAATTTATCGATGCGCTGATAACAAGCGATCAGGCAGAAAAGCTGAAAGGAACGCATGAAGAATGAAAACTGAAATCCTTTCCCCTTCTGAGCAAAATCTGCAAAAATGCGGCGAATGGATTCGCAAAGGCGAGATCGTATGCTTCCCTACCGAAACGGTATACGGATTAGGCGCCAATGCGATGGACGATGCGGCAGTATGCAAAATTTTTGCAGTGAAGAATCGCCCCGCCAATAATCCCCTGATCGCCCATATTTCCGATTTTGAAATGATCCATACCGTTGCACGGGAGATACCAAGCGATATTATCCCCCTGACCGAGCATTTTTGGCCCGGCCCGCTCACCATTGTTCTGCCGCGGCGAGCAGAGGTTGCTCCGGTTGTTTCTGCAGGGCTGGATACTGTTGCCGTACGCTGCCCCGATCATCCTGTGGCCCAAGAACTGATCCGCCGAGCGGGTGTTCCGATTGTTGCACCCAGCGCCAATCTTTCGGGCCGCCCCTCCCCCACCTGCTGCGCACACTGCATTGAAGATCTTAACGAAAGAATTGCTGCAATTATCGATGGCGGCAGCTGCGAAATCGGGGTTGAAAGCACGGTACTCCTCCCGCTCGGCGAGCGTAGATTAAAACTGCTGCGCCCCGGCGGAATTACTGTTGATATGCTGGAGGCGCTTGGCTTTACAGTTGAAGCTGACCCCGCAATTCTTGCCCCCGTCAAAGAGGGGCAGGCGGTATCCTCCCCGGGAATGCTTTATCGGCATTATGCACCAAAAGCGCCTCTGACCATTGTTACGGGCGAAGATTCCGAAGTTTTAGCGGCCCTTAAAAAGCAGCAAGCAGATGATACCTGGTTTTTGGTATTTGAAGAATATCTCGACCAATTGGATCACGCCCTCTCCTTTGGAAACAAAGCCGATCCGCTCTCCCAATCCCGTGCGCTTTATGAGGCGCTGCGCCGCTTTGATTCATTGCCTTGTAAAAAAATCTATGCGATGTATCCCTCCGCCGATGGAATGGGGCTTGCCTTACGCAATCGCTTATTACGCGCAGCTTCCTTCCAAATAATTCCGGCAGAAAGGTTGTGAAAATTCGATTGATTCTCGGATTAACCGGCTTCAGTGGCGCAGGAAAAAGCACTGTTGCCGCCATTTTGAAAGAAAACGGCTTTTACCATCTTGATTGCGATGCAATTGTTCATCATCAGGTTTATCGCGATCCAAATGTTTTGCAAGCCATTGCCGGCGCCTTTGGGGCGCAGGTATTGGATGAGAAAGGATTAAATCGCCCCGCGCTGCGGCAATGCACCATGGGCAATCCCGAAGCGCTTAAAAAGCTCAATGCTATTGTTATGCCTTTTATCCTTGATGCTATCGAAAAAGAACTGCAAAACTGCGGCTTTGACCGAATTACCATTGATGCGCCGCTCTTATTTGAAAGCGGTCTGGATCAACGCTGCGATAAGATTCTCTCTGTCATCTCCGATCCGCAAGCTGCGATGGAACGCATCATAGCGCGCGACCATCTTACAAAGCAGGAAGCCGAAAAACGCCTTACCAGCCAGCATAATGCAGATTTTTATATTGATAAAAGCCATTATATCATTAAGAACAACGGCGATCTTAATGATCTTCATCGGCAAGTAATCGAATTATTGAGAGATATTTATGAAGAAACTTTATAAATCTTTTTTTCTTTGCTTTTTAGGATTATTCATCCTTTGCGGTATCGCATGGATGCTTCGCCCATATTTCGTTTCCCCGAAATATGCCCCCTATGAGCAGGAGATTATGCGCTATGCTGCCCGCTACGATCTTCCTCTCTCCTTGGTTATGGCGGTTATTCGAGCGGAAAGCAATTTTGATCCCGAAGCACGCTCTCCAAAAGATGCCTTCGGCCTGATGCAAATTACCGAGGATACCCTGAAATGGGCGATCAGCCGCGAAGGAAAGGGCGCCAAATATCAAAAGGAAGATCTTTTCAATCCCACCATCAATATCAAATACGGCTGCTTTATTCTTTCCATCTTGATGGATGAATTTCAAAATACTGATACCGCCCTTGCTGCCTATAACGCCGGCCGCGGGCATATCAAAAGCTGGCTGCGGGATTCCCGCTATTCCCCCGATGGGCAGACCCTATCCGATATCCCTTTTCAAGAAACCAAAAAATATGTTGCAACCGTCAATAAATATCGGCTGAAATATGCCAAAATGTTAGGAGAACAACCATGAGCTTGTTTTATGAAACCAAAAATATTTTTGAAAACAAAGAAGAGCAACCCGCCATATTCAAGGCGGCTGAGGGCTACATTGATTTTATGACCCGCTGCAAAACCGAGCGCAGCTGCACCGCATATTTTAAAGCAAAAGCGGAAGAAAACGGCTTTCGGCCGCTGGAATCCATCGGCGCCCCCAAAGCGGGCGATAAATTCTATATTATCAATCGTAATCGGAGCATCTTTCTTGGCATTATGGGCCAAAAGCCGATTGCCGAAGGCGCTCATATTGCGGCAGCTCATATTGATTCTCCCCGCATTGATTTAAAGCCCTGCCCCCTTTATGAATCGGAAGGCCTTGCCCTTTTAAAAACGCATTATTACGGAGGCATTAAAAAATATCAATGGACTGCCGTTCCTCTTGCTTTGGAAGGAATTGTTATTCTGGCAGACGGAACAACTGTTGATCTCAGCGGAAACGATTATACCTTCTGTATTTCCGAGATTTTAATCCATCTTGCGGGCGAGCAGATGTCGTCCCCCGCCTCCAAGGCCATTGAAGGCGAAAAACTGCGCGTAATCGCAGGCGTAATCCCCGATGAAGAGGTGGATAAGGATAAGGTTAAAAGCGCAGTTTTAAAGATCCTGAACGATAAATACGGTATGACCGAAAAAGATTTCATCTCCGCCGAGCTGACCTTTGTACCCAAGTATCCGCCCGCAGAATTGGGCTTTGATAAGGCACTGATCGGCGCTTATGGACATGACGATCGCATCTGCGCCTATACCGCCTTTGAAGCATTAATGCAGATCAAAGAAACCCCTGAAACCACCGCGCTGGTCGCCTTGGTTGATAAGGAGGAAACCGGCTCCGATGGTGTAAGCGGGATGCAGAGCCAATTTATTGAATTGGTTATGGAGCGGATTGCGCCCGATACCAGCCTGCTGGAAATTTTTTATCATTCCAAATGTTTATCAGCGGATGTAAACGCCGCGCTGGATCCCCTTTATCCCGCTCCCACCGAGGCGCAAAATTGTTGCCGCCTGAATCACGGCCCTTGCATAACAAAATATACCGGTGCTCGCGGCAAGAGCGGTACCTCTGATGCAAGCGCCGAAACCATGAGCTACTTTACCCGCCTTTTTGATGCCAACAGCATCCGCTGGCAAACAGGCCTTTTGGGCGCTGTTGATGCGGGCGGCGGCGGAACGGTTGCAAAATATATGGCCAATCGCAATATTGATACTGTTGACATAGGGATCGGCCTGCTCTCAATGCACGCGCCCTTTGAAATCGCTTCCAAGGCCGACATTTATGAAACCATTCGCGCGTTCCACGCGTTCTTGAAATAAGGTGAACAATATGAAGAATAAAGAAATTGGATTTTATCCTGCTGATATTTTAATTCCCAAGAATATTGATATGAAAAAATGGAGCGTTGTTGCTTGCGATCAATACACAAGCCAGCCCGAATATTGGGAGCGGGTACGCAGTTTTATCGGCAATGAGCCTTCAACGCTGAAAATTATGCTGCCCGAAGTGGATTTAGAACATTCCGATCCCGCACCAATTCGCGATCAGATGACAGAATATTTAAATAATGATGTTTTCCGCTGCTTTGAGAATTCCTTTATTTTTGTTCGGCGTACGCAAAACAACGGTAAGGATCGCTGCGGCCTGATCGGCGCTTTGGATCTGGAATGCTATGATTATCGCAAAGGCTCCAAGACCCTTTGCCGCGCCACCGAAGGAACGGTTGAGGAGCGGCTGCCGCCCCGTATCCGCATTCGCGAAGGGGCTGCCATTGAAATGCCCCATATTATGGTTTTAATTGATGATCCGCGCTATAAAGTTATTGAGGCGTTGAACGAAAAAACTCATGACTTTAAAAAGATTTATGATTTCGAATTGATGGAAAAGGGCGGCCATATCTGCGGCTATGTTGTCAGCGGGAGCGAAACCGATGCCATCAGCGGCGAAATCGAAAAACTGATGGGAAATGATGCTGAGCCTTTGCTTTATGCAGTTGGTGATGGAAATCATTCCCTTGCAACTGCCAAATCCTGCTATGAAAAGCTCAAAGCGCAATATGGTGAAGAGGCAAAGAATATGCCTGCCCGCTATTGCCTGATTGAGCTGGTCAATATCCATAGCCCTGCGCTGGAATTTGAGCCGATTCATCGTGTTATCTTTGATACCGATACAAATGCACTTTTGAAATTCCTTGCCGAGGCCGGAATGGAAGCAGGTTCTGCCCATCCGCAGCTGCTTGAATTAGTAGTCAACGGCAAGCACTACCCTTATTCCTTTGCCAAAGAAACCGCCAAGCTGACAGTAGGCACCCTGCAAAATGCATTGGATACCTTTCTTGCCGAGAATAGAGGCACCATTGATTATATCCATGGTGCCGACACGGTTGATACCCTTTCCATGAAAGAGAATTCCATCGGCTTTATTTTACCGAACATGGATAAAAGCGATCTTTTCCGCTCGGTTGTTGCTGATGGAGCATTACCGCGAAAAACCTTCTCGATGGGTGAAGCGCATGATAAGCGCTTTTACCTTGAATGCCGGAGGATCAAATAATGTATTTCCTATTAATTGCTCTTTTTCTCGGCTACGCCATCCTTCTTTTGCTGCGTGCGTTTTCTTATCGCAACGGCGGTAAGCAGCTGATTCCGCAGGGCGATCTTTCCTCGGATGAGCGCACCTATTGGAAAGAGATGACCGCCAAGCAAAAGAAAGGCTTTTTGATTGGTGCGGTTGGCGCTGTTCTTGCGGCTGCTTCGGTTGCTTTAAAGCGCGCTCTGCCCGCCGAAATCGGCTGCATCACATTACTCGGCGCCATGGTTTATACCCTTGCAATCCTTTGCAGAAAAACACCATTCCCCCCCTCTGCACCGACCGAGAAATTGCAAAAACGCTGGAAAATCATCCTTTTGATCGGCGCTTTTCTCGGCCTGATCTTAACCCAATTCGTTTTTGGCTATTTTAATTCTCTTTAAAATAAAAATGCATGGAGCAATCTCTGCTCCATGCATTTTTTATGCGCGCTCGGCAATCCATTTTTCAATCTTATCCTTGCCGATTCTTTTGATATCCGCCTTAGGATAGGGGGAATTCTCGCCGCCATTGACGAAAATGAAATACTTGCCATCGGGCGTTTGATAAAGGGTTTCTTCATAGCCCGCAGGATCCCCAAAACTTCCGCTTACAACCTTTTTAATAATAGCTGCGTTCTCGGTATCATATTCATATTTGCAAATTGTTTTCTTCATTTTTTACCTCCAATAATCTTTGTTATTAATATTATACTGTTTTTTGAAACAATTCGCAATGGGGCAAGCGTTTTTTCTCCCTTTTGAATGAGAATCCTGCACCGATAGTCAAATAAATATATAAAATCACGGTTTTTTTGACAACCTTTTCCAAGGTTCGACATCAGATGAAATTTAGCACAAATTTTAAAGTTTTTTCTCGATTTTCATTCCTATCTATGATATAATTAAATTAAAGAAAGGGGTGGTATATTATGCAGATGATCGAGCAAATTTCGGCTGAGCAAATAGAACAGGCCGAAGCCATTGCAAAAATGCTGCTGCAGGAAAATGATTTTCGCATTTTGATGTCCTATTACCGCAGCGCGCTGATGGAGATTGAAACCAAATTTAAGGTTTTAAACGAAGGTCTTTCGGTTACCCACGCCCGCAATCCGATTGAAACCATCAAATGCCGCCTGAAAACACCAAAAAGCATTATCGAAAAACTTTGGCGCAAGAACCTCCCCATTACGGTTGAATCGATCGAAAAGAACATTCGCGACATCGCAGGAGCGCGCGTAATCTGCGCCTTTCCGGAGGATGTTTACCTTTTGGCGGAATACCTTTTAAAGCAAGATGACATCGAGCTGATACGGGTAAAAGACTACATAAAAAACCCAAAAAAATCAGGGTATCGCAGCCTTCATTTAATCGTTCGAGTTCCCATTTTTTTGGCTAATGAGAAAAAAATGATGCATGTTGAAATTCAGTTGCGCACCATCGCAATGGATTTTTGGGCAAGCCTGGAGCATACCATGCGCTATAAGCATGATCTTGATGATGCCGATGCGATTGCCGATGAATTAAAGGAATGCGCCTCTCAAATTGCCCATCTGGATATTGCTATGCAAAGCATCCGCAACCGAATCGATAAGAAAACATATTAAACACAGAGAATCACACGCTGACGCGTGATGATATGCCAAGCCTGCGGCTTGGATAAAAAAAGAAGTAACTTTTGGTAGACAAAAGTTACTTCTTTTTTGTGAAAGAGCAGTATAACGGTGCGTGGGTTTAGGTAAGAAAAGCAAAAAGGTGCGTAAAGAATCAGATGACTTCAATCAAACCAATAATATGACGATTAAACTCCGCTAAATCTTCTGCAGGAATCCAAAACTCTTGGTGATAACTTGCTCCTACTGTTTGAATATCAAACTGAGAAATATATGCATCATCAATTTCGAAGGTTGTAACATATCCAGCATAACCTGAATCAGCAGATTTTTTGTTCCATTTCTCTGCAATCTCACGAGCGTATTTCTCATTCAGCACAGGATAGAAAATAGGTTGCTCGGGAAGTCTTGGCGGGTATTCCCTAAAATTGGTCTTTGCTATTAAATCTAATTCCGCTTGTCCAACCGGTCTATATAATCTCATAAAACCACCTCTTACAGCAACAATTATATATCAGCAATGACAAAATGTGAAGTGAAATATCCTTCGGATGTGAAATAATGACCTGCGGTCATTGTGAAATATTGCTTCTTCGTCGCAATGTGAAATAAAATAAATCCACCCACGCCCGCAGGCATTTCATATTGCGAAGCAATATTTCACGCGCAAAGCGTATTTCACAAATCCCGAAAGGGATTTATTTCGTTGAAAAGAAACAACCTTTGTCCGGTAGACAAAGGTTGTTTCTTTTCTGCGAAAGAGCGACCAAAAGTAGCGTAATCAAGGGTAAAAACGACTAAAAGTAATGTGCCTAAAATCTACTTCCGATATAGTACATGCCATAAATCAAAATAAAGTTTTCAATCAATCCCAACACAGACAACAGGATTCCTATCCATGCTCGTTTTAGCTTTATCTTTATTATACCATGCACAATTCCAAGCAAGCCAAAAGTTGGACTAATAAACAAAGGTAAAAGTGAACAAATAAGTATCCACTGCGGAATAGTATCGTAGCTGAATAACCCCATACCTATTCCAAAAAACCATATCCAAGACCAAAGCACAGTAAATACGATCAAAGGAAGCGGAGATGCAACAGCAATAATTCCGGTCACAAGTGGCTTATTCTTCATTTTGCATTCTCCTTTGCGGTTCTGCAGGATGCGATCAAGAGTCTGCGAATATTACCACAGAGTTTTTCTGCATACTGATATTGGGCGATATCTATTCTTTTGGTTTCATACATTAGTTTCAGCCAATAGCTGGTTTCGTTGGATTCCTTCAAAGCAATTTCCAATTTTGCGACGAAGTCTTTCTTGCTCTGTGCGTATTGTGCTTCGTGGATATTAGCACCAACCGATGTGCCTGCTCTTGCAAGCTGATCAGTCATATAAGAGCTTTTCGGTGC
>JAZQDS010000029.1:0-5223 GCA_045546895.1 Eubacteriales bacterium | reverse complement strand
GGCCCTTTTGGGGCGGCGCGCCGATTGAATTAATTATCCATAAAATCCTTCAGCTTGCGGCTGCGGCTGGGATGACGCAGCTTACGCAGCGCCTTGGATTCGATCTGGCGAATGCGCTCGCGGGTAACATTAAAGACCTTTCCGACCTCCTCCAGCGTACGCTGACGGCCATCGCGCAGGCCGAAGCGCAGCTCCAGCACCTTCGCTTCTCTGGGAGTCAGGGTAGAGAGCACCTCTACCAGCTGCTCCCGCAGCATGATCTGGGAGGTTGCCTCAACCGGCGCGGGAATATCCTCATCCGGAATAAAATCGCCAAGATGACTATCCTCTTCCTCGCCGATGGGGGTTTCCAGCGAAACAGGATCCAGCGCAATCTTCAAAATCTCGCGCACCTTTTCCTCCGGCTGATTGATCTCTCTTGCGATCTCCTCGCTGGTAGGATCGCGGCCCAACTCCTGCACCAGCTGGCGGGATACCCGCATTACACGATTGATGGTTTCAACCATATGAACGGGGATTCGGATGGTTCTTGCCTGATCTGCGATAGCGCGGGTAATGGCTTGGCGGATCCACCAGGTCGCATAGGTAGAAAATTTATAGCCCTTTTCATAATCAAATTTTTCTACTGCCTTGATCAGGCCGAGATTACCCTCCTGAATCAGATCCAGAAAATGCATCCCGCGGCCGACATACCGCTTGGCAATGGAAACAACCAGCCGCAGATTGGCCTCAGATAAGCGCTGCTTAGCCCGCTCGCCCGCCGCGACCTGCTTTTGCAGCAGCTCCAGTTCCTCGGGGATCATATCATCGGGCAGCAGCTCATAGGCTTCCAGATCCTCCTCGGGTACCTCGCCGCCCTCTTCCTTCAGCTTCAGCAGCCGCAAGGTCCGCTCGGCCTCCACGCCCAGCATCATATTTTTGGCAAGCTCGATTTCCTCCTCGCCGCTCAGCAGCGGTACCTTACCAATCTCCTTCAGGTAAACCTTAACAGGATCGTCTACCAAAGTATGCTCGCCGGAATCCACATTGCCATCCTCATCCTTGGGCTCAACAATATCGGCAATATTGGTAATATCCTCAACATCATCTACCGAATCCTCGATGATCTCGATGCCCTGCTCCTCCAGCATATCATAAAGCTTTTCAATCTGCTCGGGATCGAGGGTTACCTCGTCCAAAACATCCATAATCTCGCGGTTGGAAAGGGAGCCTTTATTTTTGCCCATCTCCAAAAGTTCTTTGTAAAATGCCTTTTTTTCGATATTCATCCTTTAATCTCCTTTATTTTGAAGCTTTTTCATCAATTCTTCGGCAGAAAGCGAAGCAGGATCGATGCGCTTATTTCCTTCTTCTTTTACGATCTTCAAGCATTCCGCCAGCTGCTCCCCGGGATCGCCATGCAGCAGCGGAGTATTGATGAAGAACGATATTTTAGCCATCTCGGCGTCATTGAATTCCCGCGCAAAAACGGGGGTAACCAAATCGGGCGAGGAGCGATATTCATTGAGCAGGAATTCATAGACCCTGCGATTAAACGAGGTCAAAAATCCCTCGGGCGGCAAAAGCTGCTCCGCCCGCTCCCAAAGATTGGGATGCCGCGCCAGAATGGCCAGCGCCATTTCCTCGGCGCGGGCGGCCCGCAAGGCGCCTGCCCGCTCGGGATTGACCCGATCGTAATCGCCCTTCAGCGCCTGCTCGCCGCTGCGGATCTCATCGCGCACCGCCGCCTTGCTGCGCCGCTTGCGGCTGCGCTCTACCTCCTGCCGCACCGATTCGGGCGAGATGGTCAGCTCGCGGCTGAGCTTGCCGATATAAACATCCCGCTCCACCGCGCTTTCGATGCCGCTGAGCAGCCCTACCGCCTGCCGCAGGTAATCCAGCCGCATGGCGGTATCATTAAGATCCAGCCCCGCCCGCAGCTTTTCCAATTGAAATTCGATCGGCGTTTTGGAGCTTTTCAGCAATCGCTCAAATTGCTCCCTGCCGAATTTTTTAATAAATTCATCGGGATCCTTGGCGCCCTGCATCTGCAAGACCCGAACGGGAATTCCCTGCTCCTCCAAAAAGCGGATGGCTTTATCTGTTGCCTTCAGGCCCGCGGAATCGTTATCAAAGGCAACAACGATATTCTTGGCATATTTGGCAAGAATCCGCGCCTGCTCCTTGGTAAAAGCGGTACCCAGCGGGGCTACCGCCCCCTTAAAGCCCGCCTGCGAAAGGGAAACAACATCCAGATTGCCTTCGCAAAGGATCAGCAGCCCTTCCGGCTCATTTTTGGCAAGCTGCAGGCCGAAAACACAATTGCCTTTGGTATAAATATCCGTTTCGGGCGAATTAAGATATTTCGGCTGCCCATCCCCTAAGATGCGGCCCGAAAAAGCAACAACATTGCCCCGCAGATCAAATACGGGAAACATTACCCGATTGCGGAATTTATCATAGGTATGGCTACTGCGCTCGCTGCGCGCCAGCAGCCCCGCATCCAGCATTTCTGCGGGCTTAAATCCCTTTTGCTGCAAATGGTTTTTGAGGGCATCAAAGGAATCGGGCGCAAAGCCCAGCCCGAAGCGAATAATCGCCTCCCTGCCGATACCGCGGTTGGTAAGATAAGCCAGCGCTTCCCCTCCCTTGGCGCTCATCAGCTGATCAAAGAAAAATCGGGCTGCGATTTTATGCATATCATAAAGCCGCTCTCTGCGCTGCCGCTGAAAGGCGGCATTGCGGCTTTCCTCCTCCGGCAGCGCCATTCCCGCCCGATCGGCAAGATAGCGGACCGCCTCTATATAATCGAGATTATTATATTTCATCGCGAAGGTAATGACATCCCCGCCCGCGCCGCAGCCGAAGCAATAATAGGATGCTGTTTCCTCAAAAACGGTAAAGGAGGGGGTCTTTTCCCCATGGAAGGGGCAAAGGCCTGTGTGACGCGTTCCGTTGCGCTTGAGCTGCACTGCGGTTGCGATCAGATCCACAATATTATTGCGGCTCTTCAGCTCCGCCAGAAACCGACTATCCAGCGCCATTAAAACTCCCATCCTTTCGGTAAGTATATTTCGCGGTAAAGATTGACCACATAGGTATCGGTCATTCCCGCCAGATAATCCAGCGCTGCCCGCTCAACCCCTTCCTGCTCCATAACCGCATGGTATTCCGCAGGAATTTCCTCGGGGCTTTCGGTAAAATGATAAAACAACCGCTGCATCAGCCGCTCGGCCTTGGCTTCCTCCTCCTTGGCTTTAGAGCCGGTATAAACCGCCTCAAACATAAAGCGGCGCAAAATATCCAGCGCATTGCCGATTTCGGGATCGATGGTAATCCCCGGCATCAGCGAGACCTGATCATTATTCAGGCTATGATCGATCACCCCGCGCACCAGCGCATTGATCCTGCTGGCCGAGCTGTGGCCGAGGATGGCGGTAGCCTCCGAGGGCAGCTGCTCCTCGCGGATAATACCGCCCCGCAGGGCATCATCAATATCATGGTTAATATAGGCGATGCGATCGGAGATCCGAACAATCTGCCCTTCAAAGGTCTCGGGCAGCTTGGGGCCGGTATGCCCCTCCATCCCATTTAAAACCTCAAAGGTAAGATTCAGCCGCTCCAGCTTGGCCGCCACCCGAACGCTTTGCTCATTATGGCAAAAGGGCGCGCCCGCCACCGCCGAAAGCGCCCGTTCCCCCGCATGGCCGAAGGGGGTATGGCCCAGATCATGGCCCAGCGCAATGGCTTCGGTTAAATCTTCATTCAGCCGCAGGGCGCGGGCAATGGTGCGGGCAATTTGGGAAACCTCAAGGGTATGGGTCAGGCGGGTACGATAATGATCGCCGGTCGGGCTTAAAAAGACCTGCGTTTTATGCTTCAGCCGCCGAAAGGCCTTGGAATGGAGAATGCGATCCCGATCCCGCATAAAGCAGGTACGTATCGGGCAGGGCTCCAGCGGCTCCGCCCGCCCCTTGCTCTTGGCGGCAAGGCATGCATATTGCGATAGATGCTGCGCTTCAAATTCTTCCTGCTGCAAACGAAAATCCATTCTTTTTCCCTTCCTTTCCCCATTTTTTGATCGAAAAAGATCCTTCTAATTATGTTATACAAGAAAAAAGACAAAATACCTTTATTTTTTTCAAAAAATTTCTTGACCCCATCCCCTTTGGGCTCTATAATAATAATTCGAACGAAAAAAGCTAAAATAATGAAGGAGTAATTTTTCTATGCCCCCTGTTGTGATTCAAATTCTCGGCATCCTCGGTATGATCATGGCGCTGATCTCCTTTCAGCAAAAAACGCAGAAGGGAATCGTTCTGATGCAGCTTTGCTGCTCCGCCTTTTTTGCGATCCATTTCATTCTTTTGGGCGCGGTTACCGGCGGCATTTTAAACGTTATGGCGGTAATAAGGGCAATCGTCTATTCCCAAAAGGGGAAAAAATGGGCAGATCATATTGCATGGCCCATCCTATTCTGCATCCTTTCGCTGGTGATCTATGCCCTTACCTTTATCTGCTTCGGGGTAGAGCCGAGCCTCAAAAACTTCCTGCTGGAGCTGCTGCCCGCCCTCGGCATCATTTCAACAACCATCGCCTTTCGGATGGAACGTGCCAAGGATGTTCGCCTGCTTTCGATGATCAATTCCCCCCTTTGGCTGATCTATAACTCCATCAATTTTTCCATCGGCGGGATCCTTACCGAGTGTTTTTCTCTGATTTCCATCATCATTGGCATTTTGCGGCTGGACATAAAGAGAAAGAAATAAAAAATACCCTTGACAAATGCGCTTGCACCCATTATAATAATTAAGCGCATAAGGTGGCAAGAATCATCCCAACCTATTTAAAATCTCTGACCGTAAAGGGTGTAGATATTGGGGGATTTTTTCATCCCCTTAAAACGATCCATTAGCTCAGCTGGCAGAGCATTTGACTTTTAATCAAAGGGTCCGGAGTTCGAATCTCCGATGGATCACCAGAAATAGCAGGTAACGATGTTACCTGCTATTTTATTTATAGCCGCAAACGAACTCCGGACCCTTTGGCCAATGGCGAGTGGTTGCCGCCTTCAGCGGCGAACGAGCCGGCCATCCCCTTTTCTCGGAGAGTCGCGCAGCGATTCTCCGGAGTTCGAATCTCCGATGGATCACCAAATAAAAAAAGACACCCGACGGGTGTCTTTTTTTATTTGGTGATCCTCAGAGATGGAACCTTTTTGCAAAGCAAAAAGGTTCGTTGAGG
>JAZQDS010000028.1:0-49385 GCA_045546895.1 Eubacteriales bacterium | reverse complement strand
AAAATGCCGCACCTAAATTTTTAGAAGCGGCATTTTTGGTTATTATGCACAAATAATTATGTAAACAAAACTGAAATAAGCTAAATTTCAAAACAAAATTCAAAATTTTTTAATTTATTATTGAAATTTTATATATAATATGCTATAATTTCAGCGATAGTATGGATAAAAACGCGTAAATTTCTTTTGTGTAATTTGTTCAAAAGCCTTTTGGCAGATTTGCAAAAGGAATGCGAGTTCCTTGAAATGCTGATCAAACTTACTTGGAGGTAGTTTATGAAAGACACGAGAATGTATGCTTTTCTGCGTTCGTTCACAGCTGCTTTGCTGGTGCTCGTAATGTCGCTCTCTATGTCTGTTTTCGCTTTTGCGGATGAAGCAGATATGATGGTTGAGGATGGCGATGTTGCTGTAGACAGCACTGTTGAAGCAACCGATGATGCTGCGGGCGCTGAAGAGGAAGAGGCAGAATCGAATGATGCTCCTGCTGAAAGTGTTGCTGTTGAAGGCTCTGATGCCCAAAGCGAGATTTCGCTGATCGGTTTCTATCGCGATGGTCGCTATGTCGATTATTATTCGAAGTATCAAGAGCACGATGTTGTTCTTCCCGAGATTATCGTTGAAGGCAACGCAGTGGCCGGCGGTACTGCTCCTTATAAGAGCGTTGATTCTTATGAGCGGCGCGATCAGGTGCTTGTTATGACCGATACCGGCAGCCTTATCTACAAGGTTGAGGTTCCTCAGACCGGCCTTTATGCTTTGGAGCTGGAATATTTTCCGCTGCTTGGCGATGGCAACGGCAAGGACTATGAAATCTCTGTTAAAGTTGACGGCAAGCTTCCCCACGATGATGCACTTCGTTTCATTTTGAAGAGAAACTGGGGTGATGAGGGTGGTAAGCGCGTGTTTGATGAAGTCGGCAATGAGCTTTTCGCTAAGCAGGTTGAGGTTTCAAAATGGTTGAGCAAGAGCTTGCGTGATCCTGACGGTGTATTTGATGATCCTGTGAAGTTTTATCTGACCAAGGGAACCCATGAGCTTGAAATCGGCTTTACTACCGGTATTATGGCTCTGGACCACATCCGCCTCCATAATAGCGGAGCAGCGATGTCTTATGCCGATTACATTGCCCTTAATGATGCAAACGGTGCGCAAAATGTTGAGCAGGAGTTTACTCTCGAAACAGAGAATTATGTCGATAAGAGTGATTCATTGATTCAACCTGCTTACGACAGAAGCGATCCGAAGGTTTCGCCCTATAGCATCAGCAAGACCAGAATGAACGTTCTGGGCGGTGAAAACTGGAATAAAAACGGCCAGACCGTAAACTGGACGATCGATGTTCCTGCTGATGGTTATTATACCGTTGGCGTTCGATATCGTCAGTCTTATGTTGCGGATTCTACGTCGTTCAGAAAAATTCTGATCGATGGAAAGGTTCCTTTTGCCGAGGCTGCTACTGTTGGTTTCCCCTTTGAGGTTGGCTATAGATATAAGAAGCTTGGCGGCGTTGATGCTGAAGGCAAGTCTTATGATTATAAATTTTATCTTACCAAGGGTAAGCATGAATTTTCGCTTGAAGCTATCATCGGCCCGATGGCCGGTGTAAGCCGTGAGGCGGAAGATATTGTTTATCAGCTGAACTATATCTATCGTAAGATCATCATCGTTACCGGTACCCAGCCCGATACATATCGCGACTACGAGCTGGATAGACGTGTTGAAGGTCTTGAAGAGATGTTTGGTTCCGTTCTGGAGGACCTTGTTTCTATCGAAAATCAGATCCTTGAGCTGAATGGGACTCTTGGTTCTGCCAGCTGCATTACAACCTTGAAAAAGCAATTGCAGGACTTCATTGATGCACCTTATTCTATTCCCGATCGTCTTTCTACCTTTAAAGATAATATTAGTACCCTCAGCTCTTGGATGCTGGATTTAAGAAAGCAGCCCCTTCAGATTGATAAGATCATCTTTACAGGCGAAGGTATGAAGGCTACCCGCCAGACTGCGAACTTTGGCGAATCCATCGCCCATGAGGTTCGCGCATTTTGGTCCTCCTTTGTTGATGACTATACCTCTGTTGGTGCTACCAGCGAGAGCGGACGTAATCTCGTTGTTTGGGTTGGTACCGGCCGTGACCAGGCGATGGTTTTGAAAACCCTTTGCGATAACTATTTCACTCCGCAAACTGATATTTCCGTAAACGTTTCGTTGGTTCCTCTGGCAATTCTTTCCAAAGCGATTGTTGCAGGCCGTGGCCCCGATATTGCTTTGCATGTATCCCGTTCCGAGCCGATGAACCTTGGCGTTCGTGATGCGGTATATGACATCAGCCAGTTTGAAGATTACGATGAGGTTGTTAAGCGGTTTACTGAATATGCGATGGTTCCTTATACCTTGAGCACAAAGGATGATGAAGGCAACGATATTCAAGAGGTTTATGCTCTGCCTGAAACCCAAAACTTCAATATGATGTTCTATAGAACCGATATTTTTGCCGAATTGGGCATTTCTGCTCCGAATACTTGGGATGATTTTGATAATATCTTGCCCTTTATTCAGGCAAACAATATGACGGTTGGTATTGATTCCAGCTTGTTCTATACTTTCATTCTCCAAAGCGGAAATACTCCCTATGCTGCAGACGGCACCATTACAAACTTCACAAAGCAGTTTGCAGTTGATGCCTTTGAAAAATGGACCCGCTACTATCTGCAATATGATTTGCCGGTAGATTATAGCTGGTATACACGTTTCAGAAATGGTGAGATGCCGCTCGTACTTACTACCTATTCTAATATTACTTATCTGCAGGAATCTGCTCCTGAATTGAACGGACTTTGGAATGTTTCCCCCGTTCCCGGCACTCTAGATGAAGAAACCGGTATTGTAAACAGAACCGAAGAGTCTGTTGGTCTTACTGCTTGTATGATCGTTTCCAGCACCATCGAGCAGGCGAAGAATCCCGAGCAGCAGCTGGAGGATGCGTGGACCTTTATGAAGTGGTGGACTTCTGCCGAAATCATGGCAGATTACGGTAACCGTGTTGAAATGGCGATCGGTTCCGTTGCAAGATATACCACCGCAAACTACGAGGCTTTTGAAAAGATTAAGTGGTCTGCAGCGGAGGCGGCTGCAATCAAAGAGCAGCGGCAGTGGATCCGCGAGACTCCTGAGCTGGTAGGTGGTTATTATGTTCAGCGTAATATCACCAATGCGTTCCGTAATGTTACTAATAATCATTCTAACCCGCGCGAAAAATTGTTCTATTATAATGAACAGATTAATGATGAAATTTGGCGTAAGCGTTCCGAGTATCATCTTTCTGTTCCGGAGGAGGCGAAGAAATAATGGCTGATAATAGAAAAGCAAAAGAGCTGGAGCTCTTGAAAAAGAAAAAGCTTACCTTTTCCGAAAAGCTTGCTCTTACTTGGCGCCAGATCTGCGATAATAAAATCAACTATGTTTTAATTTTGCCCTTCATGGCATTCTTTACATTATTTACAATTATCCCCATTGGCGCTTCGGTCTTCCTTTCGTTTACCCGCTATGATATTTTGAATACTCCGGTATTTGTCGGATGGGACAATTATCTGCGGATGTTCCTTGAAGACGATGTATTTATGATCGCTTTGAAGAATACTCTCCAATTTGCGATCATTACCGGTCCGGTAAGCTACTTACTTTGCTTTGTTTTTGCATGGTTTATTAATGATCTGCCGCCGATTGCGCGCGCGTTCTTTACCGTTGTATTCTATGCTCCGACTCTCGCAAACGTATATTTCATTTTCCAATATATGTTTAGCTCGGATATGTATGGTTTGATCAACTCGGTATTGATGAACCTTGGCATTATCGATGATCCGATCGCTTGGCTTACCAATACGGATTATATGTTGACCATTGTTATTATCGTTCAGATTTGGTGTTCGCTGGGAACCAGCTTCCTTTCGTTCGTTGCAGGCTTGCAGAATCTGGATGAATCCCTTGCTGAAGCCGGCGCGATTGATGGTGTTCGCAATCGTTTCCAGGAACTTTACTATATCACTCTTCCTCAGATGAGCGGTATGTTGATGTTTGGTGCGGTTATGCAGATTGCATCCTCCTTCGCAGTAGGTGGTATTTCTTCCGCTTTGCTGGGTAACCCCTCGGTTGACTATGCCGGCCATACCCTGACATTGCACATTTCGGACTTTGGTCATACCCGCTTTGAATTGGGCTACGCTTCGGCGATTGCTGTTTTCCTCTTTATTATGATGGTTGTTACTAAAGCTGTTATTAATAAAGTACTTGCACGTTTTTCTCATGATTAAGGAAAGGAGAGTAATAAAGAATGTCTACAAAACTTAGAAGAACAAAAGCTTCTGTTGTCGGCGATATTACAACTTATCTTTTACTTGCTCTCTATGCTGCTTTCATGGCGTTGCCTTTGGTTTACGCGATTGTTCAGTCTGTAAAGCCTTATAATGAGTTGTTTATTTTCCCGCCCAGATTCTTTACCCGCAACCCCACAATGATGAACTTCCGTAGATTGTTTGACCTTACATCTACTTCGTGGGTTCCTTTTTCCCGTTATGTATTCAATACTTTGATGAATACAATTATCGGTACTGTTATTCATATTATTTCTGCTGCAATGTGTGCATATCCGCTTGCAAAGAATAAGTTCCCCGGCAAGAAGCTGATCTTCAATCTTGTTGTGTGGTCGCTGCTCTTTACCGGTGGTGTTACTGAAATTCCTGTTTACTTGGTAATGGCGAAGTTTGGTATTGTTGATACTTATTTTGCATTCTGGCTGCCCGAAATTGCAGCGACTATGGGTGTATTCTTGCTGAAGCAAAATATTGCTGAGATTCCTGATGCAATGATCGAAGCTGCCCGAATTGACGGCGCAGGAGATTGGAAAATTCTTTGGTCGGTTGTTATGCCCTCCGTTAAGCCTGCGTGGCTGACGCTGGCAATCTTCTCGTTCCAAAGAAACTGGAATGCAACTGCTGCTTCCTATATTTATACTGAAACACTTAAAACCTTGCCGACTGCTCTGAGCCAGATTACTGCAGCGGGAAGCGTTGCGAGAGCCGGCGAAGCCGCTGCGGCATCTGTTTTGATGATGATCCCGCCGATTATCTTCTTTATCTTTGCGCAGAGCAGCACGGTTAAGACAATGGCGCATGCCGGTATTAAGGGTTAAGGAGGTGCAAGTAATGAAACGTAAATTAACAAAAATCATTGCATTTGCAATGGCGATGATGATTTTGGTATCGATGCTTGCAATGTCTTCTTCGGCCTATATCGCTTTTAATTCCTACAATTATAATTATTATGGCGAAGCAATTATTACTCCCTCCGGCTATGCCCCCGAAAAGGTATATTACGGGGACGATCTTGGAATCGGCGTTATCGAAAAGGCGATTGATCTTTATGTAAGTCCGCAGAATGAGATCTACATTCTCTGCTATGATTCCAAGGGCGCAGCATTGATCCACATTCTGGATAGCAAATTCAATCATATCAAAACGCTTTCTACCTTGGAAGCAAACGGCAATCCTTATAAGATGAAGGCGCCGGAAAGTCTTACCGTTGATAAATTCGGTTATATCTATGTATGCGATACCGGTAATAAGCAGGTATTGAAGCTGGATAAATCCAAGAGCGGTAAGATTGTTCAGACCATTGGCGCGCCGAAGACGGATATGTTTACAGGCGATTTCAAGCCTTCTAAGGTTGGTATTGCGAAGAATATGTCTATTTATGTAATTTCCACAGGTACCCTCGATGGTGTAATGGAATTTAATCCTCAGGGCGTGTTCCTTCGTTATTTTGGTGCTCCTGCCGTTAAGATGTCGGTTGTTGATATGGTAACATTGGCTTGGCGTCGTGTTTTCCGCTCATTGATGGGCAAAAATGCAGACAATACCTTTATTACCTTTGTTCCGACTGAATTTGCTAATTTGATCGTTGATGAATACGGTTTTGTTTATACTGTTGTTTCCGCCGCTGAAGGCACCAATACCGATCAGCTTACGAAAATGAACTTTATGGGCAACAGTATTCTTGATCCTACGGCAAAGAGTACTCAAAAGATTAACACAACGCTTTCCAGAACCTATGGCGATTTGGTTCGCCGCGCTACCGCCGGTCAAGGTAATGTATTTACCGATGTTGCGGTAGATGATGATGGTTTCTTTACTTTGCTCGATTCTAACCTTTGCAAGGTGTTTGAGTATGATAGTGAAGGTAACCTGACCTTTGTATATGGTGCAAAGGGTTCTCAGCAAGGTCTTTTCCAATCTCCTGTTGGAATTGCAAAGCTGGGGAAGAAGACCTTAATTCTTGATGCGGTTTACGGTTCTTTGACCGTATATGATCTTACCGACTATGGTAAGCTGCTGCATCAGGGTATTGAGTATTATGACCGCGGCCTCTATGATCAGGCCGAAGGCTATTGGGTTGAAGTTTTAAAGAGCAATGCCAACTGTGAGTTGGCTCATATCGGTCTTGGTAAGGTTTATTATCAGAACGGTCGCTATGAAGAGGCTCTTCATCATTTCAAGATCGCAAACGACAGAATGAATTATCAGGATTCCTTCGCTCTTTATAGAGAAAACCTGCTTGCAGATAACTTCGGATTGCTGATGACCGGCCTTGTTGTATTGGTTGTGATCTTCTTTGTATGGCATATTTGGGGCAAAAAAATCATTGCCGCTATTAAGAATAAGGTAAAAGGAGGTGGAGACGATGACAATTCAGAAATGGCTGAGTAACATTTATGTTATGCTGAAGGCGCTGTTTCGGCAGCTGCTGGTTGGCAAAAAGAATCCGTTTTTGCTGCTGACCCATCCGGTTGAGACCATGGAAGATTTGAAGATTAAGAAAAACGGCTCCACCGTTTACGCAACTTTGCTTTTGATTGCTTTTTCTGTTTCCGCAATCATTAAAGAAGTCGCTACCGGCTTCATTTATTCCACATTGCGTTTAAAAGACTTCAATGTTTTGGTTGTATTGTGCACTTCCGGCGTTCTTGTTTTGCTTTTTGTTGTTGCAAACTGGGCGCTCTGCACCTTGCTGAACGGCGAAGGTCGCTTAGTAGATATTTATGTTGTTGCCTGCTACAGCCTGACTCCGTTGATTCTTGCAAACATTATCTCTGCAGTATTCTCGCGCGTTTTGATTGAAAATGAGTTTGTTTTCGTTTCAATCCTCGCAGTTTGCGCTGATATGTGGTTTGTTGGTCTGCTTTTTTATGGAATAATGGTTATTCATAATTATTCCTTTACCTCGACCTTGTTCAATTTGATTATGTCGATTGTTGCGATGATTGTCATCTTCTTCCTGATCTTTTTGTTTGTTGTTTTGATGCAGCAGTTGTATACGTTCATTCTTACAATCATTACAGAATGTCGTATGCGATTGTTCTCGTGAGGAAGGGGGTAAATCGTATGAAAAAAATCATTTCTATTATCGTTACTATCGTAATGATCCTTTCCTGTGTTTCGATGGTTACTCTTACCGCAGCAGCGGCTGCGCCCAAGACTCTTGCAGAAACACCTGATTTTCAGCTTGCAGATTCCAATAAGAATATTGCATTGTATCTGAATTATATCAGCGGCGAATTTGCTCTTATGAATTTGAAAACCGGTACAATCTGGTATTCCAATCCGATCGATAGAGCGGAAGATAAGTATGCAGAAGGCGATACCGCCGAAGAACTGAATAGTCAAATTTCTGTTACATATCTGAACTCAAGCTATAGCGTTCAGGGTGTAAGCTCCTTGGATTCTTCCATTGTTTTTGAGCATCGCGATAACGATTGGATCATGACCTTCTATTTCAACGAATATTTCACAAACTTCTCCATTCCTGTTATGCTTTCCTTGAAGGAAGATTATCTGCATGTTGAAGTTTTGATTGATAAAATTGTTGAGATGGGCGACAGCCGTGTTCTTACTGTTGAGCTGTTTGAATTTTTTGGTGCCGCCAATACCAAGGATAAGGGCTATTGTTTGCTTCCCGATGGCAGCGGTTCCTTGATGGAACTCAATGAACAGGTTTTGATTCCCTATGAATTTGGTGTGAGCGGCGAAGGTGCTTTCTACGATAATAACCCCACCGAGGTTGCTTCTCAGAGTTATTTCACCAATTTGAACGAGCCTCTTCGTTTGCCTGTTTATGGCATGGTTCGCAATGGCGAAGCCTTCTTGAACATTATTGAAAGCGGTGCTGCAATCAGCAATGTTCATGCCTATGTAAGCAAGTATAAGAATGGTTACAATGCGGTATATTCCGTTGTTAGTGTTCGTGATACCCAGACTCGGCGCACTGTTACCGGCTCCTCCGGTACCGGCAACTATTATAGTGAGGAAATTCCTGAAAACTATGTTTCCCGCATCTATTTCCTTGATAAAGATGAATCGAATTATGTTGGTATGGCTAAACAATACCGCGAATATTTGATCAACGAACTCGGAATGGATAAGGTGGACAGCAATATTTCCAATTCGCTTTGTGTTGCGCTTTATGGTGCTGTTAAGTATCAGACCCATTTCCTCGGTATTCCTTATACCGGAGTTAAGCCTCTGACTACTTATAGCGAAGCGGAAGAACTTGTTGATCGGCTTGTTGCCGATGGTATTGATAAGGCTTATATTAACTATACCGGCTGGGCATCCGGCGGCCTTGAAACAACTATGAGCGATTCCTTTGATCTTAATTCTAAGCTCGGAGGAAAGAAGGCAGCGAAGAAGCTGATCGATAAAGTAAATGAAAACGATAATTATTTCTTGAGCTTTGATCTGGATCTGCAATCCTTCTTTGGTAATAATGGTAAGATTAAAAAGTTCAGAAGCACCGCCTATGGTCTTGATGCTGCTCCTGTAACTGTATTTAAAGCCAGAATTTCCGCTGCAGGTGCCTTGGATAAAAATTCTATTTCCAATCAGCTGATTCATCCCGCGTTTATGCCCGGTTATTCCAAGAGCTTCATGGATGATGCATCTAAATATGGCGTAACCAGCTATTCTTTTAATACCATTGGTGAAACTCTTTATTGTGCATATAATTTCAGCAATATTGTTACTCGCGATGACTCTGCTAAGATTATGAGCGAGATTTATAAGAATGCGAATGAATTTGTTGGTGAGAACGGCATTATCAGCACAAAGGGCGGTAATGGTTATGCAGTTCCTTATGTTGATAATGTGGTTGATTCTCCGGTTTATGCAAGCCATAATAACCTGGCTCTGCAGGATGTTCCGTTCTATCAGCTGGTATTCCGCGGCTTTACCAATTTGGCAGGCCCTGCAATTAATCTGGATTCCGAGGAGAATGCGCTTCTGCTGAAGCTTGCCGAAACCGGCACCAGCCTCTATTATCTCTTGATGGATGCTGATTCCACCTCGTTCCAGGAAACCAACTTCACCGCTTCTTATGCTTGTGAATTGGATGATCATTATGATAGCATGATCAAAAATTATAAGAGATTGAAGGTTGTCTACGACGCAATTGAAGACAGCACAATCGAAGATCATAAAATCGTTAACGATACTGCCAGAATTACCATTTTTGAAAATGGCGCAAAGGTCTATGTGAACTATGGCGATGACGATGCAATGATCGGCGGAGTAAGTGTTCCCGCCAATGACTTTGTAGTTGTAGGAGGTGCTAATTCATGAGTAATTTAAACGAAGAATTGAATAATGAAACGTTGAATGCTCCGATTGAAGAGCCCGCTGAAGCTGCAAAGGAAGAGGTTATCGAGCGCGATCCTGAATTTAACAAAAATATCGCCAAAACCCTTGCAAAGCAAAATCCCAAGCGTGCGCAGGAAATCGCAAGAGAACGCCTTGCTAAGATGACTCCCGAGCAGATTGCTGCCATCCGCGAAGCGAAAGCTGCTAAGGCTGCTGCCGAATTGGCAGCACGCCGCGCGGAGTTGGAAGAGGAAGAGCGTCGCATGCAGGAAGAAATTGCTAAAAAGCAGCTTTCCGATGAGCAAAAAGCGCGCATTGTTGAGCAGCTTTCCCAGTTAACTCCTGAGCAGCTTGAGGCGGTTCGCCAGAACCGCGCAGCAAAGCAGGAGCGCGAGCGCCGCCTTGCTGAAATTGAAGAAGCAAAGAAAGCGGGGAAGAAGATTCCTTCTGAAAAGAAAGCGAAAAAGAATCGTAAGAAGATTTCTTATGAATCTCGCCAGGCATTCGTTGGCTTTATGTTTGTTTTGCCTTGGTTTATCGGCTTCCTTTTGTTCTTCCTTTATCCCTGCTTCCAGTCCTTGCAGTTTTCCTTCTCCAGCGTATCTGTGTTTGACGGATATGCCTGCACTTGGAACAACTTTGATAACTATAAGAGCTTGCTGACCAGTGGTGCAGCATACGTTCAAGCTTTGAGCGCAACTCTAACAGACCTTTTGGTTAATGTTCCGGTTGTTTTGATTTTCAGCTTGTTTGTTGCTGTTTTGCTGAATCGTAAGTTTGCCGGTCGTGGTCTGGTGCGTGGAATTTTCTTCCTGCCCGTTATTGTTACTACCGGTGTTGTTATGACTACCTTTAATAGCTCCAGCGATGCTGCTGCGATTATGGAAGGTAATGTTAGTAACGGCGTTTTATTTGAGGCTGCAAATGCTACCGACTTCTTGGTCGGGTTAGGATTGAATGAGAAACTAACAGAATATATGACGTTAGTTGCTGACCGTATTTTCGATGTTGTTTGGGATTCCGGTATTCAGATCCTGCTCTTCCTGGCAGCTTTGCAGAGCATTTCTCCCTCTCTTTATGAGGCGAGTGATGTTGAAGGCGCAACTGCATGGGAAACCTTCTGGCTGATTACATTCCCGAATGTAGCCCCGATTATTTTGGTAAACGTTGTTTATACCATTGTTGATACTTTCAGCGATACGGATAATGCTGTTTTGAAGCAGATCGATTCGATGATCAATGTTACCTTTAACTTCGGCGGTGCAGCGGCGGCGTCTTGGGTATTCTTTGGGCTCATATTAGTGATAATTGGCGTTGTTTTTGCGCTCTTTAAAATTATCACCAAGAGTAGTGATTAAGAAAGGAGGATAAAAAATGAAACTTTTTAAAGCTTTTAAACATCAGTTTGGAAAAGAAGGTAAAAAAGCTGATAAGCGGATGTGGATTTATGTTGTTTCTAAATTCATTGCGAATCTTGCTGTTGCGCTGATTCTTATCGGTCTTTCTTACATTATTTTATATCCTCTGCTCTTTAGCCTTTCGCAGGCAATTCGCACTCCGCAGGATATGTATGATACAACGATCATCTATGTTCCGAAGCATTTCACCTTGGAGAACTTTTTGAACGCTTGGGAGGAACTGGATTTTGCAGTCAGCTTGAAAAACACTTTTAATATTTCTTTCTGGCCTACCATCTTGCAGGTATGCTCCTGCGCGCTGGCCGGTTATGGATTTGCGCGGTTTAAATTCCGCGGTAAGAATATTTTGTTTTTCTTGGTGTTGCTGACCATCATTGTTCCTCCGTCAACAATCATGGTTCCCTTGTATACCAGCTTCAGAATGTTTGATCCCCTCTATCTTGCAACTGCGATCAATTCTCTTGGTTGGATCGATCAGCCCTATTTTGAGCTGACCGACTCCCTTTGGGCTTTTATTCTTCCTGCACTCTTTGCTGCAGGCTTGAAGAGTGGCTTGTTTGTATTCGTATATCGCCAGTTCTTCAGCGGCTTCCCGAAGGAACTTGAAGAAGCTGCGTATATCGATGGATGCGGCGCTATGAAGACCTTCCTTCGCATTTTGGTGCCCAATGCAGGCCCTGCATTTACAACGGTATTCTTATTCTGTATCGTTTGGTATTGGAACGATTATTATACTGTTCCGATGTTCCTGCCAAACATTAATACCTTGCCGAATGTTTTGAGCTCAATGTATTCTAATATGACGGGCTATAGCGGTGCATATTACGGCGCAGATAAGATTACTCTTTATCCGATTCTGCGCGCAGGTATTATCCTTTATATCCTGCCCTTGTTGATTACATTTATTATCCTTCAGAAAAAGTTTACCGAATCGATCACCCGAAGCGGTATCGTTGGCTGATTTTTTCAAAAAGATTCAACGCCAAAGGCTTTGCCTTTGGCGTTGTTTTTTTTTAGAAATTCATGTGTTCCACAAAATTTCCGACCGCTTTAATTGCGCTTCCTGCTGTTTTAGTCATGGTTTTTTTAGGCTTACTTTTTGACATCAAAACACCGGCGGTTGCGCCCAAAGCTGCACCGGCCATCATTGAAATGATCAAATTTTTGGATTGCTTCATCTTTTTATCACCCTTTCTTTTTTCAATGTTTATTATGCCCGTGTAATTTATTTTTATTTACTTTTTCGACATTTTCGTATATAATAATTTTATAATTTATTTTTGGGAGAATGATGATGAAACCATATTATATGGATACAGATGCTTTGATGCAGGAATACGGAAGCGATTTGGAGATCGGGCTTTCGGAAAATAAAGTGATTACAAATCAATCTCGCTTTAATCGTTTGCTGGCTCTCATAAAGGATCTTTTTGCCATGCTTCGTTCCAAGTTCTATTATGTAAATATCATCAGCATCGCAGCATATTTTCTTGTGATTGTTTTTTCGCTGCTGAATCAAAATTGGTCTCTTTTTTGGATTATCATTTCGGCGTTTATTATCTCGACTCTGTTATATTGGGGCGAAGCGCTGGGCGTTTTGATTTATCAGAGAAAATATAAAAAAATTATTGATGATAATCAATCCAAAAGTTTGGTTTTACGCGGGGGAAAAACGCTTTATTTATCGCCCGATGAGTTGATGATCGGCGATATTGTTATGGTAGAGACCGGCTCTGTTTTGACGGCAGATATGAGAATTTTGCAAGGAAGTCATATTTTTGCCGATGAATCATTTGTTTTCGATCGAACCATTCCGGCCGAGAAGCATGATCGCCCGCTTGATTCCTCCAATGTCCCTGCGGAGGAGCAATCCAATATGCTGTTCAAAGGCAGTTATTTAACAAGCGGAAGCGGAAAATGCATAGTAACTGCGCTTGCAGAAGATTGTTATATTGCAAAGGTTGGAAAGAAGAAAAAGAATAAGCAGCAGTCGATCTTTGTGAATAAGCAAAAGAATTTGGGGCAAATTGCAATCTTTTTTATTGTTGTTTTGCTTTCGATCGGAACTCTGCTTTCTTTAATTTTTACATCTGCTTATGTTGAAACGCTTCTCTTTTTTGCTGTGGTTTCTTCTTTGATTGCTCTAAATCCGATTGATTCGCTTACAGAATGGACGCTTTATCGTAATGTTGAAAGCTTCTATCAAAAAGGTGCCCTTATCCGCAACATTAAGGCGTTTGATGATATGAACCGCGAAAATGAGGTCTATTTTGATGCCGGTCGCATTGTGCATGAAACCTTGGAATTTTCTGACTGCATTAATTTTTGGGGCGAAACAAAGCGAAATTTAAGTTATTTTACATTATGCCTTGGCAATCATATGATTACCGATAAAATTGGTCCTGCTTTGAAGAGAGAAGGGATCGATATTGATCAGCTCACAAGAGATTTTCCGGTATTTCGCCGCGAAGGGAGCTTTGATTCGTATATCTCTTCGCTTTTTGTTGCTGATGGACGCTCGGTTGTTGTAACTGCTGCGTATTGGCAAAAAATGCTGCCGCTTTTAAAAAGCGTTGATGATGAATTATTAGCGCGAATTCGTGAAGAAGAAAAGAAAAACCGCTTTGTTGTCATATTATCAATATGCAATTTTGATTACATCCCTAATCAATTAAATGATGGTTTTTTAGATCATAAAATGAGGGCGATTTCGCTCTTGGTTTTTGATTTACCCCTTTCCTTTAAAACGCATGACATGATAGGCCAATTGAAACATTCTTCGGTCAAGGTTGCGATGATTAACTCCTATTCTAAGGAACTTGGCGAGAAACTTGCTGAGCAATATGATTTGGAACTTTTAAAGGAATTGCCGCAAAAGCAATGTTACACATTGCCCCATCATAAAGAGCAGCGGCTCGCGGTATCTGAGCATCATTCCACCATTGAAAAGGAACAGGCAAGATTGGTATATTCCGATAGGATCTCGCCGCAGGATGTTGTTTATTGGAGCAAATGTATGTTTTGCGGAATCCGCCGTTGCATGAATTTCCTTTCTGTTTTTTTCTTAATTCTATTGGCGTCTCTTCCTATTTGCTTGATTCGCGGATTTGAAATTCAAAAGATTGTTTTTCCTCTGCTGTTGATGAAGCCGATTCTATTATTTCCATGCTATTTCTTTATTGAAAGCGTAAATAATTGCACAAAATATCGGCGCAGTCTTTTGCAAGGTGCGTTTTGCGGACTTGTTTTCTTGGCTGCATCAATCTTCGGAGTTCAATCATCTCTTCTTTCTGCATCCATTTCTGTATTATTGCTGGGATTATATATGTTGCTTCGCTCTGTTCGGCTGGGGATTGTTGCGCAGCGTCATTGGATTCTTTTTGCCGTTTCAATTTTGATTGTTTTAATTCCTTGGTTTTTTATGGGTGCTGAATGGTTGGCTGCGATTTTGATTGCGCTCTTCGCTCCGTTGGCAGCGTTTATATTGGATTTCTTTTATTAATTAGAAAATGCTATCGAAAATTGTTATTTTTGATAGCATTTTTTCTTAATATGTTATATAATAAAGTTATTAATTGAATTAGGAGAGATAATGATGGCTCTTGAAGAACAAAATTTTTCGGAAATTGTTTTTGGTAAAAATAATGTAACTGAATTATTGCAATCCGATAGTCCTGTTGAAAGAGTACTGCTTGCGGGGGATACTAAGAATCCCAATTATAAGAAGATTGTTGCGCTCTGCAAATCTGCAGGGGTTCCGATTGTTCATACAGATATGGCAATGATCAATAAGAAGGTACCTAAAGGGAATCACCAAGGTGTTATTGCATATTGTGCTCAAAAAAGTTATTCGTCTGTAGAGGATATTCTTAAGGTCGCCGATGAACGCGGTGAGCCGCCGTTTATTATCATTGCAGATGAAATTGTGGATCCCCATAATCTTGGCGCGATTTTACGTTCAGCAGATGCTTTTGGAGCGCATGGCGTTATTATCTCCAAACGGCGCGCGGTAGGCCTTACACCATCGGTCGCAAAAGCGAGCGGCGGTGCAATCCATCATATTCCTGTTGCGAGAGTTGCAAATCTTGCGCAAGCGGTGGAGGAGCTGCGCCAGAAGAATATTTGGGTATACGGCTGTGATATGGCGGGTGAGAACGTTTATTATGAGCAAGATTATTCCGGCGGTGTTGCATTAATTGTAGGCAGCGAGGAAAGCGGTATTTCGCGGCTGTTGCGCGAAAAATGTGATTTTTTCGTTCGTATTCCCATGAAGGGACGTATTTCATGTTTGAATGCATCGGTAGCGGCTTCTGTAATTATGCAGGAAATTGCAAAGCAGCGATAAGACGATAGAATTAAGGTGGTAATTATGAATTTTGAGCCCAAAGATCAGCAATCTGCTTTTGACGAAATCATGGCCAAGATCAATGCGCTTCAGGAGGATGTTGAGCTTGTTGAAAAAACGCAGGATTTGATTCGCGCGCATGAAAAAAAGATGGAGGAGTCGGAAGAGCCCTCCTGCGGCGTTGTTGATGAGGATTTATTTGATGAGATTCGCAAACAGCGAGATTTCTCCGGCGAAAAATCTCCGTTGAAACGCATGATTCATGGCGTTGAGGATGATAATGATGAGGATGAAATCCCTAATCGACCTGTTTTTGATGATACTGAAGCAGAGGATATCGAGGATTACGAGGATCAAGAGGACCGCGATGAGATTTACCGTGATTTGAAGAATACGGTTGGAAAAATGGCGGTTAAATCCGTTGTCTTCTTAATTATTTCAATTATAACAACCTATTTATTCATTTCCGGTTTTGTACCTTCGCTTTTTGCCTACGGTACGGAATCTGCTTGGTTTGATGCCTCATTTTTGGCGGTTGATATTGCATGTATTATTTTTTCCTTTGGTATTTTTATCGAGGGACTCGGGGCATTGCTTCGCGCAAAGGCCAATACCGATACCTTGCTTGCCTTGCTTGCAATATCGGTTTTGGGCGTAAGAATTGCGGCAATCATCAGGCCGGATGTTTTACCATCAACATTGAATCTGGAGTTGATTTTGTCTTTGGGTCTTTATTTCAATGTTGTTGCAAAAAAGAGAATAGCTTCTAATATTAAGAATAATTTCAAGAAGCTTTCTGTCAGCTCTGATAAGCTTACAGTCAGTGTACCGCCGGCAGTTGAGACTAATAATCGCTTGATCTTGGAAACAGGTGAGGGCGGGGAAGTAATGTATGCCCATCGCACAGGGCTTGTTTCCGGTTGCATTGAGCGTTGTTTCAGCGATTATGAATGTGATCACAAGCTGTATCGATTTTTATTCTTGACAATTTTTTTGATAATAGCGGGAACTGTTGCTGTCTTTCAGCTTGCAGGTTGGCAGGCGGGTCTTTTATTCCCTGCGGCTGCTTTTTCCATTTCTGTTCCGTTTTTCTCAAGGCATTATTATGCAACTTCCGTTTTAAAAGTAGGGAAGAAGGTGCGCAAAAACGGCGGTGTATTGATTTCTGCGCAGGCGGCAAAGGATCTTGAAGATTCCGATCTTATGATCATTTCTGAAGAGGACTTTCTGGGTGATGAAGCTGTTCTTCTTCAGGGAATCAAAGCGATCGGTGATATGGAGATTGATACGCTGATTACCAATATTGCCGCGCTTTTTAAAGAGGTCGGCACACCGATCCAATCTCTCTTTATGAAGATGATTGATCAAAAATCAATTGAACTTCCGCGGGTTGATGATATTTACTGTCATGAGGGAATGGGATATTCCGCGCTTATTCATAGTAAGATGTTTTTGATCGGTAATGAATTGTTGATGAATCATTTTAATATTGAGATTCCGGAACAATTCAAAAAGATGGAGCTTAAGGAATGCTATTATCCTGTTTATGTTGCTTATCATAAGAGTGCTGTGGGGATCTTCCTTGTTAGCTTCGAGCGTGATCCCAATACAGAAGCGGCAATTCGATTGGCTGATGAGGAGCAAGTAAGCGTAGGGCTGATTTCAAACGACTTTTTATTTAATGAAGCGCTTTTGAAAAAGCTTTATCCTCAAATAAATATGGAACTCTTTCATTTTGTAACCCCCGAAACGGCATTTGGCTGCAAAGAGTATTTGAAGCGAAAATCGAAATCCTCTGATTTGATTGCATCCACTTCGCGCGCGCGGGGATTATTGGCATCGCTTTATGGCGCCAGCAAGCTGCTTACAGCGTTGAAAATTAATGGGATTATCCGCATTATTTATGCCATTTTATCGATTGTACTGATGTTTTTTATTGCTTTGGCGGGATATAGCGATAATACAGCCCTTCAAATTTTGGCATTTCAAACGATTTGGTTCCTTCCGGTTTGTGCAATTTGTATAATTTGCAAATAATTCATCAAACACTTGAAATTTGTTTGTTCATATTGTATAATATTTCTATGAATCATTTATAAACGGTCATTAAAGGCTGTGAAAGGAGAAATTACTATTATGAGCACACCCGCAAAAGACATTCGTAACATCTGTTTGATTGGTCACAAAGGGAATGGTAAAACCACCCTCGCAGAGGCTCTTTTGTATTTTACAAAGCAGACTGAACGCATGGGAAAGATCGAGCAAGGAAATACCGTTCTTGATTTTGACGCCGAGGAGATTAAGCGTAAAATTTCGATTTCTCTTTCCATGGCTTCCTTTGAATATAAGAATACTAAGGTAAATTTGATCGATGTTCCCGGTAACTATGATTACGAAGGTGATCAGATTTCAGGCTTGGAAGTTGCTGATCTTGCGTTGATTGTTCTTACTGCAAAGAATACGGTTTCTGTTGGTACGGAAAAAGCATGGCAGAAAACATCTGACCGTATGATGCCTCGCGCCTTCTTTATTACCGGTCTTGATGATGAAAATGCAGATTTCTACAGTATTGTTGAGCAACTTCACGCTAAATTCGGCGGCACTCAAATTCTGCCTATTACTCTGCCGATTATTGAAGAGAATAAGCTGGTAGGTACCGTTAATGTTATTACCAACGAAGGCTATCGTTTTGGTCAGGGCGTTGTTCCTGTTCCCGGCAATATGCAGGATAAGGTTAACACTTATTATAACGAGGCGCTTGAAGCAATCGCCGAGACGGATGATGCTTTGATGGATAAATTCTTTGCAGGAGAGGAATTTACCGCGGCCGAGCTGGAAGAAGGTATGAAGAATGCGGTTGCGCTGCGATTGATTTACCCTGTATTCTGCGGCGTTCCTACCGAGGTTCGCGGTATTTATCAGCTGTTGGATGCGATTGTTCATTATTTCCCCAATCCTCTTTGTAAAGGCAGTGTTTCAGTTGAAAAGAGCGGGGAAGAGGTTGAGCTGGAATGCAAGGCTGATGGCCCCACCGTTATGCGCGTATTCAAAACGGTTGCGGATCCGTTTGTTGGTAAAATGTCTTTCTTTAAGGTTTATTCCGGCAAGGTTAAGAAGGATACTACTTATATTAATACTACTGATGATGAGGGCGAAAAGATCGCTCATATCTATATTCCGTTTGGTAAAAAGCAAATTGAGGTTTCCGAGCTGGAAGCCGGTGATATCGGCGTTTTCACCAAGCTGGCTGTTACAGGAACCTCTGATGCTCTTTGCGATAAGGATTATCAGGTTGTTTTCCCTGCAATTGATTTTCCCAAGGCAAATTACAGTAAGGCTGTTATTTCCCAGGCCAAGGGCGATGAAGAGAAGATTGCTCAGGGTATCAATCGTATGATTGAAGAGGATCCTACGCTTGAATTGAAAAACAATCCCGAAACCAAGCAGCTTGTTCTCTCCGGCTTTGGCGATCTGCAGCTGGATGTTGTTGTATCCAAGCTGGCCTCTAAATTCGGCGTAAAAGTTGAACTCGGGGAGGTTAAGGTACCCTATCGCGAGGCCATTCGCAAGAAGGTAAAGGTTGAAGGAAAGCACAAGAAGCAATCCGGCGGCCATGGTCAGTATGGCCATGTTTGGATTGAGTTTGAGCCCCTTTATGAAGGTGAATTTGAATTTGCAGAAACTGTTTTCGGCGGCGCTGTTCCTAAGAACTATTTCCCCGCTGTTGAAAAGGGATTGCGCGAATCCATCAATAAGGGCGTTTTGGCAGGCTATCCCGTTACCGGCCTGAAGGCAACACTTCTGGATGGTTCTTATCATCCCGTTGACTCCTCTGAAATGGCCTTTAAGACTGCAGCATCGATCGCATTCAAAGAGGGTATGAAGGCTGCAAGCCCTGTTTTGCTCGAGCCGGTCGGCACACTTACCGTTCATGTTTCCGATGCTTTGATGGGCGACATTATCGGAGATATCAATAAACGCCGTGGTCAGATCCTTTCGATGGATGCTTCCGAGACCAGAGGGTATAAGCTTGTAAGCGCGATTGTTCCTTTGAGCGAGATGAATTCTTATGCTATGGATCTGCGCAGCATGACCCATGCACGCTCTACCTTTAATTTTGAATTTTTGGAGTATCGCGAGGCGCCCGCTAATATTACTCAAAAAGTAATTGCTGAAAAAGCTGAATAATTTTTAATTACAGACCATATAAATTAGAGAAATCTATTCGGAAGAAGGATGATCTATGTTTATATGGTCTGTAAAATTGAATCGCAATTTAATCTGGGCCGTTTGCGCCGCCCTATGCCTTACAATTGGCGGAATTGCGGTGTTTTCCCCCAAGGCAACAACTGATGTTTTGAAAAATTCAGTTGATACGACTGCGAAAACCATTGAGCAGCAGGTGGCATTTTTGAAATCATTTGGTTACGAAGTAGAACCGCAGCCCCAACTGATTGAAGAGATTATTATTCCATCGGAGTTTGATGCGGTATATGAAGAATATAATGCATATCAGAAGATGAGTGGATTTAATCTTGAGAAACATAAAGGACATCGCGCTAAAAAGTATACTTATAAGGTTACAAATTATCCGGATCAAAACGAAAATGTTGTTGCTAATGTATTGATATATAACGGTCGTGTTATAGGCGGAGATATATCTTCATCGGTTTTAAATGGGTTTGTTCATGGTTTTGTAAAGGAGTAAAGGGCTGCGCCATATATGGCGCAGCCTAAAAAAGAATGCGAATAGATAAGTTTTTATGTGATATCTTAAATATTACTCGGACAGAAGCTAAAAAGTTATTAGCGGCCGGCAGAGTTTCGGTTGATGGAAACATTGTCAAAAGTGGAAGCGTTCATATAAAAGATGAAGCAGTGCTGTTTGATGGAAATGAGCTTTCCTATCAAGAATTTTTTTATATCATGGTTCATAAACCTGCCGGTTATGTTTGCGCCAATCGGGATAGTAAGAGCAAAACAGTTTTTGATTTACTTCCGCCGGATTTTCAGCGTCGTAATCTATTTGTTTGCGGGCGGCTGGATAAGGATACTACAGGGCTTGTTTTGCTCACCAATAATGGTCCGCTTGCCCATCGGCTTCTCGCTCCTAAAAGCGATATTTTTAAGGAGTATACTGTTACGCTGCGTGATCCGCTGAAGGCGGGGGATGAGAGAAAACTGTTGCAAGGTATTGTTTTTAAAGATGGCACGCATTGTAAGCCTGCGTATTATCTTTCAATAGGAGAGAAGGAAGGCATATTAAGAATAAGTGAAGGAAAATTCCATCAGGTAAAAAGGATGTTCGCGGCGCTTGGAAACGAAGTTGTTGCCCTGCACCGAAATTCGATCCACGGTCTTACGCTGGACAAGCAGCTGAAAGAAGGGCAATGCAGATATTTAACGGATCATGAGATTAAATCGCTGGAATCTGTGGAATAATATAGTGGTAATATCAACTAAAAAACCCCTTGATTTAGATGAAGGGGAGTTCATTTTGTGCAGAATATACAAAATGTAAACTATAAATTTGTTTAAAAAAAGTATTTCAATTTTACACCACTTGTGGTATAGTTATCATATAATAATATGCTTCATCAGGAGGTTCAATAAAGATGGCAAGTTTGTCTTTAAAAGGTATTTATAAGAGATATCCCGGCGGCGTTATCGCGGTTTCCGATTTCAATCTGGAAATTGAAGATAAGGAATTCTTGGTTCTGGTAGGTCCTTCCGGTTGCGGTAAGTCCACCACCCTCAGAATGATTGCCGGTCTGGAAGAGATTACCGAAGGTGAGCTGTTCATCGGCGATAAGCTGGTTAACGATGTTGCTCCTAAGGATAGAGATATCGCGATGGTTTTCCAGAACTATGCGCTGTATCCTCATATGACCTGCTTCGATAACATGGCTTTTGGCCTGAAGCTGAGAAAGACCCCGAAGGATGAAATTAAGAGAAGAGTTGAAGAAGCTGCCAAGATTTTGGATATCAGCCATTTGCTCGATAGAAAGCCGAAGGCTCTTTCCGGTGGTCAGCGTCAGCGTGTTGCTTTGGGTCGTGCTATCGTTCGTGAGCCTAAGGTATTCTTGCTTGATGAGCCTCTTTCCAACTTGGATGCTAAGCTGCGTGCTCAGATGAGAACCGAGCTTTCCAAGATCCATCATAATTTGAAGACTACCTTCATCTATGTTACCCATGACCAGACAGAAGCGATGACCATGGCGACTCGTATCGTTGTTATGAAGGATGGTCTGATTCAGCAGGTTGATACTCCTCAGAATCTGTATCTCTATCCCTGCAATATGTTCGTTGCCGGCTTTATCGGTTCTCCTCAAATGAACTTTGTTAAGGTTGATCTGGTTGAGAAGGCTGATGGTTATTATGTTGAATTTGCCGGTAATAGCCTGAAGCTGCCCGAGAGCAAGATCAACGATGCAGTTAAGGAAAAGGTTGGTCAGAAGGTTGTTCTTGGTATTCGCCCTGAGCATGTTCATGATGAAGAAGAGAACCTTGCTAAGATGCCCGGCTATGTAATTACTTGCAGAGTTGAGGTTGCTGAAATGATGGGTTCCGAGACTTACCTCTATCTGGATGCAGAAGAGAACAAGTTTACTGCCCGCGTTGCTCCTACCTCCACCGCTGTTGCTGACGATGTTATTAAGGCTGCATTGAACCTTGATCATTGCCATCTCTTTGATGCCGAGACCGAGCAAACCTTGGTTAACTAATTATATGATTAAAACCGCCCGATTTTCGGGCGGTTTTTTTATGGAGATTTTGACGAATGTTAAATTGGTAATTTTTTGAAAAAAACGGTTCCATTTCACAATAAAAATCATAAAGTATGCGTATTTTTTTGATGCGTTGTGCAAAATTAACAAATTAAATTCTAAAAAACTGTTGAAAAAGATAAAGAAATGGTGTAAAATATTAAATAGTTCTGTAGTCATTATGTATAGGAGGAAAAAATCGCATGTCTAATCGTTTTTTTCAAAGTGTTGTATATCAGCTGAAGGATAGTATTGATCGTACCGTTGGCGTTATCGATGAAAACGGAACGGTTATTTCCTGCAGTGATCTAATTAAGATCGGGGAGGTGCATGAAAATGTAATTTCTTCGATTTCGGCAACGATGGAGAGTATTTCGGAGGGGGGCTATACTTATAAACCCTTAAATTCCCGCTCCGGTCTTGAATACGTTGCCTTTGTTGAGGGGACAGATGAGCTTGCATCCAAATACATTAATCTCATTGCAATTACCCTTACTAATATTAAGCAATATTATGATGAAAAATTTGATAAGAATAATTTTGTTAAAAATGTTATTCTTGATAATATCCTGCCTGGCGATATTTTTATTAAAGCAAAGGAGCTTCGTTTTGAGGTTGAAGCATACCGCGTTGCAATTTTGATTCGTCTATCGGATAAGAGCGATGTTTCTGCTTATGATATTTTGCAGGGATTGTTCCCTGATCGCCAAAAGGATTTCATTATTAATATTAATGAAACCGATCTTGTGCTTGTTAAGGAAGTTAAGAATTTCAATGATAATAAAGATCTTGAAAAGTTGGCCAAGAGCATTATTGATATTGTAAGCAGTGAGCTTTATATTAAATCTTATATCGGTATCGGAACAATTGTTGATAATATCCGCGATCTTCCGCGTTCCTTCAATGAAGCGCAAATCGCTTTGGAGGTAGGAAAGGTGTTTGATACCGAGAAATTCATTATGACTTATGATAATCTCGGTATTGGACGCTTGATTTATCAGCTGCCGACCACCCTTTGCGAAATGTTCCTTTCCGAGGTATTTAAAAAGGGATCGATTGAATCTTTGGATTATGAAACCTTGTTTACTATCCAAAAGTTCTTTGAAAACAATCTGAATGTTTCCGAAACCTCGAGAAAACTATTTGTTCATCGTAATACATTAGTATATCGCCTTGAAAAGATTCGTAAGCTGACCGGCCTTGACCTGCGTCGCTTTGATCACGCGATTGTATTTAAGGTTGCTTTGATGGTTAAAAAGTATTTGACTGCGAACCCCACTAAGTTTTAATTAGGAGTTGCCATGATCTTATTTGATGATGTTTATAAAAGCTATCCCAACGGCACAAATGCTCTGAACGGAGTTTCTTTCAAGATTGAAGATGGTGAATTTGTTTTCATTATTGGCCCGAGCGGTGCCGGAAAAAGTACAGTCATTAAGCTTTTGATGCATGAAGTTATCCCCACCGGAGGGACAGTTCGTGTAGGCGATTTTGATATTAAGAAAATGCGCGCAGCGAAAGTTCCGATGCTTCGCCGCAGCATGGGCGTTGTATTTCAGGATTTTCGCTTAATTGATAATCTTACCGTTTATGAAAATGTTGCCTTTGCGATGCAGGCGGTTGGATGTTCTAAGCGTACCATTCGCCGCAGAGTTCCGTATGTTTTGGGCGTTGTAGGTCTTGGTCATAAGGCGAAAAATTATCCGCCGCAGCTTTCAGGCGGCGAGCAGCAGCGCGTGGCTTTGGCGCGTGCCCTGGTGAATAATCCTCATTTGATTATCGCGGATGAGCCTACCGGTAATGTTGATCCTGAGATGGCGCGCGAAATCATGGAGCTTTTGCACCAAATCAATCAAAACGGAACTACCGTTATTGTTGTTACCCATGATAATACGCTTGTGAATGAATTTAATAAGCGCGTTATTCAT
Source organism: Eubacteriales bacterium (assembly GCA_045546895.1). Taxonomy (GTDB): domain Bacteria; phylum Bacillota; class Clostridia; order Oscillospirales; family QAKW01; genus QAKW01. The sequence goes on along the minus strand of JAZQDS010000028.1, from coordinate 25,238 downwards.
ATTGAAAAAGGGCGCGTCACCAGCGATCAGGTGGGCGGCTATTATAATGAGAAGGAATAAGGAGGTCAAATAGTGTATTTTTTGAAATCTGCTTTAAATAGTATTCGTAAAAATTATTTGATGACCTTCGCTTCAGTTTGCGTATTAATTGCCTGCATGCTGATCATTGGCTCAGCTTTTCTATGCTCGGCGAATATTTCTGCGTTTATGGAATCGCTGGGTGATAAAAATGAAATCGTTGCCTATGTTGATGAAAATGTTGAGGAAAGCAAGCTCAATAATCTTGAGGATCAAATTTGGGCAACAGGTGAAGAATATATTCAATCAGTTGATTTTGTTACTAAGGATGAGGCGCTGGAGGAATATCAAAAGCAATTTGAAGGGGAAGAGGGGAACTATCTTTCCTGGTTTAGCGGTGATGAAAATCCTCTGAGAGACGAATTTCGTATTCAGGTTAAGAATAAGCACCTTGATCAATTTGAAATTATCGCAAAGAAGATTTCCTCAATGGAAGAAATTGCCAATATTTCCGATTCTCAGGATGTTGTAAATATGCTGCTTTCTTTAAAGAAGGTAATGGATATTCTCGGCTTTTGGATTATGATTATTCTCGCGCTGGTATCTTGGTTTATTGTTTCCAATACCATTAAGCTGGCAATGCATAACAGACGCCATGAAATCAACATTATGAAGTATGTTGGGGCGACCAATGCCTTTATCCGTACGCCCTTTATTTTAGAGGGTATTATTATCGGGATCTGCGCAGCGATTATTTCCTTTGCGGTTCAATGGGTGATCTATGTGTATTTATTACAGCCCTTGGTTGCGGATATTCAGTTTATCTCAACCGTATCTTTTGCAAAGCTTGCGCCGGTTGTTGCGCTTTATTTTGGCGGAATCGGCCTGTTTGTTGGTTTATTCGGCAGCGCGTTTTCTATCAATAAGTATTTAAAGGTTTAAGGTGATTCAATGAAAAAATGGCGTTCTATCATAGCAATGGCAATAATAATATTGCTGTTGCTCGGGATGTTTACAACCGTTGTTTTCAGCATTAAGTCTTACGGCGCTGAGGATGTATCGGATATGCAAAATGAGCTTGATGATATCATCGCAAAGAAGGAAAAGCTGGAAAAGGAATTAGAGTCGATTAAAGGTAAAAAGGATGCCGCTCTTCAAGAAAAAGAGATCATCGATAGCCAGATCCATGAATTAAATAAAGAGGCCTCTTTGCTGGGTGAGGTCGTTGACGGCTTAAACAACGATCTTGAAAAAAGCAAGAAAAATCTTGAAGAAGCGGAAGAAATTTTGGATGAGAATAAGGAGCATGCCAAGGAGCGCATTCGTGCGATGTATGAATTGGGGAATACTTCTTATCTAAATATTATTCTCGGCTCCTCCAGCTTACATGATTTTATTGCTCGCGTTGAAATGGTAAAGCAAATGACTGCTTATGATCAGAGCGTTATCAATGAACTGAAAAAAACAAAGGATACCATTGAAACGGAAACAAAAGCAATTGAAGAAAAGCAAAAGAAGCAGCAAGATGCATTGGATGCTCTTGAAAGCAATGTTTCGTCCTTGGAGGATAAGCAGGATCGCAGCGATGCCTTAATTGAGAAATTCAATGAGCAAAGCGAGGAAAATATTGCAGCGATCAAGGCGGCCGAGCGGGCAGAGGAAGAACTTCAGGCTGAGATTCGTAAGGCTTTAAATAACAGCAAAAACGAAACTTTTGTTGGCGGCAAGTTTTTATGGCCCGTTTCGGGATATTATACGATAACAAGCCGTTTCGGATATCGTACACATCCAATAACAGGGATCTATAAGCTTCATACCGGCGTTGATATCGCCGGTGCGGGAATCGGCGGAAAGCCTATTCTTGCCGCAAACGGCGGAACAGTTATTAAAGCGGGATATAATCGCGGCTATGGCAACTATGTTGTTATAGATCATGGCGGCGGTTATAGCACCCTTTATGGGCATGCAAGCCGCTTGAATGTATCCGCGGGTCAAAAAGTTTCTCGCGGCGATACCCTTGGTTTTGTTGGCTCAACCGGCTATTCAACCGGAAATCATCTCCATTTTGAAATTATGCAAAACGGGGAATATACCAATCCGCTTTCTCATTACGGAATTAGTTTTAATTTTGCTTAATCGGCAGGTGAAATATGAAAAGAAAAATTGAGCTTGGTACTGTATTATTTTTTATTTTTGCAGCAATATTAGCTTCTTGTATTGCAACATATATGTATATGGCCCACATGGTGGAGCGCACTACCGGCAAGAGCGATATGTTTGAAAAGCTTGCGCAGGTTTATCAAGTTGTAAATAACCGCTATGTTGGCGAATTTGATGAGAATGAAACCATGGATGCGCTCTTAAAGGGTTATATCGGCGGTGTTGATGAATACGGCGTTTATTTGAATAAAACAAGCTATTTGGAATTCAAAAAGGGCTTAGAGGGTAAGGCATCCGGTATTGGAATGAATGTGCAGTATATTGCTGCTACCGGCTATTTGAAGGTAACGAGAGTACGCTCCGGCTCGCCCGGCGAGGATGCGGGCGTATTACCCGGTGATATTATCATCAAGATTAATGATAATGATATTGCAGCCATGAGCTATACAGATGCGACTGATCTTTTGAAAGCGGAAGTTGGCTCCAGCTTGAAATTGACAATTCAACGCGGTGATGAAAGTCTCGCTCTTGATGTTGAAGTTCAAGAATATACCGAAGCAACGGTAACAACGCGCAGAATGGTTGATGATATTGCGTATATTGCAATCAGCAGCTTTGATGTAAATACCGCGGAAGATTTTATCGAAATTGTTGAAGATTATAAAAAGCAAGGCGTTAAGAAATATATCTTTGATGTTCGTAATAATACCGGCGGTTCGCTTACCGCTGTTACCGAAATATTGGACTATATTTTGCCGGAGGGTTTGCTTTGCTCTGTTCGTGATAAGAACGGAGAAGAGGAAACCTATAAATCGGATGCTGATTCTTTAGAGGGCGAAGTTGTTGTTCTGATCAATGGCAGCACATATAGTGGCGGCGAGCTTTTTGCTGCGGCTATTCGCGATTTTAAATACGGTCAGCTGATTGGCGTTAAAACTTATGGAAAGGGAATGGCGCAGGAAATCATTCCTCTTGGCGATGATACGGCGGTATACCTTTCAACCCATCTTTATTATCCGCCCAGCGGCAGAAATTTTGATGGTGAGGGGGTTGCGCCTCATCTTGATGTTGCTCTTTCGGACGAATTGGAAGCACGTTTTTATGAATTGACCTTCGATGAAGACGTTCAGCTTCAGGCGGCGATGGAAGCTCTTCAATAAATAATTAAAAGCTTGGAGATTCTCCAAGCTTTTAATTTTATAAAAATGCTGAATAGCCGGGATAATGGCTATGAATTCCGATCAGGCTTTCGATCCCCAGCAATCTGTTATATTTGCAGACGCGCTCGCTTCTTGCGGGTGCGCCTGTTTTTATTTGCCCCGCATTTACCGCAACAGCAAGATCTGCAATAAAGGGATCGGCTGTCTCGCCGCTTCGATGAGAAATAATTGTTTTATATCCGTTTTCCCGCGCGATGCGGATGGTTTCAAGCGTTTCGCTGAGAGTACCGATCTGATTAAGCTTGATTAAAATTGCATTTCCGCTATTCTTTGATATTCCCTTTTTCAGTCGGTCAGGATTAGTAACAAATAAATCATCCCCTACAATTTGAATTCCTGTTTGCTTTCGGATTTCTGAAAAGCCATCGAAATCATCATCGCCGAGGGGATCTTCCAGCGAGATAATGGGATATTTCATAATTAATTCTTTGAAATAATCGATTAATTCAATGGTTTTGAATGTTTTTCCGGATTTTGGTTGACGGTAGCCATCCGGCGTTTTCCATTCGGAAGCAGCCGCATCCAAAGCAATCGCAATATCTCGCTCGGGCTCAAGTCCTGCGCGCTCAATGGCTCGGATTAACAGCTTCAATGCTTGCTCATCATTTTCGAGATTAGGGGCAAATCCACCCTCGTCTCCAACCGTTGTTGCAAGATTCGATTCTTTTAATATATGCCCCAGGCTATGATATACGGCAAGACTCATTTCTAAGCCTTTTGTAAAGGTCGGCGCGCCGATCGGGATAATCATGAATTCCTGAATTTCAACGTTATTATTAGCGTGTGCGCCGCCATTTAAGATGTTGAGCATCGGTACAGGCATTGTCATGGCGGCGGCGCCGCCGAGATAACGAAATAGCGGCATTTTGCAAGCAAATGAAGCAGTTCGTGCAGCGGCAAGAGAAACTGCAAGGATTGCATTGGCACCAAGCTCACTTTTATTTTCTGTTCCATCTGCTTCAAGCATTTTTCGGTCAATTGCTGTTTGATCAAAAATATCCATTCCGCAAAGGGCCTGATTCAAGACAGTATTGATGTTTGATACAGCTTTAAATACGCTTTTCCCGCCATAAATATTTCCCTCATCGCGCAATTCTATGGCTTCATATTGCCCTGTTGAGGCACCGCTGGGAACTGCTGCCGAGGCAGTCACGCCGCTTTCAAGTAAAATTTGCGCTTCAACGGTAGGATTGCCGCGAGAATCCAAAATTTGGCGGCCGATAATTTCTTTAATACGTGTTGCGTTCATAATTCCTCCATGGTTTATTTCATAACGTATTTTAAGTTTTTCCTGAAGGCGTGAAATATATTCAAATTGCTTAAGATGTTCTATTTTTAAAAGTATGTCCATAAAATGAAACAAAGGAAGGGGGACAACTATCAAATGGAAAAAAAAGGAAAACAAAACGAACTGATAGGATTGCTCGAATATCTGCCGACCGAATGGAGCAATTCAATAAAAAAACAAGATCAGGCCTTGCTGCAAAAAGCAACAGAACTGCGATTCCGGCTGGAGCGCGGCTGCTCGTTGAGCTGCGGCGAGAAAAATTATATGGTTCCCTCTGTTAATGTTACAAAAGGCGAACTGGAATTCATTATGGAAAAACTATTTCAAGGTGCAGCATATCGTTTTGAACATCAGATTGAAAACGGGTATATCTCGTTGCCGGGCGGGCATCGGGTTGGGCTTTGCGGAAGCTTTGTTACGGATGAAAAAGGAAAGATTCGGGTCCACGACATATCATCATTGAATTTTAGAATCTGCCGCGAAAAAAGCGGTGTTGCAGAGCGGCTTTATCCTAAGCTTTTATGCGATGGAAGATTTTGCTCAACCTTAATCGTATCAGAACCCTGCGGCGGAAAGACGACCTTATTAACCGAACTTGCCAAGAAACTATCAAATGAAGGATATCGGTGTGCGATTATTGATGAGCGCAGCGAAATTGCATCAATGTATCAAGGGATTTCTCAAAAGGATGTTGGAGAGCTTGCAGATGTTTTGGATGGTTATCCAAAGCCTTACGGAATGATGATTGCCTTAAGAACATTATCTCCGCAGGTGATCATTTGCGATGAAATCGGATCAGCGGCGGAAACCGATCGTATGATCGAAGCAATGAATGCGGGTGTTCCGATTTTGGCATCCGCTCATGCGCGCGATGAAGAGGAATTATTCAATCGACCGCAGATCGACCGGCTGCTACGAGCGGGTGTTTTATCGAAGATTGTGATCTTAAAGGGAGCTGCAGAGCCCGGAAGAATTCGAAAGGTGATGACGGTGAATCATTATGATGATGAAGATTATTGGAGCAGCGATGATTGTTAGCGGAAGTTATTTTGGTGCGCATAAATATGTGTTGAAATGGAAAACAAGGCAAGAATGTGCTGCCAAGCTTGCTGCTTTGCTTGAGGAATACTATTCTCAACTTCGTGATTACAGAAAGCCAATCAATGAATTTTTTGAAGAAAGCGGAAGTTTTGGCAATGCCTTGATTTCCGATCAAAAATCAGATGCGTTGACTTCGGAAGAAAATGAAATTTTATTTTCAAACATAGCTAAAATTAAAAGCGCCTCCTTTGAGGACGCATTAAAATTTACCGATACATTAAAAAATCAATTCAGCCAATTGGCTTTAAAGCTTGAAAAGGAGCTGGCAACATCCGGCAAAGCAATTCCGATGGTTTCTGCGTCATTGGGCGTGCTTTTGGCGATTTTGCTCTTTTAATATGGAAATTGATCTGATATTTAAAATTGCTGCCGTTGGGATTATGGTTGCGGTTGTCAATATGATATTAAGCCGATTGGGCCGAGATGAATATATTACTCTTACAACGCTTGCAGGCATCATTGTTGTTTTGCTGGTGCTTCTGGGAAAGATCGGGGATCTTTTTACAACGATTCATACGGTTTTTGATTTACAATGAGTATTTATCAATTATTTGCAGCGGTTGGCGCAATTTTAGCAATTTATCTTATTTTGAAAAGTTTCAATGAGCGGTTTGCTGTATATGTTTCTTTGGCGGGCGCAGTTGTATTAATGCTTTATATTTGCATGAAGCTCTCAGCTGTTTTTTCTTTTGTTCGCCATCTGGCAGAAAGCATTTCTATATCAAATGAATATTTTGGTGTAATTTTAAAGGGATTGGCAATATGTTATTTGGGTGAATTTACTGTAAGCACCTGCAAGGATTGCGGGCAAGGCGGATGGGGAGATAAGGTGGAGCTTGCTTGCAGATGCACATTGCTTGTTTTGGCCATTCCGCTCTTTGAGGATTTTTTGGATATTATTGTTCGGATGTTGGAATGAAACGATTTTTAATTCTTTTTTTAATCTTTGTTGCTATATTTTCATTTTCTGCCTTCGCAGAGGAGGCGCAGTATGACGATGGATTTCGAAATTCTGTATCCACAGAAGATTCTCTCTTATCCGATGAAACAGATTTGAATAATCCGCAGGATGTTCAAGAAGATATCAGCTATAAAAACATATTCGGATATTTGAAAAGGCAGCTTTCAATTGGCGTTAAAAGTGGTTTACAATTGCTGATTAAGGGAATTGCCTTGATTTTGCTATCTGTTATTTTAAATCGATGCGCAGGAAATGTCCAAAATCAAAATCTGCAATTATTGTTTTCATTCATTCTTTCTGTGTCGCTGATGTTGATGTGTGAACACGAACTGAGGGATTGCGCAGGACAGCTCCGAGAGGCGATTCAAAGTATTCATGTATTTACATCCGCGTGCATTCCTGCCTTTGGGGTTGTTATGGTTGCGGCAGGCGAGGGAGGCGGCGCGGCAGTCTTTTCGGGTGCGATGGTTTTGCTTGGAGAGATTTCTTCGTTGTTGGGAGAATATATTTTGCTACCGCTTACTGATGTTTACCTTGCAATCGGCCTTTGTTCTGCTGTTAGCGATGAATATAATTTCGCATCCATCGGTAAAAATATCAGAAGGTTTATTATTTGGGTGATCGGAATCGGAATTTCGCTTTTCCGCGTGGTCTTGCGTATGCAGAGCGGTGCCGCCTCCGCGGGAGATCAACTGACTAAAAAATATATTCGTTCTGCGGTGGGGAGCCTGATCCCGATGGTTGGTAACACCTTATCTCAAGGGGTTGATGGTTTATTCGCAGTTGCTGCAGGGGTCAAGACCTCATTTGCCATCGGCGGGGTGTTAATCTTGCTTTCAGTTATGCTCCCCTCGCTGATTCGCATCGGCGTTTGCGGGTTAATCTGGAGTTTTTGCAAATGGGTTGCGGATTTTATGAATGATTCAGGTGTACGCCCAATTGCCGATGTATTAGCCAATTGCTTCTATTTGATGCTTGCTTTGGGCGGAAGCGTTGTATTAATGGGGCTTTTTTCATTTTTCGGATTAATGATTCAGGTAGGGTTATGAGCGGTATTAAAAGTATAGGATTATACATAAGCATTTTAATGGTGTTGGCAGCATATTTAAAGCAAGTAATCCCCAAAAGCAAAATGATGTTTTTGATGAAAACTATTATTTCAGCTTTTATATTATTCTCTATTCTTAACGGAATCCTTCATTTTGATTTCAGCTCAATCTCTGCACTATTTAATGCCGAAATCAGTCGAGATGAAGCGATATGGAATGAAAGCATAGAGCTGATGGAAAAGGGGCTCAAAAAAGAATTTCAGCGGTTTCTCGATGAAACAGAAGCGGATGCGGAGGTGGTTGCTGTAATGATCGCGGGTGATCAAGATCAGTATTCCGTTCAGAAGGTGATTTTGAGCGGAAAAGATGCCGAGCGAGCGCGCAATTTGCTTGCCGGACGGTATCAGATCGGTATTGCTTATTTTGAGGTGAAAAATGAATAAAAAAACAGAAGAGATTATCAGCTATTTACGAAGTAATTGGTATTTTGTTGCTTTGATTATTCTCGGCGTTGTCCTGATGATTTTACCGCTGAATAAGAGGACGGATGATGATGTGGCTACCGTAGTTTCGGGAAGCTCTGATTACGCAGAGATTACTGAACAACGAATCGAAGAGATGTTGCTCGGAATTGAGGGGGCGGGAAGCTGTGAAGTTACTATAACATTAGCAAACAGCGGAGAGAATATATATATTCGTGAAAATGGCTCCGTCTTAGTTATTAAAGACAAAAACGGAAATGAAGTGCCCGTTTTGCGGCGGGAAGAACTGCCGCAGATTGCAGGAGTAACGATTGCAAGCATTGGGGCAGAAAGCAAAATAGTTGCATCAGCAATAACAGAGGCAGTTTCAACAGTGTTGGGAATTGGCAGCAATAAGATTTGCGTTGTATTGAAGAAAGGGTGAATATAATGAAGATTAACAAACGACAAATTGTGTTTTTATCGTTGGCGCTTGTTGTTTGCATAGCAGTATATTTAAACTGGCGCTTTTTAGATCGGGTAGATACAGGGGATAAGGGTATCGTGTCTGTGGATACCAATCAAAAGGAAAATAAAGAGGACGGAAAGGTTTTGGGTGAAGCGCAGCTGGTTCAAGGTGAAGCGAAAGATATAGATGCATATTTCAGCGAGTGCAGAACCTCAAAGCAAAAAACAAGGGATGAGGCGCTGGAATTATTGAAAACGGTGGCCGAAAGCGAGGATTCCGAAGATGAAATTAAGGAAAAAGCTAATTCGGATATGATTAATCTTGCGAAGGTAACCGATGTTGAGAGCACCATTGAAAGCTTGATCAAGGCCAAGGGGTTTGAGGAATGTATGGTTTATATTAATGATCAAAGTGTTAATGTTGTTGTTGCTACCTCGGGGCTTTCGGCGGAGCAGGCGGCGCAGATTAATGAGATTGTTATCTCTGAATCCGGAAAAGCCGCTTCGGCGATTAAAATTGTTGAAATTAAAGGTGCATAGAAAAAACTTGCAATTATTACTTTCTTTATGATATAATACTAATAACAAGTATTTCAAAGGAGAGTTTACTATGGATATTTCCAACGAGATGGGTACTGTTGAGATTTCTGAAGAGGTATTATGTACTATTGCGAGTGTTGCTGCTAATGAAGTTGAAGGGGTTGTTGGTCTTGCAGCGACCTTGGGCGGAAATCTGAAGGATTTGATTACCAAAAAATATGCCGGCAAAGGGATTTCTGTTGAGATTTCTGATCAGGGTCTTTCCGTTACCGCTAATATCATTGTTGAGTTTAAAACCAATATTCAGGATATTGCTATAAAGGTTCAGGATTCTATCCTTACCGCGATCCGCGATATGACCAATTATAATGTTAAAGCAGTTAATGTTAATGTTGTAAATGTTCAGCTCAACACCGAAGAAAAATAATTTTATTGTTCTTATTTTTCTTTCTTGAAGCCGCACCAAATGGTAGGGGCAATCAAGGTGGAAGAATAGCAGCCGGAGATAATACCGATCATCATCGGTAACGCAAAATTCACGATGGAGGAGAGGCCTTTTACTGCGCCGAAGATCAATACCAAAAGGATGGCAGCCAGCGACATCAAGGTGGTATTTAAAGTTCGCGTTACAGACTGCTTGATGCTCATATTAACAAGATCAACGGTTGTGATCTTGTTACCATGTAAGCGCTTATTCTCGCGGATGCGGTCAAAGATTACCAGCGTATCGTTTACGGAATAACCCAAAATAGTCAGAACAACAGCGATAAAACCATCGTTGATGGGGATGCCGAACAAAACAAATACAAAGAAAACCATTGCAATATCATGGAATAATGCAATCAGCGCTGTGATTGCGGCGGTAAAGCCGGAAACAACTGAGAAGCGCAGGGTAACGTAGAGAATAATAAAGATTGCGGCCAAGCCGATCGCAATCAATCCGCGAACGAAGAAACGGCGGCCGATGGAGGGCTCAACATTTGTAGTAGATCCTTGCTCGATCTTATTCTCTTTATAGGCTTTATCAAGAGCGTTATAAAGCTTTTCTTGCTCTTCGGTAGTAAGGCTCTTATTGCCGGCGAGGCTGATTACCAAAGATTGATCATCGGTTTGATAGCCTGTGGCATTTTGAGCAGTAGCGGTTCTGTTTAAGGTTTTCTTAACCAGAGATTCAACCTCTGCGGGCTCAATGGTATCACCGGTATAGCTATAAGTGATTTTAGCACCGCCGCTGAAGGTGATATCCAGCTTTACACCACGAACAAACAAACCAACAATACCCGCAACAATTAAAGCGAGGGAGATAATATAGTAGATTTTTCTTTTTGCATAAAAATTAATCATCTTATTTTACCTCCTTTGCTTTTTTATAGCCATAATAGGCAGGATTGGAAAAGATCTTATAGCAAGCAAGGGATTCAACCATCAGCTTGCTGGAAATGATCGAAAGACCGAAGTTCATAAGAATACCGATCAGCAGAGTATAGGAGAAGGAAAGCATTGCGCCTGTGCCGAAGAACATCAGCAGCAATGCAACCGCAGCGGTAGTAACGTTACAATCCAAAACAGCGGAGAATGCACGATTATAGCCGGCGGAGATGGCGCCTTTTAAAGTCTTGCCCGCATTGATTTCCTCTTTGATACGTTCGGCAATAATGATGTTGGAATCAACGCCCATACCGATTGAAAGGATAATACCGGCAATACCGGGAAGGGTGAGAGTGAGGCCGAGCAGATGGAAAATCAAAAGCTGACCGGCTGTTTGAAGCAGCAGGGTAATAGAGGCCACAAAACCGGGAACGCGATAGTATGCACACATGAAGATTACGATGATCAGCAAAGCGATCATGCCGGCGAGCATCATAACATTCAGAGCGTGAGTACCCATGGTTGCGCTAACAGAGGAATAATTTGTGGATTCCATAGTAAAGGGAAGGGCACCGGAATTGATCTTAGACGCAAGATCCTTGGCTTCCTCGGCGGTAAACGCACCGCTGATATAGCCTTCGCCGCCGGTAATGGCGGTTTCAACAGTTGCAACGCTGATCAGGGTATCATCCATCATAATACCGATCAGATCACCAACATGCTTGCCGGTAGTATCGCCAAAGATTTTGGCGCCTTTATTATCGAATTTAAGATTGACGATATATTCGCCCTCTAAAAATCCTGCTTCTGCTTTGGAAACATTCGAGCCGTCCAAGAATTTTTCTTCGATGGTAAAGCTGCCGGCCAGCTCATCATCATATTTGAGCTCAATAGCGTCTTTATCGCCCTCTTTTGCTTCCTCAACGATGGCAAAGGTTAATTGAGCAGTTTCGCCCAGTTCCTTAATGGCGGCAACAGGATCGAAATCCTTTTCGCCCTTCTGCCAAGGAAATTCAACAATAATACTATGGTTTTCTTTATCGATGGTTACGGTACGGTCTAAAATGTTCTTACCGTCTAAACGAACTTCGATAATTGCTTTTGCGGATTCAAGCTGATCATCGGTGGGGATGATTTTGCTATCGGCCGATTGGAATGTGGCGCTTACGCCGCCTTTAATGTCGATACCAAAGCGCATATAGTCATCACGCTCTGTTGCAATCCCATAGGCGGTATAGCCTACGATTGCAAAAATTATGATAGCGACAATAAAGAAAGATACTTTTTGCCAGATGCTGGCTTTTTTCTGTCTCATTGTAACCTCCTCTTGATGGTAAAATAACCACCAAATTTAAAAATAAACTAAATAGTATTATATAATTATAATAAATAAATGTCAATCGTTTTCGCGATGGTCAATTATTTTTTACATTTGAAATAATTGCAGGCGTCTTTCAGGGGGCAAATTCCGCATTGAGGGCTCCTCGCGTTGCAAACTGCCCGCCCATGATGGACAAGATTATGGCAAAACTTTGTTTGATGCTCGGGCGGGATGGCCGCCTTGAGATGGCGCTCAACAATCTCGGGGTTTTTGCTATCCGATAACCCAAGTCGATTAGATAAGCGGATACAATGGGTATCGGCAATGATGGCCGGTTTTCCGTAAATATCACCGCAGATTAAATTTGCTGTTTTGCGCCCGATGCCCGAAAGGGATGTCAGCTCTTCAATGGTGTCCGGAACAATGCCGTTGTAGCGCTCCAAAAGGGCTTGGCTCATTTCAATAATGCTTTTCGCCTTTGCCCTGAAAAAGCCGCAGGAATGAACATAGCCGCAAAGCTCCTCAAAATCAGCGGAAGCAAAGGATTCAAGAGTTGGGTAACGCGCAAAGAGGGCAGGAGTAATTTTGTTTACGCGCTCATCGGTGCATTGCGCCGAAAGGCGGGTGGCAATCAGGAGCTCATAGGGCTTTGAATAATGGAGCGCACATTCGGCGGTGGGATAGAGGTGATTTAATTCATTAATGATAAATGCAATTTTTTCTTTCTTTCTCATTTTTAGCCTTTTACCTTTTTCCAATATTCTTTAGATGCCACTTCCAGCTTGTTATCTCCAAATTCATAATAACGCTTTCCTCTAAGATCCTCGGGCATATAGTTTTGCTCAACATAATGATTGGGGAAGGCGTGAGGGTATAGGTAGGATTTTCCGTGTCCAAGCTTTTCTGCGCCGCTGTAATGGCTATCCTGAATGTTGGAGGGAATTACCTGCCCCTTTCCGCTGCGAACATCCTCAATGGCAGCATCGATCGCATTGATGGCCGAATTGGATTTAGGGGCGGTCGCCAAAAGAATTACCGCTTCTGCCAAGGGGATTCGCGCTTCCGGAAGCCCGAGGGCCTGGGCGCAATCAACGCAGGATTTAACAATTTGGATTGCTTGCGGATAGGCGAGCCCGATATCCTCGGCAGCAATGACCATCAGGCGGCGACAGGGCGCGATTAAATTTCCGGCGTCCAGCAGCCGGGCCAGGTAGAGAAGCGCCGCATCGGGATCGGAGCCGCGAATGGATTTTTGAAAAGCGGAAAGGATGTCGTAATGGTAATCTCCATCTTTATCGTAATGATTTCCGCTGCGTTGCGAAGCTTCAGCGATCATTTCCTCGGTAATCACATTATTATCTTTTGTTAAGGCCAAAGATATGATTTCGATGCAATTGCAGCACTTTCGAACATCGCCGCCGCAACCATAAGCAATCTTTTTTAACCCCTCATCGGTATACTGTATGCTGAAATTACGCTGTTCTTCGAGAAAAGAGATCGCTCGCTTGATAAACGGTATCATTTCAAGGGCCGGAACGGGCTTGAATTCAAATACAGTGCAGCGGCTGAGAATTGCGTTGTATACATAAAAATAAGGATTTTCAGTGGTTGATGCAATTAATGTTATGCTGCCGTTTTCAATAAATTCAAGCAAGGATTGTTGCTGCTTCTTGTTAAAATATTGAATTTCATCTAAATATAAAAGAATTCCGTTCGGTGCGCTGAACGGATTGATATCGTTAATGATTTCCTTGATATCATTGATGGATGCAGTAGTCGCATTTAATTTATAAAGCTTACGATCGGATTTTTCGGAAATTATGCGGGCGAGGGTTGTTTTTCCGACTCCGCTCGGGCCGTAAAAGATCATATTTGGAATTTCGCCGCCATCAGCAACAGCCCTTAAGAGCTTTCCTTCGCTGAGCAAATGGCGCTGGCCAACCATATCTTCTATTGTATTAGGACGTAAAACGTCAGAGAGCGGGCGCAATGCAATCTCCTCCTTTCAATTTTAATTTATTATATCAAATCAACGATGACGATTCAACCGTTTTAGACAAATTTTTATTGACTTTACGGCTCATAAAGTATACAATAGAACTAAATAAAAATAAGGAGGCTCACCAAATGTGTGAAGAGGCTAAGCTGCAACTGAAAAAGCTGGCAAATACCATTCGGGCGGATATTATTGAGCAGGTGCATAGCGCCAAATCCGGCCATCCCGGTGGATCTTTGTCGATTGCTGATATTGTTGCATATTTGTATTTTGCTGAAATGAATGTGGATCCTAAAAACCCCGATTGGGCGGATCGTGATCGTATGGTTCTTTCCAAGGGTCATACCTGCCCCGCGGTTTATTCTGCGCTTGCAAGAAAAGGTTATTTTGATCCCGCTATTCTTTCTACCTTCCGTCAGATCGGAAGCATCCTGCAGGGTCACCCCGATATGAAGGGTATTCCCGGGATCGATATGTCCAGCGGTTCTTTGGGTCAGGGCATCTCTGCTGCTTGCGGCATGGCTCTTTCTGCGAAGAAGAGCGGTGATTCCTATCGTGTTTATACCATTCTTGGCGATGGCGAGATTGAAGAAGGTCAGGTATGGGAGGCATTGATGTTTGCGGCTCATTATAAGCTTGACAATCTTTGCATCGTTGTTGATGATAACGGTCTGCAGATTGATGGTCCTGTTGCTGAAGTTATGAACAGCGCTCCCATCCTTGAAAAGGCGCTTGCTTTCGGCATGAATGCGGTTGAAGCTGATGGTCATGATTTTGATTCCCTTGAAAAGGCATTCAATGCCGCCAAGGAATGCAAAGGAAAGCCCACCTTGATCGTTGCCAAGACTGTTAAGGGCAAGGGTGTATCCTTTATGGAAAATCAGGTTAGCTGGCACGGTACTGCTCCTAATGATGAGCAATACGAGGTGGCAATCAATGAATTGAAGGAGGCTGCAAAATGTCTATAAAAGAAGCAACCAGAGATAGCTACGGCAAGGCTCTTGTTGAGTTTGCCGAAGAATATGATCTTTATGTTTTGGATGCTGACCTTGCTGCAGCTACCAAGACTGCCAATGTAAAAAAGGCGTTTCCCGATCGTTTTATCGATTGCGGTATTGCTGAAGGCAATATGATGAGTGTTGCCGCCGGTATGGCAACCACCGGTAAGACCGTTTTTGCAAGCTCTTTTGCAATGTTTGCTGCCGGTCGTGCTTTTGAGCAGGTTCGCAATTCCATCGGTTATCCTCATCTCAATGTTAAAATCGGCGCTACCCACGCCGGTATTTCTGTTGGTGAAGATGGTGCTACCCATCAGTGCAACGAGGATATTGCTTTGATGCGTACTATCCCCGGTATGGTTATCCTCAATCCTGCTGATCCCGTTGAGGCGCGCCTTTGCGTTAAGGCGGCCATTGAACATAATGGTCCTGTTTATCTGCGTTTTGGCAGAATGGCAGTTGAGTCTATTTTTGGTGATGATCATAAGGTTGAGATCGGCAAGGGCAATGTTTTGAAGGATGGTAAGGATGTTGCAATCATTGCTACCGGCCTGATGGTTGCCCGCGCGCTGGAGGCTGCTGAGCAGCTGAAGGCTGAAGGGATCGATGCAGCTGTTATTAATATTGCTTGCATCAAGCCTTTGGATGAAGAGCTTGTCTGGAAGTATGCTGAAAAATGCGGAGCAATTGTTACTACCGAGGAGCATTCCGTTATCGGCGGTCTCGGCGGTGCTGTAACCGAGGCGGTTTCCGCTAAGGGCGGCTGCCCTGTTGTTCGTCATGGCGTTGAAGATACCTATGGTAAGAGCGGCCCCGCGCTTCCCTTGCTGGATGTATTCAAGCTGAATGCCGATGGTATTGCTGCTAAGGCAAAAGAAGCAATCGCTTTGAAGAAATAATTACATATCGGTGCCGATTTCAATCGGCACCGATTTTTTTATAAAAACACTTGACGAGCAGGGAAAAAGAGTGTATACTAAACCATAGTATTTGCGGGTATAATTCATCGGTAGAATGCGACCTTCCCAAGGTTGATAGGTGGGTTCGACTCCCATTACCCGCTCCATATAAGGGACCTTTTTAGGTCCCTTTTTTAAAGAAACGAGGTGCAACCCATGAGAAAAGATAAAATCAATTATTATCTGGATATGGCCGATGCCGCCACCGGAAGAGCCACCTGCTTGCGCCGTAAATTTGGCGCAATCATTGTTAAGAACGATGAAATTGTTTCAACCGGTTATAACGGTGCGCCGCGCGGTCGCCAGAATTGCAATGATTGCGGATCCTGTATTCGCGAGAAAATGGGCGTAAAGCGCGGAGAGAGATATGAACTTTGCCGCTCGGTTCATGCAGAGGCAAATTGCATCATTTCTGCGGCCCGAAGAGATATGATCGATGGGACTCTTTATCTGGTTGGCCACGAGGCGGAAAGCGGGGATTATGTTAAAAATACTGCGCCCTGCTCTATGTGTAAGCGGCTGATTATAAATGCCGGTATTAAAGAGGTAATTGTTCGCGATACCAAGGATGAATTTCATTCTTTTCTTGTTGAGGATTGGATTCGAGACGATGAATCCCTCGAAGGTACATTAGGATATTAAAAAAAGCCCTTTCGGGCTTTTTTTATTTAGTTGCAATTATTTTCGGGAGGAAAAAATTCATTGGTAGGGAAGCAAAGCTTTTCGAAAAAGCTGCAGGGTTCTTCTTCCTTCGGGCCTTTACATTCTTTTTCAGGTAAGCAGAATTGAGCAGATGGAATCTTTACCTGAACATCCCGAATAATTCGAACGATGCTGAACAAACCGAGAGAAACAACAAGTTTCCTGTTTGCCACCTCGGTAAGATCATCGCAGAATAAGCAAGAAACCTGCGAGGGCAGATTCAGATGATCTGCTTCAGAGCAGCAGCAATTGCATGAGGGGTTGATGATCCGTGTATTCAAAACAATCGGATCAACAACTTCGACCTCGGCGATCGGCATATTGCGATTGGGCAATTGGGGTGCTCCGTTGATAGCGGAAGAGAATGTGGTTGTGTTGCCCTCGCTGCCGTAAAGAATTACCTTTTTATTATAAAATGATAGGCCTTCTACAATCGAAGGGCGGCTGTTTCCGGTATAAACCTCAAATCCTGTTCGGAAATAGAAGGTAAGATCAATTCCATAATAGCCCTTGTTGAATGGAACCGGCTCGAGAGTAACTGTTGTCCAAATCAGCTCTGAATGACGAGCTCGAATATTAATTGCGTTATCAATAAGTGTTTGATCACCGGGACTTAAGTAAACGCGCATATCGCTCAGGCAATCTTTATCCTTACAGGTATCGTAGATTTTTTGAACATTTACGCAAATTTCATCTTTGAAATTCTCGAATTCGCAGTTGTTGCAATTGGTATCCATAGTTTCCTCCTTTGAGATAATCTATTATATTTTATGTTTCGAATTTATTTTCGTGAAAATTTATTGAAAAAAATGTTATGCTATGCTATACTGACAACATAAATAAAATAAGGACGGATCAGATGAAAAGAATAATCGCAATCGTATTATTGCTGGCAACGGCTTTGGTTATGGGCGCTTGCTCCTCCTATGAGGCGGAAACAGCTTGCATTGATGCTTTTATGAAAGCAACTCAAAAATATGACCGTCAGGAAATGCGTTCTTATCTTACGGAGTTTCCCGATAATTCGGAATATGTTTATGTTGATGATATTTTCAATGATTCCCGATATGTTCAGCTTTATCAATTGCTTTATAAAGATCTGAAATATGAGATTAAAAAGATATCGGGCGATGAGGCAGTTATAAAATGTAAAATGCCGAACATTCAGGAATTGTATAATTTGGCAACAACGACAGCAATGAACTACGCCCTTGCCGATTCTACTCTTTTTGAGAAGCTTCAGGAGAGCGAAGAGAATGGCGCGGTGTTTACCCAAGAATTGATGTTTGGATTTGCCGAAAAGGGCGATAATATATCAATGATGGAGCAAGAATTTACATTATCTCTTGTTCGCGAGAATCGAACGGTATTGATTGAATGCGATGATCAGCTGAAGGCTTTGATTACGGGCAATTTTTATCTTTCGAGAAAAATGCGTATCGATGATATCAAATGAGATTAAGGAGAATCAATATGTTTGAAAATAGTGAAAAAAATAAAATGTTTGCAAAGCTTTTGGATCAGCGCACCATCCTTCTTTTTGGCGAACTGACCGAAAAGAAAGCGGAGAAAATTATCGGCGCAATGCTGGTTTTGCAAGAGGAGAACTCGGATCCCATTAAGCTGATTATAAATTGTTCCGGTGGCATTGAAACAGAAATTCTGGCGGTTTATGATGCGATGCGGCATCTTTCCTGCGAGGTTGAAACTCTTTGTATCGGCAAAGCCCATGGCTTATCGGCTCTTCTTTTAGCCGGCGGTTCGCAGGGGAAACGCGCTGCTTACGCAAATGCGGAAATTATGCTGATGCAGGTAGGGCGTGATCGCACCTTTGGTCAGGCATCGGATATCGAATTGGAGACTGAGCATCTTCTTGCCAGCAAAAAGAGAGTAAATGCCCTTCTTGCGGAAGCTTGCGGCAAAAACAAAGAGGAACTGGCCGCCGATCTTGAACGCAAATATTGGTTATTTGCCGAGGATGCAAAGGCATATGGCTTGATTGATACCGTTATTGAATAATAATTATGATCCGCAGTTTTTGCTGCGGATCATTTCAATTGGAGGATTCTATGTCAAAGCGTAAAATTAAGAGAATAATTAAATGGGTCGGTATTGTTGCTGTGCTTATAGCGGCGGCAATAGCATATTTCAGAAATGATCTTTTTCCGAATGACGTTCAAGGGACGGGAGAATGGAACTATGTTGATTTCATTGATTGCGGGCAGGGTGACAGTACGCTTTTTATTTCAAGCGGCGCGGTTGCGCTGATGGATGCCTCTACCGCGAGCGAAGCCGATGAAATCATTGATCATCTGACTGATAAAAAAATTAAGGCAATCGATCATTTTATCCTCAGCCATCCTCATGAGGATCATATT
This sequence comes from Eubacteriales bacterium, assembly GCA_045546895.1. Lineage (GTDB taxonomy): Bacteria > Bacillota > Clostridia > Oscillospirales > QAKW01 > QAKW01. Next base: position 6,250 of record JAZQDS010000028.1, on the reverse strand, counting down.
GGCGGTGCGATTGATATTTTAGAAAAATTTGAGGTTAAGAATATCTATATGATGCGCCCTACCGAAGGGACGGAGCCTACAACATCGGTTTATATAAATCTACTTAAAAAAATCAAATCGCTCGGAAAGAAGATTTCAACCGTTTCTGTTGGTGATAAAATTGAATGCGGTGATTTCAAGATGGAGATATTGGGGCCGGTTGCATCGTATAGCGATCTGAATCATCAGTCCATTATATTACGTGCAAAATATGAAAAAACCTCATTTTTGATTACAGGAGATCAGGAAATTCCCGCCGAGAAGGATTTGGTTAATTATTATGGACGAAACCTTCGCTCAACCGTATTAAGAACCGGCCATCATGGGAGTGAAACCGCTTCCGGTGCGGAATTCTTGGAAGCTGTAAATCCACGTTATGCCATCATTTCTTGCGGCGAGGGGAATCGGTATGGCCATCCCCATAAAGAACTGCTGGAGCGATTAAAAGCGGCGGATACAAAGACTTACCGAACCGATATGGATGGGGATATTATATTTAAAACAGATGGTAAGAATATTGAAGTTGAGGTGGAAAACCAATGAGAAAATTCAGCGTTGACCGTTTTGAAGGCGATATTGCTGTTTTGATCGATGAGCAAGGTGCATCGATAGAGATTTCGCGCGAGATGCTGCCCGATGGCTGCGAGGAGGGCGAGATTATTTGTTTTGACGGAAAAAAGTATAGTTTGGATATAAAATCAACCGAAGCGGCGCGTAGCGAAGTACGCGCTTTGCTGGATGAACTTTTCGAATAAAATGATTGGCTGTATTATTTTTATTCTATCATTTGCTGCGGCTGAATCAGCATTAAAATATTATATAGAGCGGTTTAAGATTTCGCGAACTTTCATGAAAGGGAGTATCTTAATAAGACCATGCCGCAATCGCGGAATTATTTTTGGGATATTCAGCAAGAAAAAATATGCCGCAGTTATAATTCAAACCATTGTTTTTTGCATTGTTGCAATACCGCTTGGAATGATCTTTCTCTCTGCAAGTGCTGACATTGGCGCGAAAATAGGCGCAACACTTCTTTTGGCGGGTGCCTTGAGCAATGTTTCGGATCGATGGATTCGCGGCTGTGTTGTGGATTATATTCGTTTTCCACGTTTGGAAATTAAAAGGCTTTCTAGGCTTGTTTTTGATCTTGCAGATTTTATGATCTTCGGCGGAGCAATCATTCTTTTGATATCGCTCTTTTAAGAAAAGATGAATATCTGAGCGCCTGTTTTCATACTAATATACAAAATGATTACGGATGTATGGAGGGCGCATTAATGACCAAGGCAAGCATTTATCAGGATATTGCCGCCAGAACCGGCGGGGATATTTATATAGGGGTTGTTGGCCCTGTTCGTACAGGGAAATCTACCTTTATTAAAAAATTTATGGAAAACCTTGTAATTCCAAATATCTCTAATGAGCATCGCAAGGATCGCGCAATTGATGAGCTTCCTCAATCTGCACCGGGCAAGACAATTATGACAACAGAACCGAAGTTTATTCCCGATGAGGCAGCTGAAATTAAGATGGACGATAATGTTTGCTTTCGGGTGAGGCTGATTGATTGCGTTGGATATGTTGTTGAATCTGCGATGGGACAGACCGAAAATGGGGAACCAAGGATGGTTGAGACGCCCTGGAGCGCGGAAAAGATGGAATTTCAACGTGCTGCAGAGCTTGGGACTCATAAGGTGATTTGTGATCATTCGACCATTGGCTTGGTAATAACGACCGATGGAAGCATCGGTGAAATTCCGCGAGATGATTATATTGAAGCGGAAGAGCGGGTAATTAACGAATTAAAGGCGCTAAATAAGCCCTTTGCTGTTTTGGTGAATTCCATGTTTCCTGATAGCGAAAGCGCGGGAGAATTGCGTCAGCGCTTGATGGAGCGCTATGATGTTCCTGTTATGGCTGTGAATTGCCTTGAACTGGAAGCGGAAGAGATTTATTCGATTATTCAAACCGTTCTATTCGAGTTTCCTTTGCGGGAACTTCGGATTGAGCTACCTTCATGGGTGGATGGGCTTGATCGGGAGCATTGGTTAAAGGTAGATCTTTATCATTCTGTTTCCGAAGAGGCCAAGAGGTTGGATCGTGTTCGCTCCATCAAAAAAATGATGGATGGATTGGCTCAAAATGATAAGCTTGCGCGGTGTGAGATTGATAAAATTGATTTGGGCAGCGGCGCTGCCGGATTAAAGCTGGATTTGAAGCCGGAGATCTATTATTCCGTTTTAAGCGAGGCTTCCGGTACATCCATTAAAAATGATGGTGAGCTGGTTTCGATGATCAAAGAGCTCTCCGCAGCCAAACGTGAATATGATAAAATCAAAGATGCCTTTGAAGAAGCGCAAAATAAAGGCTATGGCATTGTTTTTCCCGAAATGCAGGAAATGACATTGAGCGAGCCTCAAATCTTTAAGCAGGGCGGGCGTTTCGGTGTAAAGCTTTCGGCGCAAGCGCCTTCGTATCATATTATTCAAGCGGATATTCAAACAGAGGTTTCGCCGATTGTTGGCAGCGAGCGTCAATCAGAGGAGTTGATAGAATATTTGCTGAAAGATTTTGAGGAGGATCCTTCTAAGATTTGGGAATCCAATATTTTCGGCAAATCTGTTCATGATCTCGTGAATGAAGGGCTTTATAATAAGATTTCCAAGATGCCGGATGATGCTCGATTTAAATTGCAGGAAACTTTAAGTAGAATTATAAATGAAGGAAGCGCGGGCTTAATTTGCATAATTCTTTAACTTTCGGTTATAACATAGCCGAGGTGATATTATGAATAACGAAGCGAAGGCTTATTTTGAAACACTTCCGAAATGGTTGCGGGAAAACATTCTGCAATCGGGAGCAACTGTTCATACTAAAAATGAGCTGGAAGAATTAGTGCGCAGCTTTTCAGATCAATCCGACATTGCTGATGAAAAATGAAACGCATAAAAAGAGCATCCCTAAGGATGCTCTTTTTATATACAGCTTTTGACATTTTTCGCCCCATCTATTATAATATTTGATGGAGGACGAAAATATGGTTAAACGGTTTTTAATGTGGTGTATCTTGGCGTTTTTAATAACGCTGTTTTGTTGTACCCTGCTTCCGTTTAAAGTTCTTCTGATTTTGGGGATTCTTTTATTTCTTTTACTTATCGGAGCTTTCTTTATTCGTTTTGAATATAAAGCAACGATCATAGTTTGCCTGATTTTTTCTCTTTTCGGTATTTCATTATTTGGGCTTCAGACACTTTTTTCTCGTCAATTTACCTCGCAATTACTTGATCGGGAAGTCAAAGTTTCCGGTGTTGTTACCAATATAGAGAGCTCATCGGATGGATCTATGATCTATTATGAAACAGTAATTCGCGAGATCGATGGAAAAAAGGTTCCGCTTCTTCAACGAAATAAGGCGAGGATTTATTCAAGAACCGAGCGGTCTTATATAGATGGAGATCGAATCAGCGGAAAGGTCAAGTTTTTCGCTGATCTCAACAATTTTGGCGCAGGGCGCGAGAATCGCATTTTATTGAATGGTTATCAGGACGAGAATTGGGCGGAAATCAATACGCCCGATGGCTTTAACCTGCGTAGAAACATCTGTCTTTATCGCCAAAGAATGCAGGAAAATTTTAAATATGCTGCACCCAAAACCGTTGGCCTTTTAAAATCTGTTTGCTTTGGTGATAAAAGTGAGCTGGATGATATGACCTATGTTTCAATGCGGCGAATCGGACTATCGCATATTATGGCAGTCAGCGGACTTCATTTAATGTTTGCTGTTTTGATCTTTGGCTTTATATTTTTGGTTTGCGGCGTGAATTATCGCGTTCGGTATCTGCTTGGAATTTTTGCAGCTGTTTTCTTTACGGCTATTGTCGGCTTCCCGCTGTCTTGCGTTCGCGCTTGTATTATGGTTATTGTCTTATCTATTGGATATGCTGCAAATTTAATTTCGGATGGACTGACCTCTTTATCGATTGCAGCCTTTCTAATTGTTTTGGCGAATCCGTTTTCTATTCGTGATGTGGGCTTTATGCTCAGTGTTTGCGCTACCTTTGGCGTTATAGCTTGGAGCCATCCGATTGAAAGCTTTATCTTTTATCCTAAGATTAAAAATCGTCCCTATTTGACCAAATATTATCGTAAGCTGACAGCAGCATTCTCTTGCTCTATTGCGGCAAATATAGCAACACTTCCGATTATGCTTTGGGTTTTTGGCAGTTTCAGCCCCATAGCGCCAATATCAAATCTTCTTTTGATTTATCCCTTTGAGTTATTCTTCATGCTCGGCCTTGCAATGATCCTTCTCGGCTGGATCCCCGGGGTTGGGGCTGCGATCGGCTGGGTTTGCAATGGATTGTATTATGTTCTGAGCAAGACGGCTGTTTTTATGGGGCGCTGGGAATTTGCAACAATCCATAAACTTGGGTGGGCTGAAATATTGATTTTAGCAGTGTTGTTTGCTATAATTGGTATATCCATCTATCATTTCTTGCGGTATAAGCGAAGATCTTTTGCTCCGTTATTAGCAGCATTTTGCTGTTTTTCATTATCCTTTAGTATGATTTATACACCGCTTCACCGCGATACGTCCTATAAGATTGCTTTTATCGATGTCGGGCAGGGGTCTTGCACGGTAATCAGCAAGGGTCGCTCCGCTGTGATACTGGATTATGGCGGAAGTTCGGATAAACGATATAATTTAATTCATTATTTAACCGATAATGAAATTCAAACTATAGAGTTGGTTGCGCTTACTCATCTTCATTCGGATCACACTAACGGAATTAATACATTGTTGAAGAATTGCTATGTGGATCAATTGGTTTATCCTGATTTTGAAGCGGCCCCTGAATTGGTGCCGATATTAAACAATGATTTTGCGCGCAAACTAAAAAGCGATGAGCAATTCTCGGTATTGGACAGTGTAAAAATCAAGGCAGAAACCTTTGCAATGGATCGTGTTGATTTTGTTGATCAGAATGAGCGATGTGTTTCATATCGGATTGAGCTTGGTCCTGTTTCTCTTTTGATAACCGGTGATATGACAGGGGAGGCGGAGCTTAAAAATCTTGCAGAGATCGAGGATTGCACAATTCTTGCGGTTTCTCATCATGGCAGCGATCGCTCATCAATGTATCCGTTTATTAAAAAGTGTGCGCCTGAAATTGCTGTGATTTCGGTCGGCGAAAATAATTACGGATTACCCAAGCAGGAAGTTGTTGACCGCCTCCATACGATATGTGAATCTGTATACATTACTCAGCAAAATGGCACGATTGAATTTGTTACAGACGGATTAATTTTGGAAAGGAAGAAATATGACCGTTGAAGCGCTTAAAAACCAAATAAAAGCGGGGGAGATGGGTTCTCTATATTATCTTGCGGGAGATGAACAATATCTTCTTGATTATTACTTAGATCAATTTCGCAAGATTTGTGCACCTGTTTTACCCGAATTCAATTTGATTGAATTGGACGGGCGTAAATTAGAATATGATCTTTTGGCCGATGCCGCAGGAGCTTATCCCGCAATGGCAGAACGAAAGCTTGTTCTGATTACAGACCTTGAAACCTCCACCCTGAGGGGGAATAACGAAAAAAAGCTGCAGGCTGCATTATCGGACATAGCGCCCGGAGTAACGGTATTATTTATCGATCATGCCAAGGAGGGCGGAAAAACCAATAGTCTGGATTCCAATATCAAGAAACTTGGCGGCGAGAGCGTTAAATTGATGCGTCCCCGCAATGATGCCTTGGTTCGATGGGTGCATGGCTTGGCAACGGCCGAAGGGGCAGCCATTTCAACGCCCGAATGCTCTTATCTTGTTGATGTAACCGGCGGTTCAATGCTTCGTTTAAAGCAAGAAGTTCATAAGCTTACTTCTTATGTTCAGGGGGGCGAAATAACGCGTGAGCTGATTGATAAGATGGTTTCGCCTGAAGCGGAATCTTCATGGTTTGGAATTTCCAATGCGGTAAGTGATCAGGATTTTGATCAGTTGATGCAGGTGCTGCAAGCGTTATATCGGCAGAATGTGGATAGCCATGTGATCGCAGGGATGTTTTATCGCGCCTATTCGGATCTTTGGCGCGGAGAAATTGCCTTGCGAGAGGGCTGCTCTTCTGCAGAATTGGCCTCTGTTTGCGGTATCAGCCCTGCGGCGGCTGCAAGAATTATGAGAAACGCTTCACGTTTAAAAGAAGG
>JAZQDS010000027.1:0-8704 GCA_045546895.1 Eubacteriales bacterium | reverse complement strand
CTGCAAAGATCGGTAATCATATGCAACCTCCTTTGAAATTTCTAAATGCAAAAACGGATTCGGAAAAACGAATCCGTTTATTTTGGCACGCCCGGCGCGATTCGAACGCGCGGCCTTTCGCTTAGGAGGCGAACGCTCTATCCTGCTGAGCTACGGGCGCATTTTTTAGTTTATTCCAAATTATAATAATTTAAATTTTTCAAAATGTCAAGCGGATTGACAATCCTCTTTAATTTTTATATAATTTATTCTAATATGGCTTTTCTTTTCATAAAATGAAGAAAAAGAAAAGAAAGGGCGTTTGAAAAATGGAAGAATATCATCGCGATTCTCTGCGGGAGCTGCGCAGGGCAGAGGTTCAGCCCCGCCCCGCGAAAAGGCGAGGCTCGTTTTTGGTAACATTGCTGATTTTGGCGCTGTTTGCGGCGGCAGGCTTTTTTTATTTAAAAACCGCCTTCCCCGAATGGACAAAATCCCATCTCAGCCTGCCGGTTTTTAAGGAAACGCTGGGGGAATGGAAGGATGCGGCGGTAGCGGCGCTCCGCCCCGAGCAGGAGGAGGTTCAAAAGGTAGTGGATCAGGCGCTTGCGGAGCAGGATGAAGCGGCTTAAACCCTCAGGGTTTCCGCTGTTGCTTGCGCTGGCTTATATGCTGATAGAGGGGAGCTTTGATCCCCTTTGGATATTGCTTTTTTCCCTGCTGCATGAACTGGGGCATTTGCTGATGCTGCGGCTGCAGGGCATTCCATGGCGGCGCTTTCGCAGCGGGCTGCAGGGCTTTTCGCTGGAGATCGGCGGGCTATCCTATCGCGCGGAATTTTGGGTCAGTGCCGCAGGGCCTGCGGCAAGCCTTTTGCTTGCGCTGGGCTTTGGAGCCGCGGCGGCGTTTTTTTCTTCTGAGATGCTTTGGTTTTTTACCTTTGCCAATGCAGCGCTGGCGCTGCTGAATTTATTGCCGATTCTTCCGCTGGATGGCGGGCGAATGCTGCGTGCCGTTCTGGCGCAGCATCTTGCGCTTCGGCGCGTTCAGGCGGTGGGGCGTGGGATTGGCCTTTGCATTTTGCTGCCGCTGCTGGCAGCGGCCTTTTGGCAATTTTTGAGCAGCGGGTATAATCTTTCGCTGCTGCTGGTTTGTATTTATCTGATTGTGCTTTTGCTCGGCGATGAATGGGGCGAGCGTTTTTGAAGGGAGTAGGATGTAAAAAAATGACTTATAATTTGGATGAAATGCGGGATCTTCTGCTGCAGGTTCAAAAGCCTGCCCGCTATGTTGGCGGCGAGATCGGGCAAACGGTAAAGAGCCTTGATGAGGTGAATATACGCTTTGCCTTCTGCTTTCCCGATATTTATGATATCGGGATGTCGCATCTCGGCTTGCGCATTCTTTACGGCGCGCTGAATGAAACCGAAGGGGTTTGGTGCGAGCGCGCGTTTCAGCCCTGGCCTGATATGGAAGAACGGATGCGGCAGCAGGATATTCGTCTTTTTACGATGGAGAGCCATACCTCCCTTGACGAATTTGATCTGATCGGTTTTACCCTGCAATATGAAATGTGTTATCCTACTGTTTTGAATATGCTGGAGCTGGGCGGAATCCCGCTTTACAGCAAGGAGCGGGAGGGGCTTAAAAATATCGTTGTAGGCGGCGGGCCCTGCGCCTATAATCCCGAGCCGCTGGCGCCTTTCTTTGATGTATTCAGCATCGGAGAAGGGGAGGAGGCGCTTCCTGAGCTGGCCAAGCTGCTGCAAAAGGCCCAAAAGGAGGGCTGGAGCCGCGAGGAATTCCTGCTGGCTGCCGCGCAATTGGAAGGCTTCTATGTTCCTGCTTTTTATGATGCGGAATATAACGAGGATGGTACATTGCGCTCCTTTAAGCCCAATCGCGAGGGCGTTCCCGCTGTGGTACGCAAAAGAATTATTCAAAACCTGGATCAGGCCTATTATCCCAAAACTCAAATAATTCCGTTTACCGAGGCGGTGCACGATCGGGTAACGATCGAGCTTTTTCGCGGCTGTATCCGCGGCTGCCGTTTTTGCCAGGCAGGGATGCTGTTCCGCCCGCTGCGGTGTAAATCTACACAAACTTTGGTGCGTGATGCCTGCACCCTGCTGGAAAACACAGGCTATGAGCAGCTTTCTCTTTGCTCCCTTTCTTCCAGCGATTATCCTGAAATTGAGCCGCTGGTAGATCAGCTGATGAAGTATACTGAGCCGAGGGGGATCAATCTTTCGTTGCCCTCTCTGCGGGCAGATAATTTTTCCAAGGAGCTTGCAGCAAAGATTACGGCTGTAAAGAAATCTACCTTTACATTTGCGCCCGAAGCAGGAAGCCAGCGGTTGCGGGATGTTATCAACAAAAATGTTACCGAGGAAGATATTGAGCGCAGCTGCCGTATTGCTTTTGAAAACGGAAATTCCTCGGTCAAGCTTTATTTTATGATGGGCTTGCCTACCGAAACCGATGAGGATCTGGATGCCATTCGCGCAACCGCAGATCGGATTATCGGCTATTTCTACGATACGGATAAGAGCAAAAGAAATCGATTTATTCATATTGCAGCCAGCGTAAACCCCTTTATTCCCAAGCCGTTTACCGCCTTTCAATGGGAGGCGCAGGTCAGCGAGGAGGAGGTGCAGCGTAAGCGGAATTACCTTTACGAAAAGATGCGCACCAAGCAGATCTCCCTCAGCTGCCATGATGGGAAGACCTCGATGATCGAAGCAATTTTGGCGCGAGGGGATCGGCGGCTGGCGCCGGTGATTGCGCTAGTGGCTGCCGCGGGCGGAAAGCTGGAGGCTTGGACCGAGCATTTCAGCTATGATCGCTGGCTTGCTGCGATGAAGGCGGCGGGGATTGACGGCGCATTTTATTCTCAGCGTAAACGGGAATTTTCGGAAATTTTGCCTTGGGATTTTATTGATATCGGCGTAACCAAGGAATATTTGATCCGCGAAGCGGAGCGCAGCTATCGGGCGGAAACGACCCCAAATTGCAAGGAAGGCTGCTCCGGCTGCGGCGCCAATCGGCTGATGGGAGGAAAATGCGATGTTTAAGAATATGCGGGCGCGCTTTTGCAAAGAGGGAAGTGCCATCTATTTTTCCCATCTGGATTTAAATCGGGCGGTGATGTGCGCCATTCGCCGCAGCGCCATTCCCTATTGGAGCACCGGTGGCTTCAGCCCCCATCCCTATTGCGTTTTTGCCCAATCTCTTTCGCTGGGTTTTGAAAGCGAGGGGGAGTATTTTGATTTTCGGATTACCGATGAGGAAAATTTTGATGCGGAGATGCTGAAAAATGCCTTTCCCGAGAGCCTGAAAATTTTGGAGATCTATGAGCCGCAGCATGCCTTTAAGGAAATCGCATGGGCAAGCTATCGGCTGGAGCTGGCAACAGAGGCTTCGGCGGAGCAAATAGAAGCTGCTTTTTTGCAACCGCTGATGGTTTTGAAAAAAACCAAACGAAGCGAAAAAGAGGTGGATCTTCGCGCGTTTATTTTAAAGATGGAAGCATCGCCTATTGACGGAGGAATTTGCCTTGCGGCAACGCTTGCCGCGGGAAATGATCGGAGCCTCAGCCCCAATTATGTTGCAGAGGGCTTAAAAAATGCGGGAATTGCGGTGGAATTGCGCCGCGTTCGCCGCCTGGGCTTCCATCTGGCCGATGGTTCTTGCTTCCGTTGAGGTGCAAAAAAGTATGGACCATTTGCATAAAAAAACACACCCCGGATGGGGTGTGTTTTTTTATGGAAGGGTAGTACAAAACAGTAGTATATCTCATATAAAATGGAGCTCTCAAAAAGCAAAGGTTTCGCTCCTATATTTTCTCGGACGGAGAATGCCCGAAAAAAGTAATATAATTTCGATAAAAGGTGGTGTAATCGCAAAATCCGCATTGCTCGAAAACAGCCGTTGGTTTTTGGCCGTCGCGAATCATCTTTTGCGCCAAAAGGAGACGCTTCTCCATTATGTATTTTTTGGGAGTCTGATGCAATTCCTTTTGAAACAAACGGAAAAGATAACTTTCGCTTACAAAAAGATGCTCGGCTATTTCGTCAATCCCGGCGATCGAACAAAGATTGTCGTTGGTATACTTTAGCGCTTTTGAGATAAGCGGCGAGAGCGTTGCGGTCGTTTCGGAGAATTGTTGCGGAAATAAACTGAGATTATAAAACAGCTCTGAGAGTAGATGAGAAAGGATCTTTTCAAAGGTGTCCCAATCACTGTTTTGCCGGTAGATATCACATTTTTGAAAAATATCCTCAATGATCTTGTTTCCGCTAACATTGATGACCTCGAGATCCTTTGGAATTAACTTCACACTTTCTATCATATTTCTTTTTGGATCAAAAAGAATATCGTAGCGATTATATCGCGCAGGCGCGTCGATCTGAATAAAGTGATATTTAAAAGGACGTATCAAAATAAGATCCCCCTTTTTAAGCTTATACTTTCTGTCCTCTATTACATGTGTGGCGTTCCCTTCCAAAAAGAAGATTACTTCGTAGTTATTATGTATGTGCATAGAATACGCGTTGCAGGGAAGGTTATCCGATATCTCATGCTTAAAAAACATTTTGTCTGTTGCTCGGACATCATTGTTCATTACAGTTCTCCTACATTTTTAATATCTTTCATTATAAAAGAGTTGTTCATTTATTGCAATATAAAAATGCAGTTTTTGCTATTTACTTTTCAAAAAATTTATTTTTTAATAGAATTAAATAAAACCATATTTGGGGGAGGTAATTATGAAAAGGTTAAATCTTGCGATTATCGGCCAGGGAAGAAGCGGAAAGGACATCCACGGCGCATATTATCGCAGCGCCGATAATCAATATTACTGCGTGAAATACGTAGTAGACGCGGATGAATTTCGCAGAAAGGTTTCAGAAGAAATATATCCCGGCTGTAAGACCTTTGCGGATTATACGGAATTATATGCTTTTGACGACATTGATCTTGTTGTAAACGCTTCCTATTCCGAAATGCACTATTCGATCACCAAGGATCTTTTGCTTCACGGAAAAAATGTACTCGTTGAAAAGCCCTTTGGGCGTTCTCGTTATGAATGCGATGAGCTTATTAAGATCGCAAAAGAAAAGGGCGTTGTCCTTGCCGTGTTCCAGCAGACATTTTTTGCCCCGTTTTATGAGTTTATATATGATACGATAAAATCGAGTCGGCTTGGAGATGTTAAGCAGATAAGCGTTCGTTATAACGGCTTTGCGCGTCGTTGGGATTGGCAGACCTTGCAGAAGAAATGCGCGGGTAGTACCTATAATACAGGCCCTCACCCCATTGGAATTGCGCTCGGCTTTTTGGATTTTGATAAAGATGCCAAGGTCGTTTACAGCAAGCTCGATACCGCGCTCACAAGCGGAGATGCCGACGACTATGCAAAAATTCTCATCGCCGCGCCCAATAAGCCGCTAATTGATGTTGAAATTTCCTCTATCGATGCATACAGTGATTACAATATTAAGGTTCAGGGAACAAAGGGAACGCTCAAAGCAAAGCCAAAGGCATATGAAATGACATATATTTGCGATGGTGAGAACCCCGAGAAGCCCGTTGTTGAGGAATCTCTTAAGGACGACGATGGCAATCCTATTTACTGCTCCGAAAAGCTTATCAAGCATATTGAATCGGAAAATTTCGAGGGTACGGCGTTTGATGTCGGTACAGCGAAGCTCTACGAGCAGTTGTATTATAAGCTCACCGAGGGCAGAGATATGACGGTAACGCCCGAAATGGCAGCGGCGGTAATTTCGGTTATCGAGACAGTCCATGCAGAAAATCCGCTTCCTTTGAAATTTTAAGGAGAAATACCAATGAAAAGAATTGCAATACTTGGTTGTGAAAACTCTCACGCTAACGCTTTTTTAACATTTATCAAGGAAAAAGAGGAGTTCGGAGACATTGAGGTCGTCGGTGTATACAGCGACGACAGAGAGGCGGCGGAAAAACTGAACAAAGAATTCGGTGTTCCCGTAATGAACGATTATGCGGATGCCGTTGGAGAGATAGATGGCCTGATAATCACCGCGCGTCACGGAGACAATCACTATAAATACGCCAAGCCTTATATTGACAGCGGTATCCCAATGTTTATTGATAAGCCGATCACGATTAGTGAGGACGAGGCCATCGAATTTATGAGACGGCTTAAAGATAAAAAGATTCGCATATCGGGCGGTTCATCCTTGAAGCAGGATGTATTCGTGCGTCAGTTAAAGAGCGAAGTAGAGCGTGAGGCCGGCGGTAGCACCCTTGGCGGCTATGTCCGGGCGCCTTATCGAAGCCAAAGCGTATACGGCGGATTTTTCTTCTATGCCCAGCATCTTGTGGAAATGGTCTGCGAGATCTTCGGCAGATTTCCGCTCTCTGTAACGGCTAAGCAAAACGGAAAGCAGATCCATGTGTTATTTCACTATGAGAATTACGATTGCGTAGGCCTTTTCTGCGATAAAAACAATTTTTATTATGCTTCCCGTATGGCCGAAGAAAGCGGAAACAGCTTTGTTATTCCCGCAACAAATGACTGGTTTTATGAGGAATTCAAGGAATTTTACGGTATACTTTCGGGTGAGAACCAAACGGGGACCTACGACGAATTTATTTCCCCTGTGTTCATTATGAATGCCATCAGCCGTTCGTTGGAAAGCGGAAAAGAAGAGCGTGTGGAAAACATTCGAGTATAAAGAGAATGTATGAGCCAACTTAAGGCTTCAGTTATCGTCTCTCCGCCGGATGGCTCTTGCTTCCGCTGAAATCTTTTTTAAAAATTGCTTGACTTTTCTTGAATTCCGTTATATACTATTCAAGCAGTTTGGAGAGATGGCTGAGCTGGTCGAAGGCGCACGATTGGAAATCGTGTAACGGCTTAAACCCGTTCGGGGGTTCGAATCCCCCTCTCTCCGCCAAATAAGATAAGGAACGCTTTGCGTTCCTTATTTCATATGGTACCGTGGCCAAGTGGTAAGGCAAGAGTCTGCAAAACTCTCATTCCCCAGTTCAAATTTGGGCGGTACCTCCAAAAATCGGCACCCTTCTGTTGAAGGTTCCCGATTTTTACTTATTACTTTTTCGCCTCATCGATACCAACGGCCTTCCTTTTTCGAAAAATTTTCGTATCTGGTTTTGTTGACTTTTCTTGACTGGTATAGTAGCATAGTCGTACAAACTGATGTTGCGTGGGAGGGCTATATGAACGCAAATATTTTGGATTTTGGAGCAGTACCCAATAGCTTTGAGATCTGTACTGCGCAGATTCAGGCTGCGATTGACCATTGTGCACAGACCGGAGGTGGCAGAGTCACTGTTCCTGCCGGTGTTTATATTTCCGGTACGATTTGGCTGAGAAGTCATGTGGAGCTACATCTAGAGCATGGCGCTGTGATCAAGGGCAGCGAGAATATGGCTGATTACAACGATCCGGATGCCTTTCCTCAGAATATGTCCAGTCCCACCGGTGAAAAATGGCTGGGCAAGCACCTTGTGATTGCTTTGGAATGTGAAAATGTTGCTATCACGGGTACCGGTATCTTTGATGGAAGCGGTGATACCTTCTTCGGAGAGCCCCGCTATTTTTCCGCATATGTCTGGAATGAGGGCGGTTTTTCCCGGGTGAAGGATGTTAATGTTCTGCGCCCCGGCCCACTGCTTTGCTTTGTGGAATGTGACCGTGTAACGGTTTGCGATGTAACACTTACCAATCAGCCCTGTTGGGGCTTGTGGCTTTACGGCTGTGATTATGTGTCGGTTTCGGGTCTCAAAACCAGAAATCCCCATCATTTCTTCAACAGTGACGGCATTGATATTGATTGTTGCCGCTATGTTACAGTTTCAAACTGTATCATTGACACGGGAGATGATGCCATTGCCATCAGAGGACATGAGAGTCGGTTAAAGCGAAGACCGCATCCTTGTGAGCATATTGTCATCAGCAATTGTGTGCTGGGATCATGCTCCAGTACCTTCCGGGTAGGCGTAGGCAAGGATGGGTTGATCCAGCATGTGCGTGTTTCCAACATCACCGTTACCAGAGGCGCACCCCTGATCCAGCTACAGTCTGCTTATATGGGAAGGGGCGATGTTTCGATTCGGGATGTGGCATTTAGCAACATTTCCGCTGCCAACTGTCCCAGAGTGCTGCTTTTGGATGAGAGTGCGGGAGTGAAGATAGAGCACATCACTTTGGAAAACATTAGAGTAGAGACGCAGGGCTATTTTAATCTTTCTTCCGACTTTCCAGATACAGTAAAGGATATAATCTTCCGTAATTGGGACGTTATTTTGACGGAACCGCCTGAAATTAAGATCGAGAAAGATTTTATTCGAAAGGGAACTGTCTGGTTCCGGGCGAAAAACATCAACGGGTTAAAGCTTGCCGGCTTCCACATTCATGATTCCGGAGATTTCCTGTCTGCATGGACGGATGGTGTGTTTGGTTTTGTGGGATGCGACGACAGAAAGCTCGCTGATGTTACCGTAAACGGGGAAAACACAGCCATTGGAAGCTAAGAAATGAGGCTTGGACGGGGTACATGCCGGAGCTGCCGGTGTTTATCGGTAAAAAGGTCGAAGCAGCATATTTTGGTTGGGAGATTTTGATAATGGTGAAGTTTTTTGATAAATATGAGTTGATCATCGGAGAAGCCAAAGACTCTCCTTTTATGAACAAGTACGGTGTTTACCAGGATGG
>JAZQDS010000026.1:0-32172 GCA_045546895.1 Eubacteriales bacterium | reverse complement strand
GGGTTTTTAGGAATAATTAACCCAGTCGCCGCGCCGCCCCAAAGGGGCCGGCGTACCGATTTTTTGATGTTTTTTATTTGCAAATTTTAATAGAAAAAATAGCGCTGACCATCGGTCGCCTGCTCCAGATCAAAGAGCTTTGCGATCTTTTGCTGCTCCAGCGCGGAGCGGGCATCGCCGCAATAGAAAAGGCTGCCCTGATCCAAAAGGATCAAATTTTGCCCAAAGGCGGCGGCTGTATTAAGATCATGGATGGCGGCAAGAATGGTTTTTCCCTCCGCTGCAAGCCCGCAGAGCCGCTCCATAAAGGCGCGGGCGGCGGCAGGATCCAGATGGGCGGTAGGCTCATCCAGCAAAAGGATTTCTGCATCCTGCGCCAATACCATCGCCAGATAGGCCCGCTGCCGTTCACCGCCCGAAAGGGCTTCCAGCGGCGAGAAGCGCAGCTCCCATAGATCGGCGCGGCGCAGAGCCTCCTCGGCCTTGGCGCAATCGGCTTCGCTGAGCCGCCCCGCTAAAGGGGTATGAGGATTGCGACCGAGAAAGGCCAGCTCCAGCGGTGTCAGCCTGCTGCTCGGCAGGTTTTGGGGGAGCAGGGCGATCTTTTTGGCACGCTCCCGCGGCGAAAGCGAATCAATCGGTTGATCCTGCAGGGTAATGCTGCCGCGATGGGGAAGCTGGCCTGCAAGGGCGTGGAGCAGCGTTGATTTCCCGCTACCGTTTTTTCCCAGCAGCAGCGTCAGCGCGCCGCGGGGAAGAGAAAACGAGAGGGAATGAAGAAATTCCTTTTTGCCGTAGCCGGCGGAAAGCTGATCAATCCTCATAATGCGCCTCCTTTCTTAAAAGCAACCAAAGGAAGAAGGGGGCGCCCAAAAGGGCAGTCAATATCCCTACCGGCAGCTCGGAGGGCGCGATCAAAATCCGCCCCAAAAGATCGGCGAGCAGCAAAAGGGTGCTGCCGAGCAGGGCGGAAAGAGGCAGCTGCGCCCGCATGGCGCTGCCGCAAAGACGGCGGGCAATATGGGGAACCATAAGCCCAATAAAGCCCAGCAGCCCCGCAAAGCTCACTGCGGCTGCGGCCGAAGCGCTTGCCAAAATCAGGCAGAGCATCCGCAGCGCCTTTACCCGAATGCCCAGCGAGGCGGCGATGGAATCGCCGAGGCTGAGGCAATCGATCCGCCGCCCCAGCAGCAGGGCGATCAAAAGCGAGAGCAGGATCATAACGGCGGGGAAAATCAGTTCTTTTAATTGCAGCCCTGCCAGCCCTCCGATGGAAAAATGATTATAGGAGGAAAGAATATCGGTATCCAGCAG
This sequence comes from Eubacteriales bacterium, assembly GCA_045546895.1. Taxonomy (GTDB): domain Bacteria; phylum Bacillota; class Clostridia; order Oscillospirales; family QAKW01; genus QAKW01. The sequence continues at coordinate 30,858 of JAZQDS010000026.1, read as the reverse complement.
GGAAAGAAAGGAGATGGCGGCATTGAGCAGGGCACCCACCGCTACCCCTGCCAAAACAAGGGTAGAGCGTCTTGCCCGCCCGCGAGAAGCCAGCCCTAAAATTAAAAGGGTTGCGCCAAAGGCACCGAGGAAGGCGGGAAGCGGAAGAATAGCGGCTGCCGCAGGAAAGAGAAAAAGGGCAAGAATGGCAGCAAAGCCCGCTCCCGCGTTTACGCCGATAATATTGGGGCCTGCAAGGTCGTTGCGGGTAACCGATTGCAAAAGGCAGCCCGATCCCGAAAGTCCTGCCCCTGCCAGCAGCGCGCCCAGCGCCCGCGGCAGGCGGATGTGCCAAAGGATCAGCCGCTCGGTTTCATAGCCGGCCAAGCCGAAAAGGCCGCCTCGGAAGGAGGCGGCGGAAAGGGGGGTACTGCCGATGCGCAGGGCCAGCCAAAAGGCGCTGATCAGCGCCGCGCCCAAAATCACCGGTAAAGCATATTTTTTCCAAACACTTTTTTTCATTCTTGATATAATGCCTTATATAAATATTGATAAGCCTCTGCCCAGCGGGCATTGGGCTTATATTGAAATAAATCCTTGGGCAGATAGGTCACCTGCTGCTCCTTTACCGCTTTGAGCTGCCGCCAAGCAGGCTGCCGCAAAACGCTCTCCATATAGGCCTTGGCAGCGGCTTCATTGCCCATCGGGGCAATGAAGATGCAATCGGGATCTTCGTTTAAAATAGCTTCAAGGCTCAGCCCTTCCAGCAAAAGAGGGGCTTGATCCGCAATGTTAGCGGCGCCCAGCTCTTGCAGCATCATTGCCGCAAAATGCTGATCGGCGGTTTTGGCCTTGGCAGAGCGGGTGCTGCTGCCCGAGCGGATAAACAAGATTTTTTTTGAGGGTTGCACTTCGGCTGCGGCGAGAGTGGCATCGATGGAACGCTGCAAAGCAGCGCCCGAGGCTTCAAGGGCAGTGGCATCGCCTGTAAGGGCGCAAAGCTGCTCCAGCGCCGCCAGATAATCGGCAAAGCTTTCCAGCCGCAAGAGCAGGCAGGGGATTTTGGCTTCCTTTAAAAGCAGCTCTGCCTCCTGATGGGCGGGGAGATCTGCGGAGCCGATAACAAAATCGGGCTGCAGCGCTAAAAGCCGCTCGGTGTCGATGGTTTTTCCCGCCCCGCGATCCACCAGCGGCGTATCGGCGGTGCAAAAGCCGCGCTCGATGCTTTCGCCTACCGTAATGGCAATTTCACCGCCTGCCAGCTGCCATAGCTCCGCCAAGGAGGAAAAAAGCACCGCAACCTTTTGGGGATTTTGGGGCAAGCCTTGGGGCGGCGGCGCCGCGCAGGCAGAGCAAAATATAAGCAATGTTAAAAGGAAAGAGAGAATTCGCTTCATCCGATCAATTCTTTCTCTACATTTTCAAAGCCGATCCGCTCGATGGTCTCAGCAAAGCGTTCGCCCGCAATGCCATGATCGCGGAAAAAGCAGATAGCGCGCTCGATTACCGCCAAAACCTCTTCCTCCGAGCGGAAGATTTTGGAAAGCGGAATACCGCGGGCGCATTTTTTTCCCCAGCGCCCGCCAATATAAATGCGATAGCCGCTTTCGGGATGGGTTACCGCCCCGAAGGGGCATTTTTCGGCGCAGCGGCCGCAATGATTGCAAATAGCGGGATCGATGGCAATTTTGGATGCGGAAAGACTTGCTGCCTTCATGGGGCAGCATTTTTCCACTTGGCAAATTTTGCAGCCCTTGCAAAGGGCATCATCCACCCGCGGTACTCGCTGGCCGATGATGCCGATATCGTTGATATCGGGTTTTACGCAATTATTGGGGCAGCCGCCTACCGCGATCTTGAATTTATGGGGCAGCTTTGTTTCGTGATAGCCCTTATAAAATCGCTCATGGATCGCCTCGGAAAGGGCGAAGGTATCGATCAGGCCAAAATGACAGGTGGTTCCCTTGCAGGAAACAATGGGGCGAACCCGCGGCCCTGTTCCGCCTGTTTCCAGCCCGTGCTCTGCCAAAAAAGCGCAAAAGTCCTCAATTTTATCATAAGGAATCCGCTGCACCTCAATGGTCATCCGCGAGGTCATTGCAAGCTCTCCGCTGCCGAATCGGGCGGCGGCCTCCGCAATGTCGGCGGCCTTTGCGGCAGTAATCTTACCGTTGACGGTGATAACGCGGGCATTGAAGCAATCGGGTGTGGTTTTATCCCGCAGGAAGCCCAGCCCCTTCAGGCGGGCGATTTCTTCGGGGGAAACGGTAGAGGTTATCATAGGTATTCTCCTTTGAATTTTCTTTTCATAAATTATAACGCGAAGGGGTGGAGATGTCAAATAAGGCTTGAAAAAAGAGGAAGAAAAAGGTATAATGATGGCAGATCAATAAAGGAGCTTGATAATGGTTTATACAGTAACTTTTAATCCTGCCTTGGATTATGTTGTTTATTTAGATCAATTGGAGCAGGGCGAAACCAACCGCAGCCGCAGAGAAGCCTTATATTTCGGCGGCAAGGGGATCAATGTTTCAATTGTTTTGCGGGAGCTTGGGGTCGAGAGTACGGCGCTGGGCTTTATTGCGGGCTTTACCGGCAAGGCTTTGGCGGAGCATCTGGAGGCTCAGGGCGTTTGCGCCGATTTCATCCTCTTGAAGGAAGGGCTTACCCGTATTAATGTGAAATTAAAGGCGGGCAAGGAAACGGAAATCAATGCGCAAGGGCCCGCCATTGATGAGGCGGCGCAGCAGGCGCTTTATGAAAAATTGGATGCCTTAAAAGAGGGAGATACCCTTGTTTTGGCGGGCAGCATTCCTGCGAGCCTGCCTTCGGATGTTTATGAGCGTATTTTGGAGCGGCTGCAGGGGCGGGGGATTCGCTTTATTGTGGATGCCACCGGCGCCTTGCTGCTGAAGGTGTTGAAATATCATCCCTTCCTTATCAAGCCCAATCATCGGGAATTGGAGGAGCTGGTCGGCCGCCCGCTGAACGGCGCTGCCGAGATTGCCGAGGGCGCAAGGGAATTGCAGGCGCTGGGCGCTCGTAATGTTTTGATCTCCCGCGGGGGTGAGGGCGCCTTGCTGCTGGATGAGAACGGAAAGGTATCAGAGCAGGCAGCCTTTTCGGGGAAGGTTGTAAATACTGTTGGATCGGGCGATTCGATGGTCGCGGGCTTTATTGCCGGCGCGGAAAAGGGCTATCCCTATGCCCTGAAATTGGGCAGCGCCTGCGGCGGTGCCACCGCCTTTGGCGAGGGGCTTGCCACCAAAGCGGATATTGATCAATTGATGCGTTCTTGATTGAAAATGCAGCGCGGTCGGAGGTGTATTTATGCTGCTTGCTGTTGATATTGGAAATTCCAGCATTACCGTTGGAGGATTTCGGGAGGATGCGGCGCCTTTATTTACCCTGCGTTTTGCGGCAGGGGAGCCAAGAAGTGCCGATGAATATGCCAATACCCTTCGGCAGGTTTTGCGGATGAAAAAGATTGAGCCCGAGGAGATCAGCGATTGCGCCATCGCATCGGTTGTGCCGCCGCTGACCCATACCGTTGCGCAGGCGATCGGGCAGGTCTGCCCCTGCCGCCTGCTTATGGTCGGCCCCGGAATTAAAACCGGCTTTTCCATCCGGACCGATGCGCCCTCGGAGGTGGGGGCGGATATCATTGCCAATGCCGCAGCAGCGGCTGCGCAGGCTGATGGGGCTGCTATTTTGGTGGATATCGGAACGGCTACAACCATCTTTGCTTTAAATGCCCGAAAGGAGCTGATCGGCGGGGTGATCCTGCCGGGGATCCGCTCCTCTTTGGAGGGGCTGCGGACCTCTACCGCCCAGCTGCCCATTGTTGCGCTGGAGCCGCCTAAAAAGACGATCGGGAAAAATACCGCTGAATGTATTTCAACCGGCGTTTTGCGGGGCCATGCTTTTGGAATTGATGGATTTATTGAGCAATTTTTGCAGGAGCCTGAAATGGAAAATGCCGCGCTGATCGCTACCGGCGGTCTTTGCAATTTGATTGCGCCCCTTTGCCGCGCCTCCCTGCAAACCGATCCGTTTTTGACCCTTAAGGGGCTGCGGATCATCTATGAAAAGACCAGAAAGACGAAAGGATGTTGACCGCTTTTGCGGATCACATAAATATTTTGAGCTGCGATGCACCCATCAAAGGATGGGGTGTCAGCATCGGGTAAAGCCCCGAAAAAGGAGATCTATGATGGAAAGAAAAACAGGGAAACAACGAACATTGTATATGGTGCAGCTGGCGATCTTGCTGGCGCTGGTCATTGTTTTGCAGCTTTTCGGCAGCAGCATTAAAATCGGCGCCACCAGCATCAGCCTTGTATTGATCCCCATTGCCTTTGGCGGGATGCTGCTGGGCCCTGCCGCAGGCACGATCCTCGGCCTTTGCTTTGGGTTTATTACCCTGATGGCGGGCGTTACCGGCACCGATGTTTTCACTCAGATTTTATTTCAGGAGCATCCCTTTCTTACCGCCCTCACCTGCCTTGGCAAGGGTGCGGCGGCAGGCTTCGGCGCAGGGTTTATTTATAAGCTGATCGCCGATAAAAATGCTTATGTTGCAAGCTTTGCGGCTGCTGTGGCAGCCCCGATTTTGAATACGGGCTTATTTATTCTGGGTGCGCTGCTGATGAGCGATACCCTCTCCGCTAATTTTGTTGCGGAGGGTTCTACCGTAATGTATTTTCTGATCATTGGTTGCGCGGGCGTAAACTTCCTTTTGGAATTTGCAGTTAATATGTTGGTCAGCCCCGCGCTGAATATGGTAGTTGGTGTAATCAAAAAACAAATGAGGAGATCCTGAATTGAAAGCAATCAAGAATGTAAAAATCGTGCGTGGCGGGAAGATCCTGCCGGAAACGGTCTTATTATATGATGATAAAATCCTCGGTGTTGCCGAGGCCATCCCCGCAGGGCTTGAAGGGATTACCGATGGCGGCGGGCTTTATCTTTCCGCCGGCTTGATCGATCTGCATATCCATGGCTACGGCGGCGCCGATACCATGACCCATGACCCGCTGGAAATGGCAAAAAAACTGCCTGAAAACGGCGTTACCGCCTTCTTGCCAACAACGATGACCATGGGGCTGGATACCATCTCCGCCGCAATGGAGCGGATCCGCGCCGCGATGCAAAAGCAAGATGGTGCGCGGGTATTGGGCTGCCATATGGAAGGGCCCTTTATCCATCCCGCCAAAAAAGGCGCGCAGGACGGAAAATATATCCTGCCCCCCGAGGCGGCGGTGGTGGATTGCTTTGCCGATGTCATTAAAATCGTCACCTATGCGCCGGAGCAGGATGCAAGCGGCCGCTTTGCTGCCGAGATGGAGGCGAGGGGGATTGCTGCATCGGTAGGCCATACCAACGCAAGCTATGAGCAGGCAGCTGCGGCCTATCGCGCAGGCGCTAAATCGACCACTCATTTTTTTAATGTGATGACTCCGCTGCAGCATCGGGCGCCCGGTGTTGTGGGGGCGGCGCTGGAAAGCGATGCCTATATTGAATTGATCGCCGATACCATCCATGTGCATCCTGCATTGTTCGGGCTGCTGGCCAAGCTTAAAAAGGATCGGCTCTGCCTCATTACCGATTGCATTGAGGCGGGCGGCCTGCCCGATGGGCAATATGCGCTGGGCGGCCAGCCGGTATATGTTGCCGAGCGGCAGGCGCGATTGGCGGATGGTACGCTGGCAGGCTCTGTTTTACGGCTGAATGAAGGGGTTGCCAATATGGCAAAATACGGCGGCGTTTCCCTGCCCGAGGCGCTGCAGATGGCAAGCGAAAATCCTGCCCGCCTTTTGGGAATTTCCGATCGGATGGGTTGCCTTGAAGAAGGCAGCTGCGCTGATTTTATTCTGCTGGATGAGGAATGCAAAATTTATGCCACCTTTGTTGGCGGTGAATGTGTTTTTAGCGAGGAGTAAGGAATGAAAAAAATCGCAAGCTTTACCGTAAATCATGATATTCTGGAGCCGGGGATGTATCTTTCGCGGGTGGATGGCGATGCGGTGACCTATGATATCCGCATGAAGCGCCCCAATGGCGGCGATTATCTTTCCAACGGCGCAATGCATACCTTTGAGCATCTTTTTGCGACCTATGCCCGCAATACCCAATGGGGCGATCAGATCCTCTATGTCGGCCCAATGGGCTGCCGCACCGGCTTTTATCTTTTGGTAAGGGATCGGCTTTCCCATGAGCAGGCCATTCGGCTGGTGGCGGAATCGATGCAATTCATTGCCGCTTATGAGGGCGAAATCCCCGGTACCAATAAGATCGAATGCGGCAATTATCTGGAGCATGATCTGGCGGGCGCCAAGCGGGAGGCTGCCGCGATGGCGCAGGTGCTTTCCGGCTGGACGCCCGAGAGGATGCAATATAAGGAATAAAAAAATGCTTGAAAGTTCCCGAAAGTTATTATATAATACAAATGTATGTGCTAAAAAACATAAATTATGGAAGGAGTCATTAAAATGAACTACTCACATGAAGTTGAAAGTATGTGCGTGGTTGCCAAGGGCCCTCATCATGGTCCCGCTCCCATTCCCGAAGAGGGTAAATGGGTAAAGGCTACCCAGATCAGCGATATCAGCGGTCTTTCCCATGGTATCGGCTGGTGCGCACCCCAGCAGGGCTGCTGCAAGCTGACCCTGAATGTTAAAGAAGGTATTATCGAAGAGGCTCTGGTAGAAACCTTGGGTTGCTCCGGTATGACCCATTCCGCTGCGATGGCCGCTGAAATCCTGCAGGGTAAGACTCTGCTGGAGGCGCTGAATACCGATCTGGTATGCGATGCGATCAACGTTGCAATGCGCGAGATCTTCAAGCAGCTGGTTTACGGCCGCACCCAAACTGCGTTCTCCGAAGGCGGTCTGCCGGTTGGCGCCTCCTTGGAGGATCTGGGCAAGGGCCTGCGCTCTCAGGTTGGTACCATGTTTGCTACCAAGGTAAAGGGCGTTCGTTATATGGAAATGGCCGAGGGCTACATTCTGAAGGTTGCGCTGGATGCCAATAATGAGTGCATCGGCTATCAGTTTGTAAATCTGGGCAAGATGATGGATATGATTCGCAAGGGCGCCGATCCGAAGGATGCCTTCGAGAAGAATATCGGTACCTATGGTCGGTTCGATGATGCTGTAAAGTATATCGATCCGAGAGCAGAATAAGGAAGGAGGAACAACAATGGCTACTTTTGAAGGTTACGAGAGAAGAATCGGCAAGATCCAGCCCGTATTGGAGCAGTATGGCTTCGCTACTCTGGATGAAGCCAATGAATATTGCCTTTCCAAGGGCGTTGATGCTGCCTCCATCGTGAAGGGTGTTCAGCCCATCGCTTTTGAGAATGCCAGCTGGGCTTATACCCTCGGCTGCGCCATCGCATTGAAGAACAACAGCAAGAATGCTGCCGATGCTGCAAGAGATATCGGCGTTGGCCTGCAGGCTTTCTGCATCCCCGGCTCCGTTGCCGAGACCAGAAGCGTTGGCCTTGGCCATGGTAATCTGGCCGCAATGCTGCTGGAAGAAGAAACCAAGTGCTTCTGCTTCCTGGCAGGTCATGAGTCCTTCGCTGCTGCCGAAGGCGCAATCGGCATTGCCCGTACCGCCAATAAGGTTCGTAAAGAGCCCCTGCAGGTTATCCTGAACGGCCTGGGCAAGGATGCCGCTTATATCATTTCCAGAATCAACGGCTTCACCTATGTTGAAACCGAGTATGATTTCTATACCAGCGAGCTGAAGATTGTGAATACTACCGCTTATAGCGATGGTGATCGCGCAAAGGTTCGTTGCTATGGCGCGAATGATGTTTTGGAAGGCGTTGCTATTATGAAGCATGAGCATGTTGATGTTTCCATTACCGGCAACTCCACCAACCCCACCCGCTTCCAGCATCCCGTTGCAGGCTCCTATAAGAAATGGAGCTGGGAAAACGGCAAGAAGTATTTCTCCGTTGCTTCCGGCGGCGGTACCGGCCGTACCCTGCGTCCCGGTAACATGGCTGCAGGCCCCGCTTCCTATGGTCTGACCGATACCATGGGTCGTATGCATGGTGATGCTCAGTTTGCAGGCTCCTCCTCCGTTCCTGCCCATGTTGAGATGATGGGCTTGATCGGTGCCGGTAACAACCCCATGGTTGGTATGACTGTTGCTTGCGCTGTTGCAGTATCCGAAGCTCTGAAATAAGGGCAAACCGCTGAAATCAGCGAAGACCGACAAGAATAATGAAGGGACCTCTGAAAAGAGGTCCCTTTTTATGTCTTCGCTGTTTCTTTACCCTTGGACGTATCGACATACGCCTCAAGGGTAAAGAAACGGCGATCTTCATCTAATTTGAACGGTTTTGGAATGGTGAGCCTTTGGTCGGAGAAAGCGAAACCTGCATCCAATTTGAACGGTTTGAATGAAAAGTAAAACAAAGAATAAGCCTTGAGGGATTTTCCTCAAGACTTATTCTTTATACGGTTTTGGGTCGTTTGTCAATCCGAGAATGTAGTCGGTCGATGTGTGATAAAATTTGGCGAGTGCAATAACAAAGCGGGTGGGGATCTCTCGCTTTCCGGTTTCGTAATTGCTGTAAACCCGCTGATCGATGCCGAGAAGCGCTGCCACTTGTTTTTGAACCAGGTCTTTATCTTCGCGCAGATCGCGGAGTCTATAATAATACATATACTGATCACCTCAAGAATAAGTATATGTACTATCAAAAAATAGTATTGATTTTACTATTAAACGATAGTAAAATAGGCTTGAGGTGATAAAATGATCAAGCGAATTGTTGTGGCGGGTGGCAGAGATTTCGCAGACTATGAAACAGCGAAGACCTTTATCGATCAATGCCTGAGTGATATCTCCGATAAATACAATATTATTTTTATTTCGGGAGGTTGTAAAGGTGCAGATGCTCTTGGGGAGCGTTATGCAAAAGAAAAAGGTTATTTAATTGAACGATATCTCGCTGAATGGAAGAGATATGGACGCAGCGCCGGTCCGATACGCAATAAGAAAATGGCCGATGTATGTGATTTTGTGATCTGTTTTTGGGATGGCAAAAGCAGAGGGACGAAATCAATGATCGAATATGCTGAATCGCTCGGAAAACCGATTGCAATCAAACAATATAAAAATAAGGAAAGCCAATGGGTGCCTTTTTGGGAAGTCTGAAAAAGAAATAACCCTCGGCTCCGATGCTTTCTCTTCGCATCATCTACCGAGGGTTATTTCTTTTCGCTTGCAGGTTCCAAAATGGTTACCTCGCTTTCATGGATTCGGAAAGGCTCATATCCTCTTTTCGCTGCGGCTGTGAACAAAAACTTCATTCATTGCTTCGATTGCGCTTTGGGTTTCCATACTACGGTATGGCTGTAAAGCGGGCAGCTTGATGAGCCTTCGGAAATTTTATCCTTTCCTTTCCTCGCTTATATAATAGCATAAATCAAGGGGGAAATCCATTCGCAAATTGGATAAAATATTTTGGCAGATCTTATGCAAAGGGGAGAAATTTCGCTTGATGATTGACATCCGCTTTTGAAATTTGATATAATAAATATGTTGCGGAGGAAAAAGGATGACAACATTTCAGAAATTAGATCGATTAACGGCGCTGGCCCGCGCGGATGAAGATTTGCGGCAGGCGCTGCTGGCAACTGCCCGCGGCGGAGATCCTCTTTTTGAATTTTGCGGCATTGCCCAAAGGGCGGGGGTTGATCTTGCGCTCGGTGAGCTTTTCGCGGTAGGGGAGGAATATTGCGATAACCAATGCAAAAGCACCAACGGCGGAAATCCATCCCCTTATTTCTCCTTCAACGATGCTTATGAAAATTTTATAGAATCCATTAAATGAGATGCTTCGGCAGCTCATTTTTATTTAAACGGAGAAGCCGGCGAAGGATTTCCCCTTCGCGGGCAGCGTTGCAGAGGAATAAAAAAGATTGATTACCGGGATGAAATATGGTATGATAAATATAAGAAGATCATTTAAAGGAGGTTTATATGATGCCATTTGTTATTATTGGTGTTACTCTTATTTTAGTTGTTCTCATTTTCAATATCAAGATCGTACCGCAGGCTCATGAATATGTTGTTGAGCTTTTGGGGAAATATCGGGTAACTTGGAGCGCAGGAATTCATATCAAGATTCCCGTTTTGGAGCAGGTGGCAAAGAAGATTACGCTGAAGGAACAGGTTTTGGATTCTCCGCCCCAGCCGGTTATTACCAAGGATAATGTTACCATGCAGATCGATACGGTGATCTATTACGCCATCTATGATTCCAAGCTTTATGCCTATGGTGCGGTCAATCCCATTTCGGCCTTGGCCAATCTTGCAGCAACCACGCTGCGAAATCTGGTGGGTGAGCTGGAATTGGATGGTACGCTTACTTCTCGTGATACCATCAATGCCAAGATGACCTCCATACTGGATGAAGCTACCGACAAATGGGGAATCAAGGTGCATCGGGTTGAGCTGCGCAATATTATTCCTCCTGCCGAAATTCAAAATGCTATGGAAAAGCAAATGAAGGCGGAGCGGGATCGCCGCGAAACCATGCTGCAGGCCGAAGGCCATAAAGCGGCCGCCATCACACGGGCAGAAGGCGATAAACAGGCTATGATTTTGGCAGCAGAGGGCGAGCGGGATGCCCGCATCGCTCGGGCGGAAGGCGAGGCGCGGGCCATCTATCTTTCCAAGAAGGCAGAGGCTGATGGCTTGAAGGCGCTGAAAGAGGCGGGGGTTGATCCCGCGGTGCTGGAGCTGAAAAAATATGAGGCGCTGGTTTCGATGTCCAATGGCAAGGCCTCTAAGATCATCGTTCCTACCGATGCAGTCAATATGACAAAGGCAAATGTTCTCTTTTCCGAGACCACCGGGCTGGGGGATACTACCGCTCCTGTGCCGGAGGAGCCGCTAAAGCAGAAGGCAGATCCCTGCTGCGATAAATAACCCATAAAAACTTCCGGAATATTCCGGAAGTTTTTTATTATGTATATTTTTCATCTCTTTCCAATAAGAAAATAAAAAGGAGAGAGATGCGATGAACAACCAAAAATTCTTCCGAAATGCAATGCTTTTGACCGGTACAGGGCTGATATTGCGGGCGGCGGGGCTGCTTTTGCGGGTATTGCTCGCCAATCTGCTGGGCGAGGAGGGGATGGGGCTTTATTCTCTTACCTTTACGGTCTATAATCTTTTTATTACCGTTGCTCAATCGGGGATTGCCGTTGCCGTTACCCGCTTGGTGGCGGAATATCTTGCGCTGCAACGCCCTGCCGAAGCGAAAGGTGCGATGCGGCGCTGCTTATTTTGGGCCGCAGCCTGGGGAAGCTTTGCCGCCCTGCTGCTTTGGAGCGGCAGCGGCTTTCTTGCGGCGCGCTGGATCGGCCGCGCCGATTGTGCGGCAGCCTTAAGGGTGCTGGCAATTTCCCTGCCCTTTATGGCAATATCGGGCTGCCTTGCGGGCTATTTCACCGCTCGCCGCGAGGCGGGGCCGGGCTGCATATCGCAATTATTAGAGCAGGCGCTGCGGCTGGCAATGGTTGCGGCAGCGGTTGCTTGGGCGCGGGGGCGCGGCTTTGGCAGCCTGCTGGCGGCGGTGGTTATGGCCAATACCATCTCGGAAGCTGCCTCCTGCCTCTTTTTGGGCTGGGTTTGCCGCCGGCGGCCGATCTCAAGCCCCGCTGCCCCGCTGCCCCGCGGACGGATTCGGCGGATCGCTGCGCCGATCGCCGCCTCCCGCTATCTTTCTACCGCGCTGCATACAACGGAGAATATGCTGATTCCGCTTGCAATCTCCCGCTATACCGGCAGCTATTCAGTGGGGCTGCAGCAATTCGGCGCCCTGAAGGGGATGGCGATCCCGCTGCTCTTTTTCCCCGCCTCCTTTTTGACCGCCCTTTCCTCCCTGCTGGTGCCGGAAGTGACCGATACTGCTGCTCGCGCCGATTGGCGCGCCACCCGCTCGATTGTGGGGCGGGCGCTGGGGATTACCATTAGCCTCTCGGTAATGATCGGCGGGGTCTTTTTAATCTATGGCAAGCCGCTGGGAGAGATGCTCTTTCATAGCGAAACGGTGAGTATGATGCTGCAGGTATTGGCGGTGATTACGCCCTTTATGTATATGGATACTATCGCCGATGGGTTGCTCAAGGGGCTGGATTTACAAAAAAAGACGCTGCGCAATAATACGATCGATTCCATCCTGCGGATTTTATTGATTACCGTTGCGGTGCCGCGCTTTGGGATTCGGGGCTTTTTGGGGGTTATGATCTTCAGCAATATTTTGGTATCCTGCCTGAATATGGGCTCGCTGCTCAAGGCTTGCAGGCTGGGGCTGCAATGGAAAGATTGGATTTTTCGCCCGCTGGCGGCGGTGGGGATCGCTACCGCCCTTTGGAGCGCGCTGCCCCTGCGGAGCGGGCTTTGGCAGATGGTTGCGGGGATCGCGGTGTGGTGCGGGATTTATTTGATTTTATTGACACTTCCTCTTAAAAAGTCTATAATAAAGAAAAGATGATGAGAGGAGCGCTGAAAAATGAAGGAGCGTCTGCTGGAATTTTTTGAAGAGGTGCCGATTGTTGCTGCCTGCAAGAGCGAGGCGGAATTAAAGCAATGCCTGAAAAGCAAAAGCCCTGTGATTTTTTTGCTGTTTGGCGATATTTGCACCGTTGCGGATCTGACCGCGCAGGTCAAGGCAGCGGGGAAGATTGCTGTTGTGCATCTGGATCTGGTGGATGGCCTTGCGCCCAAGGATGTCAGCGTTGATTTCTTGGCGGAGCAGACGCAGGCGGATGGAATTATTTCCACCAAGAGCTCGCTGATCCGCTATGCCCATCAAAAGGGGTTGCTGACCATTCAGCGTTATTTCCTGCTGGATTCAAGAGTGCTTGAAAATATTGCTAAAAATACAACCCCCGCAGATTTTCTGGAGGTATTGCCCGGCGTTATGCCCAAGATCATTCGCCATCTGGCGGAAACAACAGGCAAGCCCATCATCGCGGGCGGAATGATTCGGGATAAGGAGGATGTCCTCTCCGCCCTCTCGGCGGGCGCGGTTGCGATCTCCTCCACCAATGCAGATGTTTGGTTTATTGAATAATTAATTGTGAGGATTGCTATGAAACTGAGCTTTTTAGGCGCTGCCCATGAAGTGACCGGATCCTGCACCTTATTGGAGGCGGCAGGCAAGAGAATTTTGATCGATTGCGGCATGGAGCAGGGCGCGGATATTTATGAAAATTGCGAAATGCCCATTTCCCCTGCAGAGGTGGATTTTGTTTTGCTGACCCATGCCCATATCGATCATTCGGGCAAGCTGCCGATGCTGGCGGCCAATGGCTTTCGGGGCCCGATTTATACCACCGGCGCCACCGCTAAGCTTTGCGGGCTGATGCTGCTGGATTCAGCCCATATTCAGGAGCAGGAGGCCATTTGGCGCAATCGCAAGGCCAGCCGCTCGGGCGATGCGCCCTATCAGCCGCTCTATACCATTATGGATGCGCAGCAGGCAATGACGCTTTTTAAGCCCTGCAGCTATCATGACCGCTATGAGATTGCGGAGGGAATCTCCATCCGCTTTTTGGATGCGGGCCATCTGATGGGCTCCGCCAGCATTGAAATTACCATCACCGAAGGGGAAAAACGGCAGGTATTGCTCTTCTCGGGCGATCTCGGCAATATTAACCGCCCGCTGATCCGCGATCCCGAAAAGCCTCAATATGCCGATGTGGTCATTATAGAATCAACCTATGGTGATCGCCTCCACGGCCCGCGCAAGGATTATATCGGCCAGCTTACTTCAGTATTGCAACGGACCTTTGATCGGGGCGGAAATGTTGTTATTCCCTCCTTCGCGGTGGGGCGTACGCAGGAATTTTTATATCTTCTGCGGGAAATTAAAGAGCGCGGGCTGGTAAAGGGGCATGATGGATTCCCTGTATTTGTGGATAGCCCGCTGGCTGCGGAGGCCACCAAGATTTATTATGGGGATCTTACCGAATATTACGATGAAGAAATGCTGGCGCTGATCGAGCGCGGCATCAATGTTTTGGAATTTCCGGGCCTGCAAATTGCCCAAACCGCCGAGGAATCAATGGCGATCAATGCCGATCAGCGGCCCAAGGTCATCCTTTCCGCAAGCGGAATGTGCGAGGCGGGGCGGATCCGCCATCATTTAAAGCATAATCTTTGGCGCCGGGAAAGCACAATCCTCTTTGTTGGTTATCAGGCGGAGGGAACCCTCGGCCGCCTGCTGCAGGAGGGCGCAACCTCTGTAAAATTGTTTGGCGAGGCGGTGCAGGTGCAGGCCGAGATTGCGGCGATGGACGGAATCAGCGGCCATGCCGATCAAAAAATGATGCTGGATTGGCTGGCGGCGCTGGAAAATACGCCGCGGGTCTTTGTGAACCACGGCAACGATACCGTTTGCGATACATTTGCCGCCCTGATTACCGAAACCCTCGGCTATCCTGCGCTGGCGCCCTATAACGGCGCAGTCTATGATCCGGAAAGCGGCGCGCTGCTTCAAGCGGGCAATCGGGTTCGTCTGGAAAAGAAGAAGGCGGCCCTCAGCCGCAAAGAGAGCGTTTTTGAGCGGCTGCTGAATGCAGGAAAGCGGCTGTTGCGCGTGATTGATCAAAATCGCGAGCGCCCGAATAAGGAACTCGCGAAATTTGCGGATCAGGTAAATGCCCTTTGCGATAAGTGGGAAGGGTAAGGGCGTTTCTTTTTGCGCCGAGCTCCTTTTTCCTTACTCGGCGTATCGATATACGCCTTCGCTCGGAGAAAAGAACCTCTGCATCAAAAATAAATCGCCCTTAAAAAATATAAAGATTAACAAAAGGATGTTTCTTTTTGCGCCGAGCATCTTTTTCCTTACTCGGCGTATTGATATACGCCTTCGCTCGGAGAAGAGAACCTCTGCATCAAAAATAAATCGCCCTTAAAAAATATAAAAATTAACAAAAGGATGTTTCTTTTTGCGCCGAGCTTCCTTTTCCTTACTCGGCGTATTGATATACGCCTTCGCTCGGAGAAAAGAACCTCTGCATCAAAAATAAATCGCCCTTAAAAAATATAAAAATTAAAAAAAGGATGTTTCTTTTTGCACCGAGTTTCTTTTTCCTTACTCGGCGTATTGTGATATACGCCTTCGCTCGGAGAAAAGAACCTCTGTATCAAAAATAAATCGCCCTACATTATGATGAAGTAAAAAGGCTCAAATGAAAATTTGAGCCTTTTTCTTTTTGTGGAAGTTTGTTTTTTCCTTTCATATTTATATAGTAAGGAGGAAGAAGGCTATGAGTGAAGTATTTTTATCGCCCTCGCCCCGCCATTTTAATCGGGGCTACGGCACCTATGGCACCGAGGAGGAGCGAATGAATTTGATCGCGGATGTTGCGGAATTGGAGCTGGCGCGCAATGGGGTAACCACTGCCCGCAATAATCCTGCCTATGATCTGATCGATATTGTTGCTGCTGCCAATGCGGAGAATTCCGATGTTTATGTTGCCATCCGCTCGGTGGATTGCGATTACGGGGAAGAGGGGGCGCGGGTATTTTATTATCGCCCCAATACCAATAGCCAGCGGCTGGCAGAGGAAATCTATGATCAGCTGGCAGCGGTTACCCCCGGCGGGGATCGGGGAATCTATGAGGGCGCGAGCGCTTATGGCGGCCTGGGCTATTATGAGCTGCGGCGCACAAGGATGCCGGCGGTCATCATCGAGGTCGGCTGCCATAACCGCCCGCAGGAGGCGGATTTTATCGTTCGCAACGTTTATCAGCTGGGGGTTGCCATCGCCAAGGGGATCATTGATTATCTTGGCCTCCCCTATACGCCGGATACGCCGCAGCAGCAGGAAATACTACAAAATGAATATAATAATGTATATTTTGAATAATATTCATCCTCAAAGGGATGAATATTCCTGTTGCATATTCAAAATTGTGCAGATTGACCAATGGATGCGGGAGAAAACAAGCGGTTTTTCATACAAAAGTTTTGTATAAAATGCTTGACATAACGAATATTATGCATTATAATACAAACATATCCAAAAAACAAACAAATGAAAAGAGGATGAAAGAAATGAAAAAGGTTATTTCTATGATCATGATTCTGGCGATTGCGCTGGTAATGCTCGCAGGCTGCGGCGCTGCAAAGGATGATAAGCTGGTTATGGCTACCAATGCAGAGTTCCCTCCCTATGAGTACATGGAAGATGGCAAGATCATTGGTATCGATGCGGAGATCGCTGAGAAGATCGCGGAGAAGCTGGGCAAAGAGCTGGTAATCGAGAATGTTGATTTCGATTCCATCATCCCCGGCGTTCAGACCGGCAAGTTTGATTTTGCGATGGCCGGCCTTACCGTTACCGATGAGCGTAAAGAGCAGGTTGATTTTACCGAAAGCTATGCTACCGGCAAGCAGGTAATCATCGTTAAGGAAGATTCCAAGATCGCTTCCGCTGATGATCTCTTTGCAGAGGGTGCCAATCATAAGATCGGCGTTCAGCTGGCTACCACCGGCGATCTCTATTGCACCTGGGATATCGAGGATGAGAAGCTGGGTACCGTTGAGCGTTACAACAAGGGTGCTGATGCGATCATGGCTCTGCAGTCCGGCAAGGTAGATTGCGTTGTTATCGATAACGAGCCTGCTAAGGTTTTCGTTGAGAAGAACAAGGGCCTGAAGATTCTCGAGACCGAATATATCATCGAGAACTATGCTGCTGCTGTTGGCAAGGACAATGCTGATCTGATGAAGGATATCAACGATGCGCTGAAGGAGCTCATCGAGGATGGCACTGTTAAGAGCATCATCGAGAAGTATATCCCTGCTGAATAATTTAAAAAAATGAGAAATACAAGGGCTGCAAAAACAGCCCTTGTTTTCTGCGTGAAAGGTAAAATAGTATGCAAGATATGTTTGCAACATTATGGAGAGATTTCCAGACGGCTTTCATTGTTGATAACCGCTGGAAATATATCGTTGAGGGTATTCAAAATACTCTGATTCTTACATTCTTTGCGCTGATTTTAGGTGTTGTTTTGGGCGTTATTATTGCGGCGATCCGCTCCACCTATGATCGGCAGTATGCCCATATGACCGGCGTAGGCAAGGTTTTTCTTGCCATCGGCAATTGGATCTGTAAGGTTTATCTTACCGTAATCCGCGGCACACCTTCGATGGTGCAGATTTTGATTATCTTTTTCATCATCATGGCAACCTCCAGCAATAAGATGCTTTGCGGTATCATTGCCTTTGGTATTAATTCGGGTGCCTATGTTGCTGAGATTATCCGCGGCGGTATTATGAGCGTTGATCCCGGCCAAAGCGAAGCGGGCCGCTCCCTCGGCTTCGGCTATGCCCAAACGATGTGGCATATTGTTATCCCCCAGGCCTTTAAGAGCATTCTTCCCGCATTGGCCAATGAATTCATTGTTTTGCTGAAGGAAACCGCGATTGCGGGCTATGTTGGCGTTACCGATCTTACCCGCGGTGCAAATATTATCCGCGGCATTACTTATCAGAGCTTCTGGCCGTTGTTTTCCGTAGCGGCGGTTTATTTGATGATGGTAATGTTCTTCTCTTGGTTGGTAGGTAAATTGGAAAGGAGGCTGCAAAATAGTGAGCGCTGAACCTCTTATTCAAGTAAAAAATTTAAAGGTGCATTTTAAAGATGGCGCCATTCGCGCGCTGGACGGCGTAGATATTGATATTATGCGGGGCGAGGTGGTGGTTGTTATCGGTCCCTCCGGCTCCGGTAAAAGCACCCTGCTGCGCAGCCTGAATTTGCTGGAAACGCCCACCGAAGGCGAAATCATCGTTGGGGGCGTGGATATCAATGATAAAAAGGTGAATATTAATCTTCATCGGCAAAAGATGGGGATGGTATTCCAGCATTTCAATTTGTTCCCCCATATGAATATTTTGAAGAATATGACCCTTGCGCCGATGAAGCTGAAAAAGATCTCTAAGGAAGAGGCGGAAAAGACCGCGATGGAGCTGCTGCAGCGCGTAGGGCTGGAGGATCGGGCAGGCTCCTATCCCAGCCAGCTTTCAGGCGGCCAAAAGCAGCGCGTTGCCATTGTTCGCGCGCTGGCAATGAATCCCGAGGTAATGCTTTTTGATGAGCCGACCTCTGCGCTGGATCCCGAGATGGTAGGCGAGGTTTTGGATGTTATGAAGCAGCTGGCCAAGGAAGGAATGACCATGGCGGTTGTTACCCATGAGATGGGCTTTGCCCGCGAGGTGGGAAGCAGAGTTGTGTTCATGGACGAGGGCGTGATCATCGAGGAGGGTACTCCTGAGCAGATTTTTGAAAATCCTCAAAGTCCTCGCTTGAAGGATTTCCTTGCAAAGGTATTATAATTCGATTAAAAACGGCGCTTTGCGCCGTTTTTTTACTTGAAAAATGCGGCCCTGCATGTTATACTGAATTAGATCATATCAAAGAAAAGGAAGGCGGAAAATGGGCAGAAAGCTTTTGCAAAGCCGCGCAGGAAAGGCGCTTTATATCATTGCGCTGGTATTGCTGGCGGCGGTCTTTTTGTTCTCTGCCTTTATGGTATGGAAAAATATCTATGAGGCCCGCCATAGCGAGAAGCAATTCGCGCAGGTGGAGGAAAAGCTGGCGCTTGAAAAGGAGAAGCCTGCCGAGCGCTATGAGGCGGCAACGGCGGAGAATGCCGATATGATCGGCTGGCTCGCGATTGAGGGTACAAGCCTCAATTACCCTGTTATGCATACGCCCGATCGCCCGAATTATTACCTGCGCCGCGGCTTTGATGGGAAATACAGCTATTACGGCACGCCCTATTTGGCGGAGCAGGCGGATCCCGAAAAATCCGATAATCTTGTGATCTACGGCCACCATATGAATAATAAAAAAATGTTTGCGCCGCTGATCGGTTATCAGAAAAAAGATTTTTTTGAGGCCCATCGCTATATCCGCTTTGATACCCTTGAGCGGGCAGGTACCTTCGAGGTAGTGGCGGCCTTTAAAGTAAAGGCGGAGGAATTTGATTATCATTCCTTCTGCGATGCGGCGGATGCGGCGGAATATGATTCCTATTTGCAGGAATGCAGGCGCCGCGCCTTTTATGAAACAGGGGTGGAGGCAAGCTATGGGGATCAGCTGATTACCCTTTCTACTTGCGAATATACGATGGAAAACGGCCGCTTTGTAGTTGTTGCAAAGCGGATCAAATAAACGGAGGAATTTTAAAATGGGTTATAAACTGATTGCATTCGATCTGGATGGTACCTTGAGCCAGCATAAGAGCCATTTGCCCGATGCCAATAAAGAGGTATTGCGCAAGCTCAGCAAAAAATATAAGCTGGTAATGGCGGGCGCAGGCGCCTGCATGCGGATTTTTAATCAGATGGAGCAGTTCCCGATCGATATTATCGGCAATTACGGCCTGCAATACGGTAAATATAATGCCGAGACCGGTACGCTGGATCTTTTGCGGGATGAGCAGCTGCCCTGCGATCGCGCTTCGGTAGAGGAGCGGGTCAATTATTTCCGCGAGAAATGCGGCTGGACCGAATTTGCGGGCGATAGTGTTGAATATCATGACTCCGGTGTTGTTACCTTTGCGGTGCTGGGTACCAAGGCTAAGATTGAGGATAAGCTTGCCTTTGATCCCGATCGCAGCAAGCGCCGCGCCATCTATGAGGAGATCTGCGCCGCTTTCCCCGAATACTGCGTATTTGTTGGGGGCTCTTCTTCCTTCGATATGGCGCCCAAGCCCTTTAATAAATATCATGCCCTCGCGCTTTATGCCGAAGAAAACGGCTTTTCCCATGATGAAGTAATGTTTGTCGGCGATGATTACGGCCCCGGCGGAAACGATGAATCGGTATATCAATCGGATTTCGGCTTCACCTGCATCGATGATTATCGCACCTTGCCCGAAAAGCTGGCCTTCCTGCTGGAAGAATGAAAAAAATTTAAGAAAACGGCGCAAACCATTGAATATTAATGGCTTGCGCCGTTTTTGTCGCTTTTTGCCCCTTGCAAAAAAAAGAGAAAAGTGGTATGCTTTAAAAGATGATTTTTTTATTATAAATACTCCGAAAGGAAAAGGATAAAATGCGCGTTGCAATCGTATGCGATGTTTTGGGCGCCGAAAATAACGGCACAACTATCGCAACCATGAATCTGATCCGCTCCCTGCGCCAAAAGGGCCACGAGGTAAGGATCATCTGCCCGGACTCCGAACGCGAGGGGGAAGAGGGCGTTTATGTTGTACCTACCGTCAATCTTGGTCCCCTCAATGGTTATGTTGCCAAAAACGGGGTCTCTTTGGCGATGCCGAAAAAAGAAGTTTTGGAAAAGGCCTTTGATGGGGTAGATGTTGTACATATCGCGATCCCCTTCCTGCTGAGCCGCGCGGCGGTGAAATTTGCTCGCAAGCTCGGCCTGCCTATTACCGCCAGCTTTCATTGTCAGGCAGAAAATTTCACCAACCATATCTTTATGATGAATTTTCCCCTCGCCAATCGGCTGACCTACCGTTATTTTTATCATACCGTTTATCGCCATTGCGCGGCGGTTCATTATCCTACCCAATTCATCTGCGATGTTTTTGAAAAGGAAGTGGGGGAAACGCCGCGCCATATTATCTCCAATGGAGTCGGCAGCGCCTTTACCCCCGCCGAGGCCAAGCGCCCGCAGGAATGGGGCGATGATTATGTTATCCTTTTTACCGGCCGCTATAGCAAGGAAAAATCCCATCGGATTTTGATTGATGCGGTGGCAAAATCTCGCTATAAGGATCGCATTCAGCTGATTTTTGCAGGCGATGGCCCGCAAAAGGAGGCAATGGCCAAGCGCGCCGCTAAGCGGGGCATTCGCCCGCCGATTATGAAATTTTTCGGCCGCAGCGAGCTGGTGGAGATTATTCGGGCGGCGGATCTCTATGTGCATCCTGCCGAAATTGAAATTGAAGCCATTGCCTGCCTGGAGGCGATCGCTTGCGGATGTGTTCCGGTAATTGCCGATTCCCCTCGCAGCGCTACCCGTTATTTCGCTTTGGGTGAGCGCAATCTTTTCCGCTGCAATGATGCGGAGCATCTGAAGGATCAGATGGAATATTGGCTCTCCCATCCGCAGGAAAAAAAGGAATGCAGCGAAGCCTATCAGGGCTATGCAAAGCATTTTGATTTTGAGGAATGCATGGATCGCATGGAGCAGATGCTGCTGGAGGCCGTTGAAAAAGGAAAAAAAGAATGAAAACTGTTTATTATACCGATCCCCTCAACGATGACTTCGCGGGGACAAAGATTATTACCAATAAAGTGGGGGCGGATTTTAATTTCGCCCCCAAAAGCGCTTTTTGGCGCGCTTGCGCCGCGGTTGTTTATTACGGCATTGCAGCGCTGCCGGTATGGCTTGCCGATCGGATCTGGATGGGCGCAAGATTTGAAAATCGCAAGATCCTGAAAGAAGCGAAGGATACCGGCTATTTTATTTACGGCAATCACACCCAGATTTTTGATGCTTTTACCCCTTCGATGTCGGCCTTCCCCAAAAAGGCGTATATCATTGCGGGCCCCGATGCGGTATCCATCAAGGGCTTGCGCTGCATTGTTCAGATGCTGGGCTGCATCCCTCTGCCCAATGAGCGGGCGGGGATGGTACCCTTTATGAAGGCGGTGGAGCAGCGCTGGCGCGAAGGCGGGGCGATTATGATTTTCCCCGAAGCCCATATCTGGCCCTATTATAACGGGATCCGCCCCTTTAAGGAAACCTCTTTCCGCTATCCCGCGCGGCTGGGCAGCCCTGTTTTTGCAGCGGTGGCGGTTTATCGAAAAAGAAAGTTTTTTAAACGCCCGGCCGTAACCATTCGGCTGGAGGGTCCCTTTTATCCCGATCTCGCTTTGAATGAGCGGGAAGCGGCAAAAAAATTACGGGATGAGGTTTATGAGCGGATGTGCCGCGTTGTTGAAGAGCGGCAGAGCGTGGAATATATCCGTTATGTTCAGAAAGGAGAAGAAAAATGAAGCGTTTAATTGCAATTTTAATGGCAATCGTTACCCTGTTCACCTTCACCGGCTTTACCAATGCCCCTTCTTTGAATACGCCTTCCAAGGTTGCGAGCGGCGCAGGCGGAGAAGCTTCCGATGGCTATTTGCAGCCCGAAGCAACTACCGCGCCGATGACCGAGGCGGCAGCACCGCAGGAAATTTTGGTAGGCGGTACGCTGCCTGCTGAATATGATAGCCGCGACTATGCTTATGTTACCGCGCCGAAAAATCAGAGCAACAGCGGCATTTGCTGGACCTATGCCCAAAATTCCATTCTGGAATCTCATCTGCATAAGGAAACGATGAATTATCAGGGCTATGATTTTTCGGAAAAGCATATGGCTTATTCCTGCTCCGATGCCAATGGCAATCGCTGGGGCTTTATCCGCAATCCGCTTTTTGATAGCAATACCGCCTCCTCCGGCGGCAATGAATATTTCAGCACTGCCTATTTAGCGCGGGGGAGCGGGGCTGTGCAGGAAGCGGATGATCCGATGGTCTATTACAGCAACGGCAATGTTAAGCCTGAAAATAATCGGGATGCCGCGGATAATGATCTGCGCTTTGCCGAGGGCTATCTGGAAAAAGCCTATCTGCTGGAAAAGCCTTCCATTACCCAAATCAAGCAGCTGATTTTGGAAAATGCTTCGGTCGGGGTAAAGGTTTATTGGGACGATAATTATTATAACGAAAGCACCGCGGCCTATAATTTTAAATCCGGCGGCAATCCTTCTGCAGTCAATCATGCCATTACCCTGATCGGCTGGAACGATAGCTATAATAAGAATAATTTTAAGCATATCCCTGCGCAAAACGGCGCCTTCATTGTTAAAAACAGCTGGGGCACGGATTTTGGCAATGCGGGCTATTGCTATATTTCCTATGAGGATTTTCACCTGACCGATTCGGTTTATACTTCTTATTATGCTCAAGGGCTTGCCCCCTTTGACGGCATTGATCAATATGATCCGCTGGGCTATACCACTGCCCTTTTTTATGACGGCGCTTCCGCACGCTCGGTTTCTTATGGCGTTACCTATGAGCGAGGGGAGGCGAATCAGCTGGAGGGTATCGGTACCTATGTATTGAATGCGGGCAGCAAGCTGGAGGTTTATCTCAATCCCTATAACGGCAGCTGCACCGATACCGCGAAGCTGATAAAGGTGCATACCGAAAGCTTCTCCCTGCCCGGCTATTATCATATTTCTTTTGCGAAGCCCGCGCAGCTCTATGGCAGTAAATATGCGGTAGTAGTAAAGGTAACCAATTCCAAAACTTCTCCTTGGGTGCCGTTTCAGGCGAAGGGCCTTTATTCCAACCCCACAAAGTTTTATAAAAACAGCTTTTATATGGGCGAGAGTATCAAGGGGATGTCGCTGATCGAAAAATTCGGCAGCGAAATCGTTGATGCCTGCTATTCCCTTTGCCTCAAGGCTTTTACCGTCAGCGATCTGAAGGCGGAATTGACCAACGGAACGGTTTATAATCTGGAAAATGCAATTCTTTCCCGCAGCGCAAGCGCAGGAGTGCTGAAGGTAAGCCGCAACGGCAAGGAGCTTCCTCTTTATACCGATGGTTTTTGCACCGCCCTGCGCTCCGGCAGCAGCGTTGTTCCGAATGATAAGGTTTATGTGAAGCTGGAAAACGGCACCCATTATCGGCTGGAAATTTTTGTATCTTCTTCCGCGTTATCGGATGAATGCAAGCTGCTGACCTGCAACGGCAAGGCCTATACCTCGGGAATTCCTACCATCAAGGGCGTTACCGTTTCGGGCACCGCCAAGAATTATTATCAGGCAACGGTCAGCCCTTCGGCGAGCTTTAAGCTTTATGCCCTGCCCAATGGGATTGGGGAGATCTCCAAGGCTCATACTGCCTCAACGGTTCCCAGCCGCGCTTATCTGCGGGTGGTGGCGCAGGATGGATTTACCGCAAAGGATTATCCGGTTTATTTAAAGCCTTCGGTTACCAATCCTACCACCGGCTTTAAGGATAAAGCAAAGATCAGCGGCTGGGCGGCAACAGCGGTGGATACCTGCCTGAAAAACGGCTGGCTTTCGGGCGATGCCAAAAAGAATATTAATCCCAAGAACAGCCTGAGCCGCGCCGAGGCCGTAACCATGCTGCTGGCCTTTTCGGGCATCAGCAGCGGCTCGGTTCGTACCGGCGCTGCCGATCGCTATGCGGATGTGGCCGAGAGCGATTGGTTCTATAATAAGGTGGATGCTGCAACGCTGCTTGGCATCACCGCCGGCTATACCGATTCCGGCTGGCTGACCTTCAAGCCTTCCCGCGCGGTTTCGCGGCAGGAGTTTGTAATCATGATGGTGCAGCAGATGGCCTGGCTGGAGGGCAAGAGCGGCGAGGAATATATGGCGGAGATGCTGCCCCTTGCCAAGGCGGCGGTCAATACCAAGCGGTATGCCGATTTCAGAGAGGTACCGAGCTGGTCGAAGGATTATGTTTTGGTTGCTTTGTATCTGGGCATTATTTCGGGCCGCGCCAAGGACGGTAAGAATTATATTACCCCCAAAGGAACGGTGACCCGCGAAGAAACGGCGCAGATCCTTTATAGCGCAACTGCAAAATTAAACGGATAATTTATTTGCTTAACAAAACAAAAGCGATGCCTGCGATTTTCGGGCATCGCTTTTGAATTTATTGTTGAAAAAAATAAAAAGAAGTGATATAATATCTTTTATCAGTATTTTCTGAAAAATTATAATTATAAGGTGTGGTGAAAAAAGAAATGCAAGTTAAAATCAATGGTCAGACGATCGATCTTGAAAGCGGCAAATCAGTATTTGATGCAGCTTTCGCTCTGGATCCTGCAGCTGCGCGCGAAGCTCTTTGCGCGGAGGTCAACGGCGAGATTCGGGAATTGACTTATGTTCCTTCGGAAGGTGATGAGGTGACTACCTTGACTTTCGAGGATGCGCGGGCAAAGAAGGTCTTCTGGCATACCACATCCCATGTTTTGGCGCAGGCTGTGAAGCGGCTGTTCCCTGCCGCGAAATTTGCCATCGGCCCTGCCATCGATGCGGGCTTTTATTATGATTTTGAGGTAGAAACTCCCTTTACCGCTGAGGATCTGCAAAAGATTACTGCCGAAATGAAAAAGATTGTTAAGGAGCGGCTGCGGCTGGAGCGCTTTGAGCTGCCTGTTGCGGAAGCAAAGGCGCTGATGGCGGAGGAGCCCTATAAGCTGGAGCTGATCGAAGAGCATTCGAGCAAGGGGGAGAATATCTCCTTCTATAAGCAGGGCGATTTTACCGATCTTTGCGCAGGCCCTCATCTTTTTGATGTTTCTAAAATTAAAGCCATCGCGCTGCTGAGCTCTACCGGCGCTTATTGGCGCGGCGATGCCAATCGGCCGATGCTTCAAAGAATTTACGGCGTATCCTTCCCCAAGGCTGCCGAGCTGGAAGCTCATTTGGCGCAGCTGGAGGAAGCCCGCAAGCGGGATCATAATAAGCTGGGCCGTGAGCTGGAGTATTTTACAACCTCCGAGCTGATCGGTCAGGGCCTGCCCATTTTGCTGCCCAAGGGCGCAAAGGTCATCCAGCAGCTGCAGCGCTGGGTGGAAGATGAGGAAGAAAAGCGCGGCTATGTTATGACCATGACCCCGCTGATGGCCAAAAGAGAGCTTTATAAGGTATCGGGTCATTGGGATCATTATCTGGACGGAATGTTTGTTTTGGGCGATCCCGAGGATGAGGAGAAGGAATGCTTTGCTCTTCGCCCCATGACCTGCCCCTTCCAATATCAGGCGTATTTGAATCGGATGCGCTCCTATCGCGATCTTCCGATGCGGATGGGCGAGACTTCTACCCTTTTCCGTAATGAGGATAGCGGCGAGATGCATGGCTTGATTCGTGTTCGCCAATTTACCATCTCCGAGGGCCATCTTGTTCTTCGCCCCGATCAGCTGGAGGAGGAATTCAAGGGCTGCCTGGATCTGGCAAACCATATGCTGGATACTTTGGGCCTGCGGGAGGATTGCTCCTATCGCTTCTCTCAATGGGATCCTGCCAACCCCGGTAATAAATACGAGGGTACCCCCGAGCAATGGGAGCTGGCGCAGTCAACGATGGAAAAGATTCTGAAGAATCTGAATGTGGATTATACCGTTGGCATTGATGAGGCCGCCTTCTACGGCCCCAAGCTGGATATTCAGATTAAGAATGTTTTCGGTAAGGAGGATACCCTGATTACCATCCAGATCGATATGCTGCTGGCCGAGAAATTCGGGATGGAATATGTGGATAAGGATGGCGAAAAGAAGCGCCCCTATATTATCCATCGTACCTCCATCGGTTGCTATCAGCGTACCCTTGCGCTTTTGATCGAAAAATATGCAGGCGCTTTGCCCACCTGGATGGCACCGGTTCAGGTAAAAGTTTTGCCCATCAGCGAGCGCACCATGGAAAAATCCGCAGAGGTTTATCAAAAGCTTCGCGATGCGGGCCTGCGGGCCGAGCTGGATGAGCGCAACGAAAAGATCGGCTATAAGATCCGCGAGGCGCAGCTTCAGAAGATTCCCTATATGGTAATCATCGGCGAAAAAGAGGCCGAGGCAGGGACTGTTTCGGTTCGTTCCCGCCATGACGGCGATCTTGGCTCGATGCCGGTAGAAGAGTTTATTGCTCTGATCCAAAAGGTTATCGATAATAAAGAAAAGAAATAAAGAAATGCTCCTGCGGCGGATGATCCGGCGCAGGAGCATTTTTTATAATAAGATTTTGGTCATCAGCATGATGATCAAAGGGATGGTAATGCAGGATAGCAGGTGGGAAAGGATGGCCATTCCCGCAGCGGGGGTGGTATCCTTGCCGTAGGCACCGGGGATCACAATGGGATTCAGCCCCAGCGGCATCGCCATGAAGCAGATAATGCAGGTAATGATGGCGGCGGGAATCTTAAGGGGCAGCAGCCAAAGAATTCCGATGGCCAGCAGCGGAAAGATCAGCAGCCGAATGGCGGAAACGAGATAGATGCGATAATCGGTAAAGGTTGTTTTCAGGCTGGCTGCAGCAACGGTAATGCCGGTAAGCAGCATGGCAATGGGCGACATACAGCCCGCCGCAGAATCTAATGTATTCAGCAGCCAGGCGGGGAGCGAAAGGCCTGAAATGCCGATCGCCATACCGATCAGGGCGGCAATAAACATGGGATTGAACAGGGATTTCAGCCGCGCCTTTAAGGAGGATTTGCCCCCCTCGGAGGGAACGAGCAGGGTCGGCACCGCCCAAAGATAGGTGATGATCTGGAAGGGCATGGTAAAGATGATATAGCTATAAAAAACATCGGGATAAAGGGCGGCCACAACCGCATTGCCCATATAGCCGTAATTGGAATAAATCAGGCCGTAGGAATAAATATTGCGGCAATAGGAATCCTTGGTGATCCGCCGCGCGATGAAGATACCGATGGGAATCATCATCAGATTGATCCCCAGCCCCAATACCAGAGGCTGCCAGCTTTTGGTAAGATTATTAAGATTGAAATTACGGATAAAATTCCCCATGATCAGCGCCGGAACAAAGATTTTATTTTCCAGCTTGGAGAGGATTGCGGCAGCGCTCGGGGGCAGAATTCCCAGCTTGCCGAGAAGATAGCCGGCAGCAATCAGCGAAAAGAGCGCGCCCATTTGGTTTATCGTCAGGTTAAAAGTTTCCATTGGATGACCTTAAAATAATATTTTAAATGCCAGCATCATAATCAACGGGATAGAGATGCAGGAGAGCAGATGGGAAAGGATCGCCATTCCTGCAGCAACGGTAGTATCCTTGCCATAGGCGCCCGGCACAACGATAGTATTCAGCCCCAGCGGCATCGCCATCATGCAAACTGCGCAGATCTTGGTAGAATCCGCAATCTCAAAGGGCAGCAGATAAAGGATCAGGATGGTTGCCAGCGGCAATACCGCCAAGCGGAGCAGCGAGGCAAGATAGATGCGAAAATCGGTAAAGGTCTTTTTAAAATTCGCATTGGCAATGGTGATGCCGGTAAGCAGCATGGCAATCGGCGACATACAGCCCGAAGCGGCCTCCAGCGTATTTCCGATAAATTTGGGCATCGGCAGCTGCAAAAGCCCCAAAACAACGCCGATCAGAATAGCAAAAAACATCGGATTCAGGAAGGATTTTAATCGATCCTTGATGGATAGCTTGCCGGAATCGCTGATCAGCAGAGCAGGCACCGCCCAAAGATAGATCATCATCCAAGGGGGGAGCGTAAAGATCAGATATTCAAAGAAATAATCGGGAAATAGGGCGCTGACCAGCGCATTGCCCATAAAGCCGAAATTGGCAAAGATCAAGCCATAGCTGTAAATATTGCGCTGATAAGGATCCTTGGTAATCAGCCTCCCCAGCAGCAGCCCCAGCGGGATGGTTACCGCCGCAAAGATAATGCCGATGAAAAAGGGCTTCCAGCAGGCGGTCAGAGTTTTGATGTTGACCTTATCAATAAAGGTGACTAAAATCAGCGCAGGTACAAAAATGGTATTCTCCAGCTTGGAAAGAATGGATGCGGCGCTTTGGTCGACCACCTTCAGCTTGCTTAATAGAAAGCCGGCGGCAATCAGCGCAAAAAAGAATCCCATCTGATTTAATGTGGGCGCGAAAATTTCCATGGAGTATTCTCCTTTTTTTGAAATCTGCTTTATTTTAATAAAAAAGAAAAAGAATGTCAAGATATTGGGGCAAATTCCTTGCCATACGATAAAAAATATGATATGATGCTTATATTAGATCAACTCACCGATTAAAAATTCCGGAGGATATGGAATTGGATTTTTTATGGACAACATATTGGGGAAAGCTGCTGATGACCTTCCTCATCTCGATGGTGCCGATCATTGAGCTGCGCGGCGCAATTCCGATTGCAGTGGCCCATGAGCTTAATTATCTGGTAGCGATTGTGGTGGCGGTATTGGGAAATTTGCTGCCCGTTCCGTTTATTATTATTTTTATTAAACGCATTTTCGCTTGGATCCGCCGCAAGCTGCCAAAGCTCAACGGCATAGTGGATAAGCTGGAAAATCGCGCGAAAAAGAAATCCGAAACAGTGCAAAAATATGCCTTTTGGGGGCTTTTCATTCTGGTGGCGATTCCGCTTCCCGGTACCGGCGCCTGGACCGGCGCGTTGGTGGCGGCGATGCTGGATATGCGAATGAAAAACGCCTTTCCCGCGATTGCCCTCGGCGTTCTCGGCGCAGGGCTGATTATGATCATCGTATCTGCGCTGGGCTTTAATGTTTTTACAACCTGATAAAAAATCAAACCCTGATGCGAAAGCGTAATGCTGTTAGTGAAGTTTTACGCAAACCGAGCAGGACAACGAAAAATACAGTATGGTTAATTACGGCTAAACTGTATTTTTCTATTACATATAATTAGTTTAAACTTAGTTGTGCTTTATAGGCAACTCTCAAAAGTCATAATTGAAATTGAATTTTTTGTTTCTTTATCTTTCGAAGGTCTTGACGAAATGAGAAAAGTGTGATATAATTTTGCAAAATTGAATAGTTGTAATAACATTTAATGGATCCAGCTGTCTGCAGAGGAAGCTGGATCCATTTTGTTTTTTAACAGTAAATTTAACTAAATATAAAAAGGAGATAGCATTATGGAAGTTCAACTTCAGGAGCTTATTGATCAAATCAAGAAGGACGGTGTGCAGACCGCTGAGGCGGAAGCTAAGGCTATAGTCGAAGCGGCAAAGTCAGATGCCGAAAAGATTATTGCCGATGCACAGGCGCAGGCAGATAAAATCTTGAGCCTTGCTAAAACCGAAACTGAGCGAATGACGAAATCAAGCGAGGATGCTATTCGTCAGGCGGGCCGCAATCTGCTGATTTCTTTCAGAGAAAGTGTAGCAAGAGAGCTTAAAGCTATCGTTGGCGAAAATGTTACTGCAGTATATTCATCGGATGCATTCGCAGGGCTGATTATCAGCATTGTTGAAAGCTGGGCAAATAAGCCTGATGCAGAAGATATCGCGATAATTTTGAATACTCAAGACCTTAACAAATTAGAAGAAACCTTACTGGCAGCACTTAAAGAAAAAATGTTAAAAGGCATCACCTTGAAGGCGAATGATAATTTTGACGGTGGATTCCGCATCGCTGTCAATAACGGCAGCGCATATTACGATTATTCGGCAGAGGCGGTTGTGGATATGCTTTCAAATTATCTTAGCCCTAAGGTTACCGAGCTTTTGAAAGAGGCGAAGTAATCACTATGGCTGAATATTATTTAATATCGCAGTTGCCGTCCTTGGATGGGATAAGTGAAAATACTCCGCTTCCGATTACCGAAGAGCGATTTGCAGAGCTTTGCAATCGTTTTTTAGGAAAAAGGGCGCAGGAAATGCTGAGTAAGCTTACCTTATCCCCTTCGAAAAATTTTGAGAGTTCGGGTTCTGTTTTGATTGATACCTGGAACGAAAGCGAGAGAAACCTTCGTTTTGCTCTTGGCAAAGTTCGGGCAGAGAAAATGAAAAAACCATTCGATACAGAGAATAGGAATTTTCCGGCGGAGTATATCAAGGCAGCGAGTGCAGCAACAGAAATCGAAAATCCAATGGAAGCAGAAAAATATCTAAATAGTTACCGTTTGGAAATCTTAGAAACGCTAAGGCCGATGGATAGCTTTTCTGAGGATTATATTTTCTATTACGGACTGAAATTAAAATTGCTTCTTCGCATAAGGCAGTTTGATACAAAGAGCGGAGAAAAAGCATACAAAAATATATACGACTCCATTTTAAATGGAGATAGGTTGGAGGCAAAACAATGACCGAAAATAAAGGAAAGGTAGTAAGCA
>JAZQDS010000025.1:0-6424 GCA_045546895.1 Eubacteriales bacterium | reverse complement strand
CTTTGCAAACGGTATGTCATCAAGTCGTAAGACTTGTATGTTTCTTCCTTCGGATTGATTACATACATCACTTCGTGATGATTACATACCGCAACAAGTTGCGGATTACATACAATGCTGCGCATTGATCTATCGCCGCTTTTATGCTATAATACACCCAAGGCGGTGATTTGATGAAAAAGATACCTCTTTCAAATGTAATTGACATAACAAAAGATAAATTACATTATCGTGATGATAATGGGAAAGTGGTAAATATTGAATTAGCTCTTTGTGCAAATAACTATGAATCAACTCATAATATTATAAAAAACGAGTTAAAAGTTCGTTGTGTTGGCGAACGATTCTTTGGTGAGTATGCGTATTATGAATTGTTCACCGAAGAACATACGCAAATATATATGAACTTAAAAACAAATGCCTTTAAGCGTTTTATCTCGAAAATTACAGGTTGGAATTTCTATAGCAAAGATTTTCAGCAATTTTACGCTTTGCAAAAGAAATTTAATACAAAAGGATGGACAACATTAGATTTGTCATAAAAATATAGAAAATCAAGTTTTCAGACCGGTTCCATTTTGAGTGTCGGTCCCAGAAAAAGAAAAGACACGCGAGAGCGTGTCTTTTCTTTTTCAATGAAATTCGTTCCTTGCGGAACGAGTGAAATATTGCTACGCAATATGAAATACGCTTCGCGTATGAAATATGCCTACGGCATATGAAGGAACGAATTTTATTTCACATTTTGCCAACGGCAAAATATTTCATAATCCGCAAGGATTATTTCATATGGCGAAGCCATATTTCATTTTCCCTTGCCCCTCCGCCGCTTTTATGCTACAATACACCCAAGGCGGTGATGATATGGAATTGTTAGAGTATCTTAAGTGTAATATTTCAACAAATATTTCATTAGATGAAATAATAAACACATTTAAAGAAATGTGCAAAACACCAATAGAAGAAGATTTATTATTGAACGAGTATGGTGTTTATGATTTTACAGGAGAGGATTTGTTCTATTATGATTTGGTAAGACAATATCCTGACGGGGAAGATGAATATTTTCAGCTACGAGTAAGTATAATGTTCTCTCCTGATGAAGAAAATCGTTTTTTACAAGATACTTTGTGGAGCGATGATTCTGATGAAAACTTCTTTGATTATATAAAAAAATCAGATGGGTATGCGTACGCAAAGGCACATGAATTTAAGTCTATTGATATAAGAATTGACCAAACTTAATGTTATTGTTGGAAAATCCTCGGTTTTTCACCAGTTCTTTTTCGGACACGAATGACAAAAAATAAAGGACTTCTTCGGAAGTCCTTTATTTTTATTCAATCCGAAGGATTGGTATGTAATCGCTGATAGGCGTATGTAATCCGTTTGCTTTGCAAACGGTATGTCATCAAGTCGTAAGACTTGTATGTTTCTTCCTTCGGATTGATTACATACATCACTTCGTGATGATTACATACCGCAACAAGTTGCGGATTACATACAATGCTTCGCATTGATTTATTGCCGCTTTTATGCTACAATATAATTAAAGGTCGGTGATTATATGAAGAAGTCAAGAATTGTCTTTTTGATACTTATAATATTCGGTTTAATTCTTTCGGTTGGTGGTTCTTTTCTTTGTGTGAAAGTTTTTGATTATGATAATAAGATTGAAACAACCGCAGTAATCGCTGATTTTGAGTCTTATCGAGATGACGAAGGGAGCACACGCTATAAAACTCATTTGAAATACGAGGTTGACGGTGAATCTTATAGCAATATTGTTAAAATGTATTCGTCTTCTTGGAATGTTGGAGATGAAATTGAAATTTATTATTATATTGATAATCCTCAAAACATTGGTTCAAAGCATACCGATTTAGCATTACTTGTAATACCGTGTCTTGGCTTGTTATTCTTTAGCTCTGGTACAATATTAATGTTAATAACTCATAAAAAAGAAAAAATGCTTAATTGAGTTCTTGAATCCACAAAAACATGGTTAAACAATGATATTTATAAGAAAATCAGGTTTTAAGACGGGTTCCATTTTGAGTGTCCGTCCCAAAAAAATAAAGACCATCGAAAGATGGTCTTTATTTTTTTGCCTTCCCTTGCCGGCTTGAGCCGGCAACGCTGCGCGAACCGCCCGAAAATTTCGGGATACCGCAAAGGGCGCCCCCGCTTGCTCTTTTTTTGCATCTGCTTGGTAGTCTGATTTCACGGATGGGTCGTTGGTTCGAGTCCGCAAGGGCACTACATCGTTTTGCGCGTTTGTATGGTGTTACAAACGTAGGTTAAATATCATCGGCAGTTAAAACTGCGGTTATATCTTCACTTCGGCAAAGAGTGTGTAGCATTTTTTTGCCGAGTTTGCTTTTTTCGCAAAGGAAAACATTTTGCGCTGAATTCTTGAGTATAATTTTTCTTATATAGAGTTGCTTCTCATCAAAATCTGAAATAACGCCATCTTCAGAATATGCGGCGGTAGTAAAAAAAGAGAGGTCAACATTAAGCTCGCGGGCATTCTGCTCCGCTATCGAGCCGACAAGACACATATCCTGCTCATAATAGTCCCCACCAATTAAAATGCAGGGGATATGAAGGCTCGAGGCGGTCATAAGCGCCTTGACCGAATTGGTAACGATCTTCATATTTTTAAATGTTGCGATATAAGGAATTATATATTGGCAGGTTGAAGAGCTATCGATATAAATTACCATATTATCCTTTAAAAAAGGCAAGCATTTTTTTGCGAGAGCCTTTTTTTCATCTTCATCAAACATTATTCTATGCGAGAGCGGCATAGCTCTTTGATTCGCCATAAGCACGGCTCCGCCATGGTAGCGCTTTAAAAATCCGCCCTTCTCCATAGCGGTAAGATCGCGCCGAACCGTCATCTCGGTAACATACAGTCTTTTTGCGAGGTCGGCGACGGTGGTCTTGCCTGTTTTATATAAAATATCTAATATCTCCTGCTGCCTGGTATTTAAGTCCATATTATCACTCCTTGTTTTAATAAATGTTCGTTTATGAACATAACGAACATTTATTGACACGTTTTTGTTCGAATAATATAATTATACATAGGCAATACAACCGTGTCAATCAAAATTTGGAGGGAAACAGATGTTAGTTACAATGAAAGAAATGCTTGCCGATGCAAAGAAAAATCATTATGCAATTCCTGCGTTTGATGTTAGCAATTATGAAATGATGAGGGCTGTTTTAGAGGCATGCGAGGAAGAAAAATCCCCGGCTTTATTAATGGGTTTGGGCGTTGATTTGGAAGGAAAGGGGCTGCCGCTTATTACATCGATGGTAAAGGAGGCTTCAAATTATTTTGATGTTCCTGTCTGCTTCCATTTAGACCACGCAACCGATTTTGAACTTATCAAAAAAGCAATCGATGCAGGTTTTAGCTCGGTTATGTATGATGGTTCTGTGCTTGATTTTGAAAACAATGCAAAGAATACCGCCGAGGTTACAAAATATGCCCATGCACACGGAGTATCGGTTGAAGCTGAGCTTGGCCATGTTGGTAATGCCGGCGTTGGCAGTATTAGCGAAACAGGAAGCGATACGGATCCGGGCGAAACTTTAACCATTCCCGAAGAGGTTGCGCGATTTGTTGCAATAACTGACGTTGATGCTCTTGCGGTTGCAATAGGCACCTCCCATGGCGTTTATAAAAAGACACCAACACTTAGAATTGACAGACTTGATGAGATTACCGCAGTATGCGACAGACCGCTTGTTCTTCACGGAGGAAGCGGAACTCCGGATGACCAAATGCAAAATGCAATTCATCACGGTATCACTAAAATTAACATTTATTCAGATGTTGTTGGCGCTCTTAATAAAGGGCTAAAGGATAAACTCAACTCTGTAGAGAATCCCTCAACCTGGCCATTCATTGTTTTTGAAGATGCAAGAGCTATGATGAAAGAGGTTGTAAAAGACAAAATAAGAAAATTTGGAAGCGCTGGCCGCGTTTAATAATAATGGAGGTAAACTATGAAAACGAAAGCGGTACGTTTATATGCCGAAAATGATATAAGACTTGAGGAGTTTGATTTGCCTGCTCTTAAAGATGGTGAAATTCTTATTAAAATAATATCTGATAGTGTTTGTATGTCTACATATAAAACAGTAAAGCAAGGTGCGAAGCATATTAGAGTTCCCGATAATGTGAAGGAAAATCCCATTATTATCGGTCACGAGTTTTGCGGCGAAGTAGTTGAAGTTACCGAAAGATGGAAGGACAAATTTTCTATAGGCGACAAGGTGGTTATGCCGCCTG
This sequence comes from Eubacteriales bacterium, assembly GCA_045546895.1. Classification (GTDB taxonomy): domain Bacteria; phylum Bacillota; class Clostridia; order Oscillospirales; family QAKW01; genus QAKW01. Next base: position 2,118 of record JAZQDS010000025.1, on the reverse strand, counting down.
TGCTTTCTTATCTTGGCGGAATGAAAACGGTTGGTTATTCTTTTGGTGAAATCGGTGGTGTTTCTACATATTCTATTGTTTATGAACATATTATTGAAAACGGCTATTTGATGAAGATTGACAGTGATTCATATTTTAATGGTTCGCTCATTGAGCCTGCGTCTTGCGTTATAAGAGGCTATAAAGCAAATTTACATTTAGATGATGAATTAAAGCCGTATACCAATATTAAAGAGGGCGGGAAGGTTGCAATACTCGCAGGCTGCGGCCCCATGGGCTTAGTTGCAATCGATATCGCGCTACACGGAGATGTTAAGCCTTCCTTGGTTGTTGTAACCGATTTGAGCGTCCGGCGACTGGAAAGGGCCAAACAGTTATTTAGCCCCGAAGATGCTGAAAAAGATGGTATTGAGCTTAAATTTGTTGCTTCTTCTGACAAAGCCGAATTACTTGAATTTACAGGTGGCAGCGGATATGATGATGTGTTTGTTTATGCGCCGGTATCGGCTGTGGTTGAATTAGCGGATGAAATACTCGGATTTGATGGATGCCTTAATTTCTTTGCAGGCCCGATAGATAAGAAATTTAGTGCTGATTTCAATTTCTATAATGTTCATTATGCTCAGCATCATGTTGTTGGCACCAGCGGAAGCACAACTGACGATATGAGAGATATTGTTCGTTTGATTGGGGAAAAGCGTATAACGCCCGCGGTTATGATTACTCATATTGGCGGTATTGATGCGGCGATCGATACAACCCTTCGTTTACCGGAAATCCCCGGTGGAAAAAAACTCATATATACACATATAAATTTACCGCTAACGGCGATTAAGGATTTTGGAAAATTAGGCGAAAACGATGAACGTTTTAAAATGCTTGATAAGATTGTAAAGCAAAACAACGGTTTGTGGTGTGCTGAAGCGGAAAAATATTTGTTATCAAATTTCGAATAAGAAAAACTGTTTTTCGGCCGGCTCTGTTTTGGGACCGACAGGCTTGGTATCTCATCACACCGTTAGGTGTGCATCAAAATAACTGCCGGCTTGATGATATGCAACGGAAAGCCGCTGATTGATCGCCGCTTTCATACCATTTTCATGGTTGGCTTTTGCACATACAATGCCGAATGTTATGAGTTTTAGGCCCGTTTGTTCGTTGACATCCTTTTCCATTCGTGCTAAAATGATTTGAGAATATAAGCGATAGGAGTGTTTTTGGAATATGAAATTGATCATTAAAGAAAATTATGAGGCAATGAGCGAATGGGCAGCGCAGCATATTGCGGATGCCATCAACGGGCATAAGGAAAATCGCCCCTTTATCCTCGGCTTGCCCACCGGCTCTTCGCCCCTCGGCGTTTATAAAAAGCTGATCGAAATGCATCGGGAAGGAAAGATTTCTTTTAAGAATGTTGTTACCTTCAATATGGATGAATATGTTGGCTTGCCCAAGGATCATGATCAAAGCTATTGGTATTTCATGCACGATAATTTCTTCAATCATATCGATATCCCCGCCGAAAACATCAATATTTTGGATGGTATGGCCGAAGATTTAGAGGCGGAATGCCAACGCTATGAGGATAAGATCGCCTCCTATGGCGGCATCGATTTGTTCCTTGGCGGCAGCGGCGTTGATGGGCATATTGCATTTAATGAGCCCTTTACCTCACTGGCCTCGAGAACCGGCGTTCGGGTACTGACCGAGGATACGCTGATTGTGAATTCCCGCTTCTTTGATAACGATGTTAATAAGGTGCCCAAAACCGCTCTTTCGGTCGGCGTTGGAACCGTATGCGATTCCAAGCAGGTATTGCTGGTCATCAACGGCCATAATAAGGCGCGGGCTTTGCGCCATTGTGTGGAAGGCGGGGTAGACCACGCCTGGACCATCAGCGCATTGCAGCTGCATCCGGACGGCATCATCGCTTGCGATGAGGCGGCCTGCGGCGAGCTGAAGGTGGATACTTATAAATACTTTAAGGAAATTTATAAAGACGAAAAGTAAGAAATCCGGAACCTGCGGCGGATTTTAAAACGCAAAATAACAAACGGGCTTTGCTTTTGGCGTGATACTCTTAACGGAGTATCACGCCAGTTCTATTCGCCTGCGGCG
>JAZQDS010000024.1:0-16374 GCA_045546895.1 Eubacteriales bacterium | reverse complement strand
AGGACAGGCAGAAGAAAAAAAGTGTTTTTTATATTGATATTTGTATTAGCAATAATTTTTCTTTATTTAATTGTTACCGCATTGAGTATTGTTAATTATGGTAAAAATGATAACAAGACTCGCAGTGATGTTGCTATTATTTTAGGAGCAGGTACATATGATGGTGAAGTCTCGCTTGTATATCGCGAAAGAATAAATCACGGAATATGGCTTTATGAAAATGGTTATGTCGATTGTTTGATACTTACCGGAGGTGTTGGAGAAGGCAACGATTTGTCTGATGCTTATGTTGCAAAACAATATGCAATTTCCAAATCCATTCCGGAACAAGCGATTTTTATAGAAGAAAAATCCACAATTACCGAAGAAAATCTTGAAAACGCCAAAGCGATAATGGATGAGAATTCTTTTACTACAGCAATTATTGTCAGCGATCCGCTACATATGAAACGAGCAATGTTAATGGCAGGTGATTATGGCATCAATGCTTGTTCATCACCCACTCCAACAACAATGTATAAAAGCTTGAGAACAAAGATTCCCTTTTTGGCAAGAGAAGAATTTTTCTATATTGGATATTCAATTGTAAGAGTTTTCAGATAGGTATCTAAACAGCTCACAATAGCAAGAAAAAACCGACTTGTTTCGACAAGTCGGTTTTTCAGTTATATTCGCCTATGGCGAAGTACCATCGGCTTTGTTCGCAGCGCCCGGAGCAAAAAAATATAGTTCCTTGATCTAACGATCAAGGAACTGTTATATAATAGTACGCTTTTCTTAAAAAATACATGTATTCGTGTATAATATCGGAAAATCTATTGATTTTATGTATCGCTACTTGTTATACTTAATGCATCACATTTTAAAATTATTTTAGGAGGTTACTAAAATGAAGAGAATTCTTGCAATTGCTTTGATGCTCGTTATGCTGCTGAGCCTCGCATCCTGCGGCGGTTCTGCAATGAGCATGGGTACCGGCGGTCCCGCAGGTACTTATTATGCTTACGGCGGCATCTTGGCGCAGTACATTACCCAGAAGGCCGGTATTAATGTTACCGTTGTTTCTACCGGCGGTTCCAAGGTCAACATTCAGGGCATCGATGCCGGCGACTATCAGCTGGGCACCGTTCAGTCTGATGTTTTGTCCTATGCTTGGGAAGGCACCCGCTCCTTTGAAGAGGATGGTAAGGTTGATTCCTTCCGCGTTGTTGCCGGCCTTTATGCTGAGGCTGTTCAGCTGATCACCATGGATCCCGAAATCAAGACCGTTGCCGATCTGAAGGGCAAATCCGTTTCGATCGGTGATAACGGCTCCGGCGTTTATTTCAATGCTGTTGATGTTCTGGCATCTGCCGGCCTGACCGTTGATGACATCAAGCCTCAGTATCAATCCTTTGATGATAGCACCGATGCGCTGAAGGATGGCAAGATTGATGCAGCCTTTATCGTTGCAGGCGCTCCCACCCCGGCCATCACCGAGCTTTGCGCCACCACCGACGCTCGCCTGGTACCCATCGATGGTGCTTATGCTGAAAAGCTGATGAAGGATAATCCTTTCTATACCGTTTACGATATTCCGGCCGATACCTATAAGGGCCAGACCGAAGCAGTTAAGACTGTTACCGTTAAGGCAACCCTGATTGTTAGCGCCGATGCTTCCGAAGAGGATGTTTATGCGCTGACCGCTTCGATTTTTGATAATATCGATGATATTACCAGCGAGCATGCCAAGGGCGCTGAGCTGACTCTTGAAAATGCAACCAGCGGTATGACTGCTCCCTTCCATAAGGGCGCTGCTAAATACTTCGCTGAAAAGGATATCGAAGTCGCTGTTGACTAATCCTTAAAAAATCTGCTATCGGCTGCGGCAAGAATATTGCCGCAGCCATTTAGTGTGTATAAAGGAGAAAATATGTCGTTCTTTAAGAAGTTATTCAAAAAGAAGGCAGAGCCGATTTCGGATCAACCGATGGGGCTGGATGAGGTTATGAAAAAATATGACCGCGAATCCAATACCCGCATCTGGGAAGGCGTTCCGGCCATCATTGTCAATAGCGTTTTAGCTGCTTTTTCGGTTTTTTGCCTTTATGTTACATTGTTTGCCAATCTGCTGGAGGAGGTTCGGCTTACTACCTTCGTTGCCTTCATCGTTTTGATCGGCTTTTTGGTCTTTCCTGCCAAAAAAGGCGTGCAGAAGGTCAATCATCTGCCCTGGTATGATATTGTGGCGATGGTATTGGGTACTTCTGCTTATCTTTATTTTGCATTCAATGCAGAAACGATCATTCAGCAGGGCAGCAAGATTTCAACCATTCAGATCATCATCGGCATCATTGGCGTTTTGGCCATTGCCGAGATCTGCCGCCGCAGCGTTGGCCTGCCGATTTTGATCGTTGCAGGCTGCCTTTTGATCTATGCGGTGATCTGGGGCCTTACCAATCCTGATTTCGGCTCTCGTATTCGTTTGCTGGTTTTCAACCTTTTTTATAATAAGGTTGGTGTTTTAACAACACCGATCAATGTTTGCTCTAAATTCATCGTTGTATTTATTATATTCGGTGCGTTTCTGGAGCGGACAGGGGTTGCGGATTTCTTTATCAAGATTGCCAATGCGTTTGTTGGCGGATTTTCGGGCGGCCCTGCAAAGGTAGCGGTTGTTGCCAGCGCCATGGAGGGAATGGTTTCGGGTTCCTCAGTCGGCAATACGGTCGGCTCCGGCTCGGTTACCATCCCGCTGATGAAGCGCACCGGTTATAAGCCGGAATTTGCCGCTGCGGCGGAGGCGGCTGCCTCTACCGGCGGCCAGATTATGCCTCCGGTTATGGGCGCTGCCGCATTCCTGATGGCGGCAAACCTCGGTGTTCCTTACGGCGATATCGTTGTTCGCGCGATTTTGCCTGCAGTTCTTTATTTTGCGGGCGTTTTTATCGCAGTTCATCTGGAGGCGAAAAAAGAGGGGCTGCGCGGCCTCAGCCGCGAGGAACTGCCTCGTATTAAACCGCTGCTGAAAAAGACCTATCTCTTGCTGCCGCTGGTTTTGCTGGTTTATCTTGTTGCTACCAGCAGCAATTCCATCCAGTATGCTGCAGCGCTGGCCATTATTGCCGCCATCATTGTCGGCTTCCTGAATAAGGATCAGCGCCTGACCCCGAAGGGGATTTTTGAGGCGCTGGCAGCGGGTGGAAAGGGAATGATTACTGTTGCTGCCGCTTGCGGCGTTGCAGGCATTATTTCCGGCGTGATTACCATGACCGGCCTTGCAAATGTAATCTTCAACGGTATTATTATGCTGGCGGGCAATCGCATTATTATTGCTCTTTTCCTTACTATGCTTTGCTGCATTGTTTTGGGGATGGGCGTTCCTACTACCGCGAATTATTGCATTATGGCTGCCACCTGCGCTCCGATTTTGGTGCGGATGGGTGTTCCCGATATTGCGGCCCATTTCTTTGTTTTCTATTTCGGCATTGTTGCCGATCTTACCCCGCCTGTGGCGCTGGCTGCCTATGCGGGCGCTGCTATTGCGCAGGCAAATCCGATGAAAACAGCCATTACCTCTACCAAGCTGGCGATCGGCGCTTTCATCGTGCCTTATGTTTTTGCATTGAATCCCGCCATGCTGTTTATTAACACCGGTGTTTGGGAGGTTATCCTGATCTGCGTGACCTCCTTTGTCGGGATCTATGCCGTGTCTTCTGCATTGCAAGGATATTTCCTGCAAAGGATGCGTTGGTATGAGCGGATTATCTGCGCTGTCGGCGGTCTTTTGCTGATCTACCCCGGTCTGGTAACCGATGGAATCGGTATTGCTTTGGTCGGCTCGATCGCCCTGCTTCAGCTGCTGATGAAAAAACACTCCGCAGCCAGAGCATAATTATAGTTAAAACCGCCCTGTACGCAGGGCGGTTTTTTATGATTGTTCTTGAAAGTTTTGGAAAGAAATAGTATAATAAATATATAAACCAAATCGGAGATGATGATGTGAAGATTTTTATAATTCTTCTTGGCGTTGCCCTTTTATTGGGCTTGATTTTTTTGGCGCTGGCTTATGTTTGCTATCGGATCACCTTCCGCGCAACAAAATCTGCTAAAAATACCCTTACCGCTCTGTTGGATACCGATGTTTTTCTTCCGTTTACCGAGGATTTCATTCGTTGGTCAGAGGCGGAGGCCTCGCTGGAGCATGAGGAATTATCAGTAACCTCCTTTGATGGGCTGAAGCTTTACGGAAAATATTATGAAATCGATCCCGCAGCGCCCATTGAGCTGATGTTTCATGGCTATCGCGGCAGCGCGGAGCGCGATCTTGGCGGCGGCATTGAGAGAGCCTTTGCGGTTCGCCATAATGTTATTACCCTTGATCTGCGTTCTGCGGGAAAAAGCGAGGGTAAAACCATCACCTTCGGTATTTATGAAAGCCGTGATTGCCTTGCCTGGCTGGAGCTGATCCGCGAGCGGTTCGGCCCTGATCATCCTGTTATTTTGACCGGCATTTCGATGGGCGCGGCAACGGTTATGATGTCGGCGGCGCGGGAACTGCCCGATAATATTCTCTATATTCTCGCCGATTGCGGCTATACCTCCCCGCGGGAGATTATTTGCGAAACCATCGGCAAATTAAAGCTGCCGATCGGCCTTGCTTATTTCTTTGTTCGCGCCGGCGCCCGCATTTTCGGGCGATTTGATCCGGATGCGCTTTCTGCGATCGAAGCGATGAAAAAATGCCGCGTACCGGTAATCTTTTTCCATGGCGGGAAGGATCATTTTGTGCCCTCCTCCATGAGCCGCGCCAATTATGAAGCCTGCGCTGCCTATAAAAAGCTGGTAATTGTTCCCGATGCCGATCATGCGCTGGCCTATCCGGTTGATCCCGAGGGCTATCTGGAGGCGCTGCGGCAGTTTGAAGCGGAGCTTGCTGGCTTTAAAACAAAATTATAATTTGAAGGAAAAATAAAAATGAATTTTAATGAAATTGCCCGCTACCGTCAATCCTGCCGCAGCTATGACCCCGCGCGCCCGATTGAGCAGCAAAAGCTGGAAATGATTTTGGAAGCGGCGCGTCTTGCGCCCTCGGCCTGCAATGGCCAGCCCTATCATATTACCGTCTGCCGCGGGGAGGCTGCGCAGAAGGTGGCCAAAGCGACTATGGGCATGGGGATGAATCGCTTTGCGGCGGATGCGCCGATTTTGCTGGTGATTTCCGAGCAGCCTTATGTTCGCTCGGCAGCGCTGGGCGCTAAGCTGAAAAAGAATGATTACCGTTCCATCGATATCGGCATTCTTGCGGCGTATATCACCGCGGAAGCAGCGGCGCAGGAATTGGGCAGCTGCATTCTCGGCTGGCTGGAGGATGAAAAGATCCGCGCCGTTTGCGGGCTGGATCAGCCGGTACGGCTGGTAATTACCCTCGGATATCCTCGTGAGGGGGATTCGCTTCGTCCCAAAAAGAGAAAGGATTTAAAGGAACTGATCAGCGAATGCTGAGCAGATAGATGAATGAAAAAAGGAGAAAACGATGGAGGTCGGGGTTTGCAAAAAATAGCGAGGAATTGGGCAAAAGCACCGCTAAGCAAACACGAATGATCCGAGCCTGATTTCAAGGGGCGGATTTTCGCCTTTGCTATGTTAAAATACTCGTTCATCCGTCAGGATGAACTGCGTTTTGTGCCTTGCAAACTCAAAAATCCGCTCCCTTAAAATTCTTTGACCTGAAAATGAGCAGAATTTCGGATCATTTTTGGTGCGAAGAAGGTTTGTAAGGCTGGCGCCTACAAACCTTCGACAAGCCGAAAAGCGCCGAAATTCTCCCATTTTAGGCAGGTTCGGATCATTCGTGTTTGCTTAACAGCGCCAGCGCAAAGCGCAGCGCAATCTCAAGGCCGGGGGTCAGCGAAGCTTTATCGACCCATTCCTCGCGGGTATGAATGCCCGCATGGAGATTGACGCCGATGCAAAGAGCGGGAACCCCCAGCGATAAGGGGATATTGCAGTCGGTAGAGGAACTGCGGCGAACAGGCTTTTGCCCGATAACATCTTCGATAATCCCCTCGGCAACATCCGCCAGCTTTTTGATCTCGGCAGGATCCGCAATGCCGCAGGGCCGCTCGCCTACCCGCTCAATCAAAATCTCCGCTCGCTCATTTTGAGCCGCTGCAAAGATTGCCTTGAATTTTGCCTCCATCTCCGCAAGGCATTCGGAATGATCGGAGCGATATTCACAAAGCATCTTGGCGCTCTGGGCAATGGTATTAACAGAGGTACCACCCTCAATGGTGCCAACATTATAGGTGGTTTTGCTGCCCTCCTTCTCGGGCACCGCAATGGCATAAATTTCGCGGATGATGCCCGCCAATACAGCGATGGCATTTTCATTGCCGAAGTTGCTGTAGGAATGGCCGCCCTTGGTCCTCACCGTTACCTCATAGCGATGGGAGCCAACGCAACGATCGGCCATAGAGGTCAAAAGGCTGTCGAGGCTGATAAACTGCTTGATTCTGCCCGCATAATCGGCAAAGATGCGGCGGGTCCCCTTCAGATTTCCCAAGCCCTCCTCGCAGGAATTGCAAACAAACAGGATGCCGCCCTTAGGCTGCAGCTTTTGCGCAATGAAATATTTTGCCATCGAAAGCAATACCGCAACGCTGGCGGTATCATCGGATGCGCCGGGGCAATAGATCTTTTCCTCATCCTCCGAATAGGGCAGCGGCTCCTGATCGGGGAAAACCGTATCGGTATGGGCAACAAATACGGTAATTTCATTGCTGCCCTCGCAGTTCAAGGGGTAAACAACATTCAGCGCCTCATCGATATAAACGCCCTCGGCGCCATGGCGCTCCAGCCAATTTTTGCAATATTCCGCCCGCTTTTCCTCGTGATGGGAGGGGGCGGGGATGCGGCAAAGCTCCCTCAATGTATTCAATACTGCCTCTTTCTCGGCGGCAACATAATTTTTGATTTTATCCAAGGCTTTTTCTCCTTTTCATATCATTTTCTTCATTATAGCGCGTTTCAGCCCATTGTAAAGTATTATTCAAGATGGCCTTGCACAATCTTTAAAGATATGGTAAAATAATCAAAAAAAGCAGGAGGATAAAGATGGAATTACTACAGCTGCGTTATTTTTATGAAAGCGCACAGAGCGAAAGCTTTGCCCGCACCGCCGAAAAACATATGGTACCCGCCACCTCGGTTTCCGCCTCGATAAAGCGGCTGGAGCAGGAGCTGGGGCTGCCTTTATTTCATCGCCGCTCCAATCGCATCGTCCTCAATGATAACGGCCGTAAGTTGCTGCGCTCGCTGAAAATTGTTTTCTCCGAGCTGGATCAGGCGGTGGATGGGCTTACCGCCTCTGCTGCCGATCAGCGGGAAATTCGCCTGCTGGTGCGCGCCTGCCGCAGCGAAATTACCAATCGCATCATCGAATATAAGCAGGATCATCCCCAGATCTCCTTTCGAACGGTATTTGATTTCGATGTAGAGGATTTTGATGATTTTGATCTGATCATCGATGAAGAAAACGATCGCTATCCCGATTTTGTGCAGCTGCCGCTGGCCACCCTCGATCTGCAGCTGCAGGTGGCAAAGAATAGCCCTCTTTTGGAAAAGAAATGGCAGCTTCGCCAGCTGGCGGATCAGCCCTTCATCTCCATCGGCGAAAATAACGGGCTCCATAAAATTTTGATTCGCGCTTGCAAGCGGGCGGGCTTCTCGCCCAATATCGTTGTTCAGGCCAATGATATCCTCTGCCGGCAGCGCTGCATTGAAAACGGGGTCGGCATCGGGATCGGCCGCAGCCTTCATCGCAGCCTCTTTTCCATCACCAAGCTGGATGTTACCGATTTCAAGGAGCGCCAGACCCTCTGCCTCTATTACCGCCCCCATGCCGCCTACGGAAATATCGAGCATTTCATCCGTTTTATCCGGAATCGCGGAATATACTAAAAAAAGGTGCGGCGCACCTCTTTCGAGGTACGCCGCTTGGGAGGATTTTAAGGCAACAATCGAAATCCGTTTTTCAGAATTTTGCTTGAATTTCTCTTGTTCCCTTCGTCAACGAAGAAGCATTATGCTTCTTCGTTTTCTTTTTTCTTCATGCCGAAAAGCAGCAGCCAAAGCAGCCCGCCGCTGGCAGCCAGAAGCGCCAGCCAAAGGCTCATATTGCTTCTGTCGCCGGTTTCCGGCCCGTAATTGCCCTGAGGCTTTTTATGATCCGAGGAATTCTCGATCTTTTCCTGCTCGGGCTTCCCTTGGGGCTTTTGCTCGGGCTGATCGGGCTTCTCTTCGGGATCCTTCGGATCCTCCGCGGGAGGATCATTGGGCTTGGGATCCTCCTTTTCGGGGTCCTTTGGCTCCTCTTCCTCTTCGGGCGGGGTAACAGGATTCTCGGTTTCGTTGGTAACATAATCATTGCCGCCGGCCTGCATCTTTGCCGCATTTGTAATGATGCCTTCCGCGCTGTCATCAACAATTACTTCAAAGCTTACCGTAACAACCGCCCAGGGCGCAACCTCCTTCAGCTCCCAGCGCAGCGCGCCGTTTTCATAAACGCCGCCCTGATCGGCCGAGCCCTCAACATAGGAGGTATATTCGGGAATCTGATCGGTAATTACCAAATCCACCGCTTCGGAGGAGGCATTGGTATAGCGCAGAGTATAGACCAGCGCATCGCCTGCGGCAACGCTCTTGCCATCGATGCTGATGGTGGGCTCTTCTGCCGATGCAACATCCTTTTCGGCAGGATCTTCCACCGTATGGTTCACAACCTCATTGGTGGTATAAACATTAACTCCATCACGTACTACCGCGGTATTGCTTACCACAGCCTGCGGCTCGGTTACCCGAACCTCGAAGGAAACGGTTACGCTCTCGCCTTTGGCAACATTGAGAATCCAATTAAGATGGGTGCCCGCATAGCTGCCGTCATGGGAGGCCGAGCCTTCTACATATTCGGTATGCGCGGGGATGGTATCCATAATATCCGCAACAACATTCCCGCCGGTATAATTTGTATAGGTAATGAAGTAGGTCAAAACATCGCCTGCATCTACCTTCTTACCATCGATCTCGGCGGTAGAATTGCCCGCCAGATAAACTTCCTTTTCGGTCGCCTCATCAACGGTTGCATTGGTAAAGGCCGCGCTCGCTTCCACCATCGGCGCCGCAGCAGAGGTGGTGGCAGAGTTCATATCGGTAACCTCCGCCCGCAGCTTGCCATCGCCGATGTCCCCTATCTGAACGATATACTGATAATGGGTACGATCGTAAACAATGCCCTCTGGCGCATCCTCGCTATCCTCGATGATAACAAAATGATAGCTGCCGGTTGCATCAAAGCTTTGCGCAAAGGAGAAGGCTCCATCCTTATTTTGGGCTGTTCCCAGCAGCTTCGCGCCATTCCCATCAATATCAAAGGAATGATCGGTCTGATAAAGCTTGAAGGTAAAATCATCATCCTGCAAGGGCGCGCCCAAAAGCTGCTTGGTGCCATTGAAGGTAACGCTCGCGGGAGCGGGGGTATAGCTGTTTTCAAAGCGGATCTCGCCATTGGCAAGATTAGCCTTCGCCCTCAAAACACCGCCAACATCGGTAACGGTGACCGTCAGGGTAATCGGCTTTGCAACGCCATCATAGCGAACGCCCGCAACATTGCCGGCCTTTTCCTTGATGGTATAGGTATAGATCCCTTCCCGATCATAGGAAATCGCATCGAATTCAAAGCTGCCGTCAGCCTTATTGGTTACCGTTTCGATCCATTGATCGCCCTCATACAATTCAAATTCAAATTCGCCGTTATGAGGGGCGCGGCCGTTCAGAACCTTTCTTCCGCCCGGCGCATATTCGGTGGCAACCGCCTGATATTGATTGAGGAAAACAATGCTCCGGTCAACAGAATCTTCAAAATAATAGTTTGCTTCCAGCTTTCCGCTTGCCGCATCATTTGATACCTCTACCACCAGATCATAGATGGTGGCATCATAGTGCATACCGTCTAAGATATATTTTCCGCTTGCGCTGTCGTAGACCGCATTGGCGGGGATTTTCTCAACAATGTCGTATTGATATTTTCCTGCCGCCTCAAAGCGCAGCGCCTGATCGAAATCAACAAAGTTTACATCCCCATTGAGATCATTGGTGCCGCTCAGGATCGGAGCGGTACGATCGCCATCCTTATAAACATAGAAGGTAAATTGATCCGCCTCCAGCGCCTTTCCGCTGAGCTCTTTTTTCACCTTCCCATCCAGATCAAGCGTAGCCGCCTCGGGCGCATAGGTATTTGTAAAATACAGCTGCCCTCTATTATTCTCAGCAACGCTCGGCGCCTTTTCCTTCCTTGCCGCCTCATTATAAGGCTCAATGCTCATCGATGCGGAAAGCTTTCCTGCGGAATCCTCCGCAACCTCGACCGTAACGAAATATTGCGCTTTGGAATAGATCCAGCCCGCCTTGCCATCATCGATTTCATAAACGATATAATAATGGGTGCCGATCTGCTCTCTGGTATAAACGCCGCTGATCCGCGCTTCGCCCGCTGCATCGGAAAGGATGACATTCGATGCCGTTTCGGGGGCATTGGGATCCAAGGGATTCCCCTCCTGATCCACCGCGATCGATTTGAAGCGGAAGCCATGGGCATTTACCTCGGGATCTTCCGATTGATTAACAACCGCCTTGGTAATATCCATACTGATCGGCGCGGTTTCATAGGTATTCCTAAAGGCAACCGCATAATCAAGGGCACTGTCGCCGATGGTATTTTGAATCTTTGCATCGTTCATATCGACCACCTCGGCCTCCAGCCGGCCGCCGCGATCAGCAACAACAACATCAAAGGTATAGATGGTTCGGTCGTAGGAAACATTGGCAACATTTCCCTTTACCTCGGAGATCTTATAAGAATAAGTGCCTGCCTCGGTATAGACCTCGTTTTTCAAAACATCCTCAATCGTTAAGGATTTTTCTCCGTATTCCTTGGCGTTATAGCGAACGCTTCCGCTTGCAATCGGGGCGGTGGCGCCGTATTTTTCTACCAGGAATTCAAATTCACCGCCCAAAAGCTGCTCGGCAACGCTTGCATCCGCAAAATCCTTTTTCAGCCGGATATCCAGATCCACCGTTGCGGAGGAGGGGGTATAGGCATTGAATACGACCGCGGTCGATCTTGCGCCGGAGGGGATTTCAACCTGCTGATCCCCATCAGCCTCTGCGCCGGAATAATCGCGGGTTCTGTAGGAAACCTCAAAATGCGTATCGGGCGGGGTTTCTGTGATCGTTACATTTGTTCCCGCGGGAATTCCAAGGATTTCAACCGTCTGCCTTGCCTTGATTTGGAAGGTCAGATTTCCCTGCCCATCCGCTGTTTTCTCATAGGGCGCGGCATGGGCGCTGTCCTTAATGGAAAATTCCCTGCCCGCAAGCCCCGCGCCGAGATTCGCGGTGATCTCAAAGGGTGTATCCAAAATGCTATCGGGAATATTATGCTCGCTTGTGAGCGCCTTGGTAATAAAGAGATCGCCGTATTTCTTGGGCGAATTGGTTACCACAGCAGGCGCAAACTGCGCCGCGCCGTTCAGCGCCTCGCTCAGCAGCGGCACCTTTACCTTTTCGGTTTGGCTTGCGATATAATAATCGCCGTTGATCTCCTCGCCGATGGTGCATTCCGTTCCTGCAGGAATTCCGCTGATATAAACCGTCTGGCCCGCCTTGAGCGCAACGCTCAAAACATTCCCTTGATAACTGCTTGCGACCGCCCTGCCCTCATCATCCAAAACGATGGGTGCGGCAGCAACCCCTGCAGGGATGCCTACCGTAAGGGTATAAAGATCATCCGCATCGCCGATCGCCTCGGTTACCGCCTTGGTCAGCGCAATGCCGGTATCGATCTCCAGCGTCAGCTTGCCGTTGTTGCCCAGCCATACCGCAACATCATTATCATGATGCGCCTTCTTATTTTCCAGATATTCAGGAGTATAATGCTCTACCGCCGTTGCGGTGGGATTGGCGATTTTATCCACCATCATATTATGCAAGCGGCTGGTGCGGCGGGAGCCAACGCCCAATACCGCATAAAGCGCCGCATTCGGATGGCTTTGCAGATAGGCATTGATTACGCTCTCCCGCTCATCCTCCGGAATGGCCTTCCCATCATAGAGATATCCCTTTGCGGTATCATCATAAAAGGCTACGGAATCCTTCAGATATTTCCATTCGCTGTATACCAGATAGGTAATCTCCTCCGCCGCGTTGGCCGCATCGCCTGCAAGCGGGGTGGGGCGGTAATAGGTAACATAGTTATAAACAACATCCTCGTCCTCGGCATTCTTATATTCCTCATAGGTCATCCAATTCAGATTATAGAGATCGCTGTTCCAAACAATGCCGTATTCGTTATTTTCGGGGATCTCTACCGTCTTTCCGTTTTTATCGGTGATCTTGGTAAAAATACCCTGATTCTTCTGGTAGTAATAATATCTGTTTTCCGGAGCAGGGCGGAAGCCAACATGCGCATCCCCCTTATATACCGTTCCGGATGCATCGGCGGCATTCTCTTTGCCGAATTGATTGCTGTAAAAGGAAACAGTGCCATTTGCATCATCGATATATTCATAGCCCTGAATCTTGGAAAGATCTACCTTGCCGTTTGGCAGCAAGATATCGGAATCGATTCCGACCGTATAGTATATCCGCAAAGGATTCTGCAGATATTCGGTAATGGTGCTCTCCGTTACCTTGCCTACCGTTTCGGAAACAACCTTCTCCAATATAATGGGGAGGATTTCCTGATGGATATTAATTTCCAGCTTTTGAGTGCCGTCTGCCTGCTCAATGATCTCGATCCGAATATCTCTGGCGGTATTCCAGCGCTCGTTGGTGGTGGGGTTTATCCCGCTCGCTTCGGCAACGGTATAGCTGCCGTCGGCATTCTTCAAAACGCCGTAGGAAGAGCCAAACAAAGTAACCGATTGGATCTCCTTGATCTCCATATGCTTGCCGATAAAATCAACATAAATCAGCGGGGTATCATCCACACCCGTTCCGCCCGCAACGATAGTGCTATCGGAGATCGGATTGAATACGCCGGAGGAAATTTCCTCGTAAATCTGATGAAAAACATCATTCAGATCTGCGCTGGCAACAGGGTAATAGGTATCAACATAATGGATATTATCTCGGATATCATTGCGCGTTACGCCGCTATATCCATGATCAAAGGTGAAATTATAGTTGCCGAAATAATATTCGGTTTGCCGAACGGTCCTTCCGCTCAGCCATTCGGTATAAAGCTCATAGGCATCGGTAATGGTTTCGCTGCTGTTGCTCGCATTGAAGCCGTTTTGCGCCGCGCCGGGGTTAATTACCGCATTGGCGGCAGCATCGCCCGCGATATCAACACCAACGCCGTAGATCATGGGCAATTTCCCGTAAACATCCTCTACCTTCGCTTTTTTATATGCCGCCGTTAAAAGGGTCGCCATTGCAACGCTTGAAGGGACTCCGCCGCTGAAAATAGACTGCGGGGTCTGATTTTCGATATTATAAAAGGTATTCTGCGCCGCGGTATTGGCTGCGCCATCGGTAAGAACAAGGGCAATGGGGGTACGGCCCTTGGTGTTTTGCGCCTTTTCAAGCATACCCAGCCCCATATTGATGCCCGCCTGAGTATTGGTACCGCGGGCATAACCGTTGGTATTGTTATAAAGCAACCTTCCGCTCTGATCAAAGGCCTGAATGGTGCCGCCCTTATCCTGACGATTGTTCTCATCGAACGCATATTTATTATTGCGCACCCTCAGCTCGATCCCGTTCTCATATATCCCAAAGGGCAGGATCTGAATCGCATTCTGATTATAGGCAACAATGCCGATGCGGATATCGTCTAATTCTTCCAGATTGGCCAGCAGCTCATTGGAGGCTTCAATCAGCTTTTGAAGGCGGGTAGTATTCCCGCTGATGATATCATCCATGGAGGTGGAATCATCCAGGATCAAAACAACATCCAGCGGACCCACCGAGCTGATGGTGCTTTCGGTTGTCATGGTGGAGCCCAGCGCCGAAAAGATGATCTGAAATGCCTCATCCTCCTCCAGCGCCACCTCAAAGGAGGAGCCGGCTCCGCCCTTGGTATTGAGGAGCGCGGTGTCCCCCTCTTTATAAACAGATTTATCGACCCAAACCCGCCCTGCATAGCGGTTGCCATCGATTTCTGTTCCCATCATGCTCTCCCAGCGATGGGCAGTGCCGGGATCGGCAACCGCCGAGGCCGCCTCCGCATCCGCCATCGCCGCAAAGGGGATGCCGCTCAGCATCAGCGCCATTACAATCGCCAAGCCGATGATTCTTTTGATCAGGTTTCCTTTCTTCATTTTAAAATCCTCCTCATGCCTTATTCTCTTCATTACTATTCAAAGGGCAAAAGCAAAATCCAAAAAGATCTTCGTTTTTTTGGAAATAAATGCAATCCGCGCAGCTATCTCCCGCCTCGCGCCCTTGATACCGCCCGCAAACATCCTGCATGGCAGTTACCAGCGGGATGCCGCTCTCGGTATAGCGAGGCTCTTTCTTAAAATCGGGGTAAAGGGGCATTGGCTCATTAAATGAGCTTTCCCGTTCATAATCTTCATAATATCCGTAAACCAATCGAAAACGATGCTGATCGATTTGGATTTCCTTATAAAGCTCCCCTTCCTTTTTTGCGGTTTTTTGCAGTGTCTTTTTCATCGCTGTTTAAAACCTTTCTTTCGGCAAAAAAATCTGCCATACTGTCATTACGCTAACAGTATAGCAGATTCTTTCCGCGCGCGGAATTACCCCGCGCCTCTTTTTTCGGCCATATTTTTTCGAAAAATAATGGCCGTTTTTTTCCATAAATGGTTTTTATAAAACAGCGGCAAATTCATCCCTTGTCATTCCCGTTTTATTGGAAACATTCATAATCGCCTGCTTCACCGCCGAAAGAGAGATATGCAGCTTTTCGGCGATCTCGCCGTTTCTCATGCCGAAGGCCGCCAGCTTGGCCACCTCCCGCTCCTTGGGGGTCAGGGTGGTGGCAAGCGTCTTGCCGCGCACCGAGCCGCTGAGCTTTACCCAGCCCTCATTATAGATCTGATAAAGCGCATATACTTCCTTCCAGACCGCCGCATCAATCCGTTTGATCCGCTGCTCCAAAAGATGATCCATTACCCTTATATATTCGGCAAGCAGCCCGTAAAGCTTATCGGGCAGCGCCATTGCAATCGCCCGATCGATATGATAGATGGCATCCGCATCGTTGCCGCTGTTGTGGTAAACCGCGGCGCAGGTCATCCTCAGATAAATCTCGCTGATGATGGATTGATCCGCCATCGCCTGCGCAATCATCGGCTCTAAGGTATTGGGAATCATCGTCAGCAAAGAGAGGCCCTGAACGCCCTGCAGCTCCAATTGCTTGGTTGCCAGCGCATAGCCTACCGCATATAAATATTTCGCATAAAAAACTTTGGCGGCGGGCAGCGAATCCTTATGCAAAGGCTCAAAGCGCCCCTTGGTAAACCAATCGGGAAAATCGGAAACATTATAAAGAATGCTATCAATCGCGGTAAGGGAAAAGGAAATAATATCGCGATCCGCATCCTCCTTGATCGGCGCCTCCGCAATATGCAGCTTCGCCTGACGCCACATATTAAGATCCCCCCGCCAGATGGCGCAAAGGGCCAGCAGCATTCCCGCAGAAATTACCGCATAAAAGCCGCTGTGTTTATAGAGCAAATAATAGGCGCGCTCATAAACATAATCAATCTTTCCGCGGGAAAAGGCAATCCCTGCCGCCAGCAATGTTTGGGCCTCATGATGGTCCCGCAGGGCTTCAATGCTTTGCTCCGCCGCGCCTACCGTATGGTATAAATCTGTCATATGCAAAAAGGGCGTTTTACGCGGCATCGCCATATCCTTTAGCTCATCCTCCGCCGCCTTTGCCGCCCTGGTGCGGCCGTCTATCGGCTTTTGGGCGCCCTCAGGGATCATCCAAGCCCGCCCAAAGCGGGCAGCGCCCTTAATCTTTCCCGCCGCGCAAAGGGTTTGCAGCCTTCTTGCCGAAATGCCCCATTCCGCCGCAACCTCTGTTATTTTTCGATATTCCATCTTCATCGCTCCGTTTTGTATTATACGCTTTAGCGCCGTTTATATCCTCATTATACATCGCTTTGGCGAATAATACAAGAATTATTTTGAATTCAATAAAAAAAACGGGCTTCGCTAAAAAGGTGTTGTTCTTATCGGAAAATTTGTAATCATACCTGTTTCTGTTAAGAACCGGCATCGCATTTGTATGCACAAATTCAGTTGGGCAGTAGCCCAAACCCACAGAGCAACAGAAAAGAGAAGATTCGTATATTAACGAGT
>JAZQDS010000023.1:0-15966 GCA_045546895.1 Eubacteriales bacterium | reverse complement strand
TTATCCCCTTTTTTTATATTCTTTTCAGGCCTTCCTGCTCTTCGAATTTATAAAGCGCCTTATTCTTATTTGCCAGCCCAACGGTAATCTTCATCAAGCTCATAATAAAGATAAATAAAAATGTAATCAGCGCCAAAACCGCGGTAACCGGAATATTATGCAAAATTCCATAGCCGATCCCAATAATCAGCCCTACCGCCGCCAGCCCGATTAAAATCAACGGCAAAAGGGTTTTGAAGAGCTTAATATTATGCTTTTTGATCAGCGCTTTTCGCTTTTCCTGATAAATCATTAATTCTTCGGATGTCATCCCCATCGCCTCCTTTTTCCTCATTATAGAAAAAAGCCTTGAAAAAATCAAGGCTTTTTTCGCAAATTATTCGGTTCTCAGCGCAATAACAGGATCCTTCTTTGCCGCATAGCCGGAGGGAACAAGCCCTGCGATAAAGGTAAGCAGCATGCTGATGATAACCAAAACAACACCGCCCTGCCAAGGCAATACTGCCTTCAATTCGGGGATGCCGGTCAGCGCCTGCAAAATAACATTGATAACAATATTCAGCAAAAGCGTTACCAAAATGCCGATGGCGCCCGATGCGAAACCAACAATCAAGGTTTCGGCATTGAATACGCGGGAAATATCCCGCTTGGAGGCGCCGATCGCCCGCAGGATACCGATCTCCTTGGTACGCTCCAAAACAGAAATATAGGTGATAATCCCGATCATAATGGAAGAAACCACCAACGAAATGGCAACAAAAGCGATCAAAACATAGGAAATCGCATTGATTACCGTTGTTACCGAAGACATCAGAAGGGCAACATAATCGGTATAGCTGATCTGCTGCTCCTCCTCCTTGCCTTCGTTATAGCGATCGATAACATCGGAAATTTTATTTTTATTTTCAAAGGTTGAAGCAAAAAGATTGATGGTCGCAGGGCTTTCCAAATCAACATAGCCCAGCTTTTTCAAATTTCCCTTCAGCGTTGCTTCCGATACGGTAGGCGGCATATAAAGATCATAAAATTCCACCAACTGCTTTTCGGTATAAGAAGGGATCGCCCGATCAAAAGCAAAGGCCAGCTGCGCTTCGGGCAAGCCCGCCAGCTGCGCGCCCGCCTGCTTTTCATATTGGGCGCTGATCTGCTTTTCCAGCTCCTCTCTTACATAAGCGAAAAGGGTTTCATCATCCATTCCCGCAATATATTCCTCGATGGTCTCCACCTTCATATTGGAGGATTCCAGCGCAGCTTGCTTTACCTGCGCCTCAACGCTTGCGCGATCCATCCCCTTGAGCATTTCATCGATCGTCTCATCCAGATATTCTTGGGAGGGGGTGGTCATAATGGTTTTATATTGCTCCGCCTTTTCGGCAATATCCAGCCCCTCAAAATAGGCCTTGATATCCTTGGCCTTTTGCTTGGCATCCGGCTCCTTTTCCTCGCCTGTTGCAAAGGGCAAGCCGGTAAAGATATCGGTTTTTTCGTCCTTCAGCTGATCCTTAATGATCTCCCGATCATTTGCCTGCTTGGCGGCATAGCGGGTCAGGGCAGCGGTATAGCCGATGGAGCCGGTCATCATTTTGGAAGCGGCATCCTTATCGGGGCGCAAAATACCGGTAATCTTCAATTCAATGCCGTTATCATAAAGGAACCGCATTCCGGTATCATTTTCGGAAATATCGGTAACCTCCCCGCTCTCTTTATCGATCTGATAGCGATCGGCATCTAAAATCAAGCGGAATTTACGGGCGCAGATTTCCTCATAGCTCCAGCTGCGCGGCGTTGTATCGATCTCTTCGGCGTTAAGATAAGCCTCCATGATCTTGGCCATATTTTCTTCGCTTTCCAGCCCGAGCGCATAAAGAGCAATATCCGTCACCTCGTTATTGGGATCCAGAATCAGCACCATCTCATTATAAGCCTTGGGCCAGCTGCCGTGGACCAATTCATATTGTTCCTTAAGCAGGGGATTGATCAATTCACCCTTTTCCCCTTCCAGCATCTCATCCCAAACGCTGACGCTCTTTTGATAGCCCTGCATCATGGCGCTATCGGTCATGGCGGGATCAACAGAGCCGCCCACCATCTTTTCCATCAGCTCCATAACATCGGATTTCATGATCTCGCCCTTATCATTCTTGGTATAGATCTTGAAATCCAGATCATAGCCGTATTGCACCGCGCTGAGATAATCCTGCAGCTCCTCATCCTCCTTGAGGAATTGATTGAAGCTTTTAAGATCATTGGTTTCGGTCTCAGCGCCGGTCAGGGTATTCATCATTTCATATAGCGCCGAATTGGAATAGACCCGATCGGTCTTATGGTTCAGCTCGCCGGCCTGACTGCCCATAACATTCTCCAAAACAGAGGAGAGATTTACCGTTTCCGCCTCCAGCGTAATAGGGTAGGAAGAGAGGGTATCCTCCTGCACATCATCGATATAGAATTGCACCCCCTGCGAAACCGAAAGGATCAGCGCAATGCCGATAATACCGATAGATCCCGCAAAGCTGGTCATAAAGGTACGGCCTTTTTTGGTAAGCAAATTATTAAAGGAGAGGGAAAGGGCGGTAAAGAAGCGCATGGAAGGCTTTTTCTTTCTTTCGCCATTTTTCTCTTCGGCCGGCGGCGCGGTATAAGGATCGCTATCGCTCATAATCTGCCCATCCAGCAAGCGGATAATGCGATTGGAATATTGCTCCGCCAGCTCTGGATTATGGGTAACCATGATGAACAGCTTATCCTTGGAAATCTCCTTCAGGATCTCCATGATCTGAACGCTGGTTTCGCTATCCAAAGCGCCGGTCGGCTCATCGGCAAGAATGATTTCGGGATCATTTACCAGCGCGCGGGCAATGGCAACCCGCTGCATCTGGCCGCCGCTCATCTGATTGGGGCGTTTATGCAGCTGATCTCCCAGCCCTACCTTTTCCAATACCGCGCGGGCGCGGGCGCGGCGTTCCTTTTTAGATACGCCGGTCAGGGTCAGCGCCAGCTCAACATTGGAAAGCACCGATTGATGCGGAATCAAATTATAGCTTTGGAAAACCAAGCCGACCGAATGATTGCGATAAGCATCCCAATCCCCATCCTTATATTCCTTGGTAGAGCGGCCGTTGATGATCAGATCGCCGGAAGTATAGCTATCCAGCCCGCCGATCAGATTCAAAAGGGTTGTTTTTCCGCAGCCCGAGGGACCCAGAATGGCAACAAATTCACTCTTGCGGAATTCCATCGAAACCCCATTGAGCGCCGTAACTTCCGTATCTCCCGTTTTATAGGTTTTTACAATATTTTCTAAGCGCAGCACCTTGCTATGCGCCTCCTTTCAAGCTTCTCTTCACATTCCAAATTATACCTCTTTTTTCGCCGCAATGCAATAGCAGCTCTGCGATGTTTAATGAAAATTCATAAATAAAAAAAGAGTTCGACAAAAAGCCTCGCAAAACGCCGCAATCCTCCCGCATAGCGGGAGGATTGCCTTGCATTCTTTTAATTTTATTATTCCTCTTCCCGCAAGGATTTGCGCAAAAAGGCGCGGGTCTTTGGGCTTTGAGGATGATCAAAGACCTCGGCAGGAGTCCCCGCCTCTTCAATAACACCATCGGCCATAAAAATAATCTTATCCGCAACATTACGGGCAAAATCCATCTCATGGGTAACAACGATCATGGTGCTGTCGCTGCTCTTCAGCTCGCGGATTACCTTCAAAACCTCGCCGGTCAGCTCGGGATCCAGCGCCGAGGTCGGCTCATCAAAGCAAAGGATCTGCGGCTCCAGCGCCAGCGCGCGGGCAATGGATACCCGCTGCTGCTGCCCGCCCGAAAGTTGCTGGGGATAATTGAACATCCGATCCTCCAGCCCCATTCTCTTTAAAAGAGCCTTTGTCTGCTCCTCGATCTCCGCATGGATCTCCTTATGGTTTTGCTTATAATCCTCCCGCTCCTTCGCCAGCAATTCCTTCGCCAGCATAACATTCTTCAAAGCAGTATATTGAGGAAAGAGATTAAAATTCTGAAAAACCAGCCCGAAATGCAGCCGCTTTTTACGGATTTCCTTTTTATCCATGGTTGCCGGATCGGCGGCATCAAAAAGAGTTTCCCCATTCAGGCAAATTTCACCTTGATCGGGCGTTTCCAAAAAATTCAGGCAGCGCAGCAGGGTTGTTTTTCCGCTACCGGAGGAGCCGATAATGGCCAAAACCTCTCCCTGCTCCAGAGTAAAGGAAATATCCTCCAATACGCGGGTATTGCCGAAATGCTTTTCAATATGATTAATTTCCAAAAACGACATTGCAATCCCCCTCCCTTACGCCTGAAAATAGCCGAGTTTCTTTTCGATCTTGCCGAAAAGAATGGTAAGCAAGCCATTGAAAACAAGATAATAAACGCCGGTAAAGAATAAGGGCCAGATCACGCCCGCGATCCCATGGGAACCCTTCAGGAAGGCAAAGCCCGCCCAAATAACCTCCTGCAGCGCAATGATCCGCGCCAAAGAGGTATCCTTTACCAAGGTAATAATCTCATTGGACATAGGCGGCACAATCCGCTTAACCATCTGCAATAAGGTAACCTTGAAAAAGATCTGCCCTTTGGTCATGCCCAATACCTGCCCCGCCTCCTGCTGGCCGCGGGGAACGCCTTCGATACCGCTGCGGTAAATTTCGGAAAAATAGCAGGCATAATTAAAGATAAATGCAACCGCTGCCGCCCAAAAACGGCCCATTTCTCCGCCGCCCCAAAGCTGGATATCAAATAAATAGCCGGGCATATAAAAAATAATCAATAATTGCAGCATCAAGGGGCTGCCTCGAACGATCCAGATCACCGTCCTTGTAAGCCAGCGAAGCGGCTTAAAGGGCGTCATGGAGCAAAAGGCAATCAAAAGCCCCAGCGGCATTGCGCCTGCAAGAGTCACCAAAAACAGCAGCAGAGTGGTTAAAAAGCCCTCCGCCAATGCAACGGTTACAATCGGTAATTGTTCAAAAAAAGTAGCCATTCTAAACCTCTGATCATAATTCCATAACAGTCCAAAAGCAGAGAGGCGCAAACCTCTCTGCTTTTATCCGATTTTTAAAAACTTACTGAGCGATGATATTCTCGTTGGAGATGCCATATTCCTTGGCAAGCTCTGCCATGGTGCCGTCCTTATAAGCATCCTTCAGGAACTCATTGAGCTTTTCGGTCAGCTCGGAATCCTTGGCAAAGCCGATGCCGTATTCTTCGCTGGTCAGCTCAAAGGAGAAAACAAGATCCTCATAGCTGGTCCCCTCGCCGATCATGGCGCCTGCCATCAGCAAATCGATGATCGCAGCATCGCTGGTGCCGGCCTTAACCTCCATCAAAGCGGTAGCCTGATCCAGAACTTCGGTCTTCTTGAAGCCGTTTGCATCGGCAGCGCCTGCGCCCGCAGAGCCCTTTTCAACCGCAAACTTCAAGCCCTTCATATCCTCAGCCTTAGCATACTTCGCAGCCTCAGCCTTGGGCAAAACAATAACCTGAGCATTTTTCAGATAGGGATTGGAGGTGCTCATGCCGGCCTTAACCTCATCGGTCAGGGTCATGCCGTTCCAAACGCAATCGATGTTGCCGTTTTCCAGCTCCATGATCTTATTATCCCATTCGATCTCAACAAATTCAACATCCTTGCCGAGAGTCTCCGCAAAGGCCTTTGCCAGATCCGCATCATAGCCGATCCATTCGCCGGCGTCATTCTTATAATCCATCGGCGCAAAATCGGTAATACCAACCACCAGCTTATCCTTACCGCAGGATGCCAGCGACATCATCAGCAGCGCGATTGCAATCAGCGCCAATACTCTTTTCATTGCTTTCATGTTTCTTTCCTCCGAAATTTTATTGCTTTAATTCGCTAAAGTGATAATATCATAGCACGCAAAAATCCATTTGTCAACACTTTTTCTAAATTTTTTCAAAAAAATGTTTTGGACTTTTTTAATGCCATCCGTTATAATAAAATTATGAAAGAAATCAAAAGGAGCAAAACGATGAAAAAAGCGGCCGTTTTTCTGGCTTTTCTTTTATTATTACTTTCGGGCTGCGCCAAGGCGCCCGAGCCCCCCGCTTCGCCGCCGGCTGCAGAGCCTCCCGCCGCGGAGCAAGAAATCGATTATATTGAATTCTCCAAGGAAGAGGCCCCCGCCCTATCCGAAGCGCAGGCTGCGCTGCAAAAGGAGGATGTAGACAGCGCGGCCTATCGGCAGGCGCAGTATGTTGTTTTTTCCTCCGAAATGGAGAAAGCGATCCGCGAAAAGGATACCAAAGCCATCTCTGATCGGCTGGAAAATCTCCGTTTTTCTTATACCGAAGGGGATGCCTTTGAAAGCCCCGCTACCCGCAACGCCCTTTTAAAGCTGGGCGTTATTACCGAGGAAGAGGATGGAAGCCTGCTCTTTACCTTCCATGATCGTACCCTTGTTCAGGCCATATCGAATGGCGATGGCAGCCATACCCTCTCGGTCTATCAGCAATTTTTGGAGCTGATTTTGCGGGAGCCAAACATTCGTTTCGCGCAAAATTAAAATAAATATATTAAAAAAGGAGACTCACGCATGAAAAAGGTAAAAACTGATGCCTTCGGGAATCGCAAATTCGGCATTCGCGATAGTATCGCCTATGCCGCCGGTGACCTCGGCTGCAATATGAGCTTTGCGCTGAAGGGCACAATGTCCATTTTCTGGACCCAGTTTATGGGGATGGATCTCTGGTATGCGCTGCTGCTGATCATCGTTCAGGTATGGGATGCGATCAACGATCCCCTGATCGGTTCCATCATCGATGCGGATAACCGCAGCTATAAACGCAATAAGTTCTTAAGTTACATTTTCCTTGGTTCTATCGGCCTCATCGTTGGCGGCGCCTGCTGCTTTCTCCCCTTCCCCAATGCGCCTACCTGGGCGAAGTTCATCATCTTTATCGCAGGCTATGTTGTTTGGGATGCTTTCTATACCATCGCCAATGTTCCCTATGGCTCTCTGCTTTCCCTGATCTCCAATGATGTTAAGGATCGTGCCTCACTTTCGGCATGGCGCTCGATCGGCTCCATCTTTGGCAATATGCTTCCGATGGTTATTCTCCCCTTTATCATTTATGATAAGAATAATAACCTGATCGGCGAGCGCGTTTTCATCGCTGCTCTGATCATGGGCGCTTTGGGCTTCTTATGCTTCCAATTCATGATTAAGAATACCGAGATCCGCGTTGATACCTCGATAACCATCGATGAAGAGATGCCCAAATTCAATGTATTTAAAGCCTTTGGCAATTTCATCAAGAATCGCCCCGCTGTTGGCGCAACAGTTGCCGCAATGGGTATGTTCATCGGTATGCAGGGCGCTACCACCGCTGTTACTGTTATCTTCCAATCCTATTTTAAGAATGTTCAGATTTCGGGTATCGTTCAGCTCTTTGCCATGATCCCCATCGTTTTATTTACTCCCCTCGCCCGCAGCGCGGTTGCGAAGTTCGGCAAAAAGGAATTGGCCACCTTCGGCTCCCTGATCTCCATCGTTTCCGGTCTGGGCTTATTCATCATCCTGCCTAATCATACCGGTATCGATTTGATCATCTATATCATCTGCCAGCTCTTCTTCTCGCTGGGTCTCGGCATCTATTCCACCGTTTCCTGGGCGATGATGGGCGACGCCATCGATTATAACGAATGGAAATTCGGTACCCGCGAAGAAGGCACTGTTTATTCTCTCCATTCCTTCTTCCGCAAGCTGGCGCAGGGTATTGGTCCCTCCCTGGTGCTTGTAATCATGGTTGCTTTCGGCTATGTTGGTAAAAATGAAGGAAATCAGCTTTGGGATGTTGCGGTAAATATGCGCTATATCGTTGCCGCCACCTTCCTCTTCTCGGCTGTTCTTCAGTTTGTCGGCCTTGGCTTGATTTATAATCTGGATAAAAAGACCCTTGCCAAAATGAATGAAGATCTGGGCCGTAATATTGAAGCCCCCAAAGCAGAAGACGCTCAATAATAAGGAGTTTATTTATGAGAAGCATTATCAATCTCAATGAAAATTGGTTATTCGCCAAAAATACCGCCGATATCCATTGCAAGGAAGGGGAAGCCATCAATCTTCCCCATTCTTGGAATGCCATCGATGGTCAGGACGGTGGCAACGATTATTTCCGCGGTACCTGCCTTTATAAAAAGATCCTGCGCAAGGCCGATCTGCCTGCAGCCGATCTTTATTACCTGGAGTTCCGCGGCGCCAATTCCTCGGCCGATCTCTATATCGAAGGGGAAAAGCTTGCCCATCATGACGGCGGCTATTCCACCTGGCGTGCCGATATTACCAAGGCGCTGACCGAAGAAACCGAAATCGCAGTAATCGTTGATAACTCTGCCAATGATTTCGTTTATCCCCAGATGGCGGATTTCACATTCTATGGCGGCATCTACCGCGATGTTAATCTGATCTGCGTAAACGAATCCCATTTCGATCTGGATTATTACGGCGGCCCCGGCCTGATGATTACCCCCGCGGTTGAGGGTAAGGATGCCACCGTTGCGGTCGAAGCCTTTGTAACCAATCTTAAAAAGGATCAACGCTTGGTTTATACCCTTTATGACGCCGAGGAAAAAGCCATCGATAAAATCGAAACCGGCGATACCAAGGCAGCCTTTGAAATCAAAGATGTTCATCTTTGGCATGGCCGCCGCGATCCCTATCTCTATTGCTGCGAAGTGGAATTGATGGAAAACGGCGAGGTTTTGGATGCGGTTTGCAGCCGCTTTGGCTGCAGAAGCTTCCAAATCGATCCCGAAAAGGGCTTTATCCTCAACGGAGAAAGCTATCCCCTGCGCGGCGTTTCCCGCCATCAGGATCGCTGGGGAGTCGGCAATGCGCTGCTGCCCGAGCATCATCGGGAGGATATCGAGCTGATCTGCGAGGTAGGCGCCACCACCATCCGCCTTGCCCATTATCAGCATGATCAATATTTCTATGATCTTTGCGATGAGCGCGGCCTTGTTATCTGGGCGGAGATCCCCTATATTTCCAAGCATCTGCCCAAGGGCAGGGAAAATACCATCTCCCAGATGAAGGAGCTGGTTACCCAGAATTATAATCATCCCTCCATCGTTGTTTGGGGCCTTTCCAATGAAATCTCCATCGGCGGCTCCGATGATGATCTTTTGGAAAATCATCGGATCCTCAATGATCTGGTGCATGAAATGGATCATACCCGCCTTACAACGATTGCGGCCGTTTCCATGTGCAAGATGGATGATCCTTACCTGCTGATCCCCGATGTTGTTTCCTATAACCATTATTTCGGCTGGTATGGCGGTGATACCTCCATGAACGGCCCTTGGTTCGATAAATTCCATGAAACCCATCCTAATATTCCCATCGGCTGCTCCGAATACGGCTGCGAGGCGCTCAATTGGCATACCAGCGATCCCAAGCAGGGCGATTATACCGAGGAGTATCAGGCGGTTTACCATGAGGAGTTGATCCGCCAATTATTTACCCGCGATTATATCTGGGCAACCCATGTTTGGAATATGTTTGATTTCGGTGCCGATGCCCGCGCAGAGGGCGGCGAAAACGGCCAAAACCATAAAGGCCTTGTTACGATGGACAGAAAGTATAAGAAGGATGCCTTCTATGCTTATAAAGCATGGCTTTCGGATGAGCCCTTTGTTCATCTTTGCGGCAAGCGCTATATCGATCGTGTGGAAGAGGTAACAAAGGTTACCGTTTATTCCAATCAGCCTGAGGTTGAGCTTTTCCTCAATGGCGAAAGCCTGGGCAAAAAGACTGCCGCAGATCATTTCTTCTATTTCGATGTTCCGAATGTTGGCGAAAGTACCCTTGTTGCCCGCGCCGGCGCGCTTTCAGACGAATCCAAGATCCGCAAGGTAGAAGAGCAGAATATGGATTATGTTTTGGTTGAAAAAGGCGCTGTGCTCAATTGGTTTGATGTGGACGCCCCCGAAGGGCGCTTCTCCCTCAACGATAAAATTTCCGATATCATGAAATCCCCCCGCGGGAAATTATGGTTTGTTCGGATGGGGCTTAAGCTGAAAAAGAAAATGGATTCCGGCAAAAAGAATTCCTCCAAGGAAAAGAATTCCGGCGGCTTTGATGTTGATCTCAAAGCGGATGGCGGCCTGATGGAAATGATGGGCGGCTTTACCGTCCTTCGGCTTACAACGATGGTCGCGATGATGAATATTAATTTCACCAAAGAAGAGCTTTTGAAGATGAATCGTCAGCTCAATCGCATCAAAAAGCCCAAAAAATAAAGCAAAATAAAAATCCCCGCCGAGGCTACCCTCGGCGGGGATGATTTTATTCCTGAATGGATTTTGCATATTCGGTAGGGCTCTTGCCCACCTTCAATTTAAATTGCCTTGAAAAATAATGGATGGAATTGAATCCAAGATATTCAGCAATCTGGCCAACATTCAAGGAGCTGGTACGAATCAGGCGCTTGGCCTCCTTTATTTTAAGGCTCATAAAATAAGCCAAGGGCCCGCAACCCTCCCGCTCGCTTACCATCCGCCGCAATTTGGAAACGCTTACGCCCAGCGCGGATGCCATCTGATCCAGGCTCATATTTTCATTCAGCCGCGCCTGCAGATAGCGATTAAGCGCCAGCATCTGCTTTTCATCAAACTTTTCCTGATTGCTTCCCAGCTGCTTGGGCTCGCGGCGGCCGATCGCCTGATAAAGCTCCAGCAAAAAGAATTCCAGCAGATTTTTCATCATCTGCAATTCCTCGGCGCTCGCATCCTCCCGCAGGCGAAAGCCGCGTCTTTTGCGATCGTTATAAACCCGTTCAAAAAGCAAGGCTCCGTTCTTAATAATATCCGCATAGCGCTCCCGCTGGCCCGCATTCAGCGTCATCGGCCGATTATAAAGGCTTTCCAACAGGGAATATTCCCCCGCGAAGCTGATAATCCCCACCTTTGCGGGAATCGGCTGGCTTCCGGGCTGATAATCATGGAAGCTATTGGGCTTCAATACCAGCATCTGCCCCTTACGCAGGGTAACAGGCGCGCCATCGATCAGCAAGAAAACAACCCCTTCATCCACATAATAAAGCTCAGGGAAATCATGGGCTTCTCCCTCTTCGATTTTTCTTCTCAAGTCGGTATAATGAACGGTTATAATCGTATCCACTGTAATGCAATTGGATACCGATGTTCTGAAATAATCTCTCATCATATCCCCCTTTCGAAAAAAATGCGCAGATTGTGCAAATAAATTATAGCATTTCGTTTCAAAAAATGCAAGAGGCTTGCAATTGGTAATCTTTGCAAGCCTCTTTTTAATATTAATTGCGCAGGGAATGGATCGGCGCAGGGATCCGCCCGCCCCGCCCGATAAATTTTTCGCTGCTTTCTCGATGTACCGGCATAATCGGTGCCTCGCCCAGCAGACCACCGAAGCAAACACTATCGCCAACATCCTTGCCGATGGCGGGGATGATGCGAACAGCGGTTGTTTTATTATTGATAACGCCGATGCTGATCTCATCCGCAATAATGGCGGAGATGGTGGTAGCGGAGGTATCGCCGGGGATGGCGATCATATCCAGCCCAACCGAGCAAACAGCAGTCATTGCCTCCAGCTTATCCAGCTGCAAAACGCCCTTTTCAGCCGCCGCGATCATGCCCGCATCCTCGGAAACAGGGATAAAGGCACCCGAAAGACCGCCAACATGAGAAGAAGCCATGGTGCCGCCTTTTTTCACCGCATCATTCAGCAGCGCAAGGCAAGCGGTAGTACCATGGGTACCGCAGCATTCCAGCCCCATTTCCTCCAAAATATGCGCAACAGAATCACCAACCGCAGGGGTAGGGGCCAGCGAAAGATCAACAATGCCGAAGGGGACATTCAATCTGCGGCAAGCCTCATTGGCTACCATCTGACCCATTCTTGTAATCTTAAAGGCTGTCTTTTTAATAATATCCGCGATCTCGGTAATGTTAGCATCGGGATATTTGCGGATCGCGCTGCTTACAACGCCGGGACCCGAAACGCCAACATTAATTACGCATTCCCCTTCGCCAACGCCATGGAAAGCACCCGCCATAAAGGGGTTATCCTCGGGAACATTGGCAAATACCACCAGCTTGGCGCAGCCGATGGAATCTTCCTCCGCCGTCACCTCGGCGCATTGGCGGATGATCTCGCCCATCAGCTTTATCGCATCCAGATTGATGCCCGCTTTGGTAGTAGCAACATTGATGGAGGAGCAGACACGGGTCGTCTCCTTCAGCGCGCGGGGCAGCGAACGGATCAGATTGAGGTCGCTCTGGGTAGCCGCCTTATGAACCAGCGCAGAAAAACCGCCAACGAAATTTACACCGCAAGCAATCGCTGCCCGCTCCAGCGCCTTGGCTACCTTGACCATATCATCCTCGGAATAGCCGGGCGTTACCAGCCCGATCGGCGTAACCGATACCCGCTTATTAATAACGGGAATTCCATAGGAGCGCGCAATATCATCGCCTGTTTGGACCAGCTTTCCCGCAAGGCGGGTAATCTTTTCATAAATCCGCTCGCAAAAGGCATCCACATCCCGATCCACACAATCGAGAAGGGAAATTCCCATCGTAATGGTACGAATATCAAGATGCTCTTCATCGATCATCTTGATGGTTTCAATAATATCTCCTGTTCTCAACATAGCTTTATCCTCAACCAATCCGATGCATCGAATTAAAAACATCCTCATGCATCACATGAATGATCAGCCCCATCTCTTCGCCTGCGCTCTCCATTTCCTTTGAAAAGGCGGTGAAATCCTTTTCGGATTTTTCCATTTCCACCCACATAATCATCGTAAACATATCCCGCAATACCTTTTGGGTAATATCATTGATATTCACATTATTTTCGGCGCAAATATTGGAAATGCGGGCAATGATGCCTACCTTATCCTTGCCGATTACCGAAACAATCGCTTTCATGCTTTTCACCTCATTAGATAATTTATTGATTGATATAATTTTAACATATTCATATAAAAATGCAATCTTTTCTTGCAAAAAAAGCCAATACTGTATAAAATGAATATAGATTATAAAAAAGGAGACCTATATGAAGACGGTAACCTTACGCGCCTACGCAAAAATTAATTTAAGCCTGGATGTAATCGGCAAAAGAGAGGATGGCTATCATCTTTTGCAATCGGTATTTCAGGGAATTTCGCTCTATGATGAGGTAATGGTTCGCAAAGAAGCGGAGCCTTGCGGCATCCGCATCTGCTGCAATCTGCCCTATATTCCTACCGACGAGCGCAACATCGTATATAAAGTTGCAGCTGCCTTTTTCAAGGCGGCTGCAATTGAGCAATTCGGCATTACCATTCATTTAAAGAAGAATATCCCCTCGGGCGCAGGCTTGGGGGGCGGAAGCGCCGATGGCGCCGCGGTATTTTCCGCGCTTTGCCGCCTTTATCACCGGTCCTTCAGCCCCGCGGAGGCTACCGCGATTTTAACCCCGCTGGGAGCAGATATTCCCTTCTTTTTATATAGCGGCACCATGCTGGCGGAGGGGATCGGCGAGCAGCTCTCGCCCGCGCCGCCGCTGAAGGATTGCGCCATCCTTTTGGCCAAGCCGCGCAGCGGCGCCTCCACCAAGCATATTTTTTCCGCGCTGGAGCAATGCGAAATTTCCCATCGCCCCGATACGCCGGCGATGCTCGATGCCCTTTCCCGAGGCGATCTTCATGCCCTGAGCGCAGCCGCCGGAAATGTTTTGGAATATGCCACCATTCCGCAGGTGCCTCAAATTCAAAAGCTCAAGGAGCAGCTCCTTGCCCATGGCGCGCTCCTCGCCCAGATGACCGGCAGCGGAAGCTGTGTTTTCGGTATTTTTGAAAAAGAAGAGGCAGCGCGGGCGGCGCTGCGCAAATTGCGCAAATCAACCCAGCCTGTTTTTTTGGTGCATCCGGTCTGCCGCCCGATGAAAACAGAATTCAACGATTGATCTCAAACAATCTTTTTCAGCCAGATTCCTTTATGAACCAGATATCCGCTGAAAACGCATTTAATGATGGCCGAGAACTGAACAATCGCGAAAATCCAAAGGATCGGCATCTCGGTAAAATAAGCCAGCAAATAAACAGTCGGCACATTGATAAAGCAAACATAAGCGCTGTCAAATAAAGTAATCGCTGTTTGACCGCCGGAGCGCAGGGCAAAATAGGTGGCGTGGGCATAGGCCTCCAGCGGGAAGGCCAGCGCAGAAATCTGCATCATACGGGTTGCCATCAGCCGAATCGCAGGCTCGGTATTATAGGCAGCAGGAATGAAAAATGCGATTGCTGCATAAACACAGCCCACCAGCGCGCTGATCGCAACCGAAAAGAATACCAGCTTTTTGCAGGCGCTTCGCGCCCCTTCCTTATCGCCATTCCCCAGCATCTGACCCAGAATAATGCCGATGGCATTTCCTGTGGCTGTAAACACAATGGCAAAAACATTCCAAAAGGTAGAAGAAATATTGGTTGCCGCCACCACCTGCAGCCCCAAAAGGGAATAGCCCTGATTTACCGTTGCAATTCCCAGCGCCCAAAAGCCTTCGTTAATCAGCAACGGGAAGCCACGCTGAATAATCTGTATAGCCAGCGCCGCGGGGATTTTCAGGCTGCGGAAAGCGCCGATAATAAAGCTTGCCTTGGCGCGATTGCGATAGGTCCAAAAAGCAACAATCACCAGCTCCGCAAAGCGGGAAATCACCGTTGCGATCGCGGCGCCCTTTACCCCCAAGGCCGGCAGGCCAAGCTTGCCGAAAATCAAAAGATAATTGCCGATCAGATTGATGCAAACCGCAGCAATTCCCGCCATCATCGGCGGCAGAGATTCCCCGATCTCCCGCAGGGTGCCGGAATAGCATTGCACATAGGCATAGGGCAAAAGCCCAATCAGCATAATCAGCATATATTCCCTTGCATAGCGCAAGGATTCCGCCGCCTCGGCAGCATTACCATCGCCGCGCAGGTAAAGCCCGATCAACTGATTGCCGAAAAGCAGAAAAACCCCGATTCCCAAAGCGGTAAGCAGGGTGGAAGCGATCAGCTTAAAGCGGAAGGTATCTCTTACCCCCTTGCGATCGCCCTTGCCGAAAAATTGCGCGGTAAAGATGCCGGCGCCCGAAATGGCGCCAAAGATGCAAAGATTGAAAACAAAGATCAGCTGATTGGTAATGGCCACGCCCGACATCTGGGCAGTGCCTGCCCTGCCGATCATAATGTTATCCAGCATATTTACAAAGTTTGTGATTCCGTTTTGCACCATAATGGGCAAAACAAGCACCAGCAAGCGCTTATAAAATTTTTTATCTCCGATCCAATTCTTTAACATTCTCTGCTCCTGAAAATGATCCCTCAATTGAGGGATCATTTTTTATTTCAATTTAGAAAGCTCCTTCATCCGCTGGGTATTGCTGAGCGTCTGCTTGCGCAGGCGGATGCTGATGGGGGTTACCTCAATATATTCATCGGGCGCGATAAACTCAATGGATTCCTCCAAGCTCATTTTCTTGGGCGGAATCAGGCGCAGCGCCTCATCGGAGCCGCTGGCGCGCATATTGGTAACATGCTTGCGCTTGCAAACATTTACCGCAATATCATCCCCCTTGGGATTCATGCCAACAATCATTCCTTCATAAACCTGCGTTGCAGGCTCGATGAAGAGAGCGCCGCGCTCCTGCGCATTATAAAGGCCGTAGGTAACCGCCTCGCCGCTCTCAAAGGCGATCAAAGAGCCGCTGCTGCGGCCGGGGATCTCGCCCTTAAAAGGCTCATAGCCAAGTCGGATCGTAGCCATGTCGTTCTGTGAGCCAAGGAGTTGGGTCTAGTCATTGTCTTCCTAAGACCGCTTGGCCTCCGACTTGGTAACCGCCTCGCCGCTCTCAAAGGCGATCAAAGAGCCGCTGCTGCGGCCGGGGATCTCGCCCTTAAAAGGCTCATAGCC
>JAZQDS010000022.1:0-49366 GCA_045546895.1 Eubacteriales bacterium | reverse complement strand
GATGGCGAATATATTCCCATCAAGGAGATTGAAGCCGTAAAATATCATAAAATGGCGGATCATCGGTTCCGCGGCCAATGCAATGAGGGCGCGGAATATCAGCAATGCATGATGGAAACCATCGATTTCTATGCCAAGCTGGAAATGAACGTCTATATGATCGAATTCGATAATCCCTATGCTTATTATGCCAGCTATTATAATCATCGCTATAATGAGGAAAATCGCCCCATCGAAACCGTTTCCTATGATCTTGTTTTGCAATGGAAGCGGCAATGCGAGGTGGAGATCGCCAAGCGCGGCCTGCAATTCCATGATATGGGCCATGGCTGGACCGCTGAGCCCTTTGGCCTTTCCTCTACCGAAGGCTGGAAGGCCAAAGAGGTTGAACTGAGCGATGAGCAGCGGGAATGCCTCGCTGAAATCAATGGCGTGCGCGAGCTTTGGGGCGGAGTTGCGCTCAATACCAATCTTTGCATGAGCAATCCCAAGGTGCGCTCCATTATGGCCGATAGCATCGTAAAATATGCCGCAAGCCATAGCAATGTTGATTTCATCCATGTTTGGCTGGCTGATGGCTCCCGCAACCATTGCGAATGCGCCGAATGCCTGAAAATGCGCCCCTCCGATTATTATATTATGATTATGAACGAGGTGGATGAAAAGCTGACCGCTGCCAATCTCAAAAGCCGCATTGTATTCATCGCCTATGTGGATACCCTTTATGCGCCCGAGAAGGTGACCATTAAAAATCCCGAGCGGTTTTCGCTGCTTTATGCGCCTATTACCCGCTCTTATTCCTCCAGCCTTACCGAGGATAGCCTGATCCCCGAAACGCCGGAATATCAGCGCAATGCCTGGGAATCTCCCCGCTCCTCCGAAGCGAATATCGCTTTCCTGCAGGATTGGAAAAAGAGCTGGCCCGGCCCCTGCTTCAGCTATGAATATCATTATTGGCGCCATCAATGCTATGATCCCGGCCATCTTTATATCGCCCGCCGCATCTATGAGGATATTATTATCCTCAAGAAATTCGGCGTAGACGGCTATGTTGAGGATGGTTCCCAGCGTTCCTTCTTCCCCAATGGCTTTGCCATCAATATCTTTGCCGAGGCGCTCTTTGATCGTAATTGCGATTATGATGCCCTCAAGGCCGATTATTTCGCCCATGTTTACGGCGATCAGGCTGCTGCGGTAGAAGCCTATCTGCAAGCGATCAGCGATACCTTTGATTTCTCCTATATGGCCGGCGAAAAGAGTATTGATCCTGAAATCAGCAATTATTATGATCCCGCGCGGGTGGATCAGCTCAAAAAGATTTCCGCGATTGCCGCCCAAGGCCGCGCCATCGCCGAAGCCCATCTGAATATGCCTACCCGCCCCCAGACCGTTTCGATGCGGCTGCTTCTCCGCCATGCGGAATTTTGCGAGAAGCTCGCTTTAATAATGATTGAAAAGGCTCAGGATCATACCGAAAAAGCCATGGAGCTTTTCCAAGAGCTTCGCATCGCCTTCGGTAAATATGAATTTGAAATTGAGCGTTATTTCGATCATTGCTTGTATTTCCGCTATTTAGAGCGTATCATCAAGCCGAAGAGTAAGAAACCCTCCAAAAAGCAAGGCGAGTAAAAACTGCCGCAATCAGTACAGATCAAAAACAAGGAAATTGCAAAGCAATTTCCTTGTTTTTTTAATTGTTTTTTCCGATATACGTCTGCGGTCGGAGAAAACAATTTCTGCATCCGATTGCGGCAGTTTTTATGAGCCGGTTGATGATTCGCAGGGTTTAAGTTTTTGAAGTAAAAAAAGGAACTGCGGGGGCAGTTCCATTTTTATTTGTTTTGCTCCCGAAACTCTGTTGGAGTAATGCCGTATTCGGCGCGGAAGCGGGTAAAGAAATAGCTTTCATAATCATAGCCCAGCTCTCGCGCAATCTCGCCGATGGGAAGATCGGTATGTTTCAGCAGCATTTGGCCTGCACAAAGCCGCTTTTGATGCACCAATTTGGAAAGGGAGGCGCCGTATTCCTTTTGCAGAATGCGGCTGATCTGCCGCGGGCAGAGATAGAGCTGCTCCGCCAGATCGGAAAGATGGATATTTTCGCAATAATGGAGCGAAATATAATGATCGATGATATTGATATAGCGGGTATGCTTGCTGCTCTCTTTTTTGGGGGCCTCCTTGGGCACCAGGCGATGAAAAAGATCGGAAAAAAGCAGCGCGACCAGAAAATCCGCCTGCTCGCGGGGGATTTCGCCCTCCAGGCAAAGGGCAAGGCGGGAAAGATAAAAAAGCTCGCCCTCATCGATCGGCAGGGAGGCTATCCGATCCGCCAATTTTTCCTCCAGCTGCTGCGGCAGCGCGGAGGGCTTTTTGAGGAGCGGCGAGAAGGAAAAATTCAGCCCGAAGCCATCTTGATGATCGTAGATCACATAATGCTGAAAATGGGGCGGGATGATAACGACTGCATTGCGATATTGCTGCCGGCCGTTTTCGGTAACAACGGTAAGCAGATCGGGCGTATAAAAAAGCTCATAGGTTGAATGCTGATGAAAGGCCCGCATCTGCATCAGCGCGGTGCGGGGGGCATTTTTGGGCTGAAGCCGAAAAGAATTATCAAATAAAAAGACAGAAACGGAAAGATCCGATATTTCCGTTTTGAAATGATATTCCTGCATCTGCGCGCCTCCCCGTAGATCATATGGTTTCATTATAGCGAACCGCGAGAGGAAATGAAATATAAAAATGTGACATTTTTTTAACATTTTCAAGCATTTTAAATCCTCCTCGAAGCCTCTTGCAAAAAATGCGGAAAGGTAGTACAATATTAAAAAATATTTTCTTTGTTTTAAAGGAGAAATGAGATGATTTTCGATTTAATTGAAAATGCCGAAAAATATCTGGGCCTGCATCCCAATCTGGATCTGGCGCTGAAAAATCTCGATACCCCCGAGGCGCTGAGCGGGGAGAAGGTAAAATGCAATCCTGCCGCCTATGCCACCATCGATCCCGAAAAGGCGCGCTTTGAAGTCCATCGGCTTTATGCGGATATTCATATTGCGCTGGAGGGCGCGGAGCGGATCGGCTATGCGCCGGTTCAGAAGCTGGAATTTGCCGAGCAGGTGGCAGCGGATGGCTTTTTTTATACCGGAGAGGCGGATGCGGAAATCCTTTTGAAGCCCGGTAGCTTTTTGCTGGTTTTTCCCGAGGAGGGGCATCAGCTTCAGATGCATCCCGAGCAGCCTTCAAATGTGAAAAAGCATGTATTTAAGATTTTGATGAAAGAGGATGGCGTATGCGGCTGAGAAAGAAGAAGAATACCCCCGCGCGATTTGAGCGCTGCGCGGCCTATACCCTCGAAACCGAGGGGCTTTTGGAGCAATTTTATCAGCATTTTGATCCCGATCGCCCCTTGGAAATGGAGATCGGATCGGGCAAGGGGCGCTTTATTGTTACCCTTGCGGAGCAAAATCCGGATCGGCAGTTTATCTCCATTGAGAGGGTGATCGATTGCATTGTTATGGCGATGGAAAAGGCGCGGGATAAGGCGCTGGAAAATATCCGCTTCTTTTGCTTGGATGCGGGCGCGCTTACGGAATATTTCCCTGCAGGCTGCGCCGATGTGATCTACCTGAATTTTTCCGATCCCTGGCCCAAGGCGCGCTATGCCAAGCGGCGGCTGACCCATCGGCGGATGGTGGGGGCCTATCTGCCGCTGCTCAAAAAAGAGGGAAAGATCTGCTTCAAGACCGATAATCGCCCGCTTTTTGATTTTTCGCTGGAGGAATTTGAAGCGATGGGCTTTCGGCTGGAGGAGATTACCTTTGATCTCCATAGCACCGATACCCCTAATATTATGACCGAATATGAGGAGCGCTTCTCCTCGATGGGAACCCCCATCAATCGGTTTGTTGCCTATCCGACCGAAAAAACGTATGATTTTTTCAAAAAGGAGCAATAAATAAAATAAGGCTTGCATTTCGCAAGCCTTATTTTTTGTCTTTGAAGAAATGATCCCGCGGCCTGCCGGCATTGACCGACATCGCAAGCCCCATCGACATACATAGCGCCAAAACCGAAGAGCCGCCGTAGCTGAAGAAGGGGAGGGTAATGCCGATGACCGGCAGCAGCCCGATACACATCCCGATATTTTCCGCTGCCTGAAAGAAGAGCATAGCCGCAAGCCCGATGCAGATAAAGCAGCCGAGATGGTTGCGGGCATTACGGGCAATATAGAGCAGCCGCAGCAGGATAGCCACCTCGATCAGGATCACAAGCAGGCAGCCTGCAAAGCCCAGCTCCTCCCCGCATACCGAGAAGATAAAATCGGTTTGCTTTTCGGGCAGGATGCTATATTGGGTCTGGATGCCTTTATAAAGGCCTGCGCCGGTAAGCCCGCCGCTGCCCAGCGCGATCTGGCTTTGGAGGGTATGATAGCCGAAGCCCAGCGGATCCAGCGAGGGATCATATACCGCAAGGATACGCATCTGCTGATAGGTTTCCAGCCGATCAAAGAGGAAGGGGGCGGCAATGCCGATGATCGCCGCGCCGCCCAAAAAGAAGCCCCAATGGAGCCCTGCTGCCAGCAGCATCATAGCACAGATAAAGGCGAAAACAAGGGTGGTACCCAGATCGCCCTCCAGCAATACCAATATTGCGATCACCGCGAAATGGAGCCCCAGCGGGATCAGCGCCCGCAGGCTATTGATATATTCGCGGGTTTTGGAAAGATGCACCGAGAAGGTAACAATAAAGCCGATCTTAACAAATTCCGAGGGCTGAACATTAATAGGGCCCAGCGAGATCCAGTTTTTATTGCCCATAACCTCCTTGCCGAAGATGAGGGTAAAAACCAAAAGGGCGATGCATAGGATATAGATCGGAATGGAAAAGCGGGCGAGGTTTTCATGGTCTAATACCAGAATCACAAGGCAGAAAAATAAGCCCATCAAAATGCCCATTGCCTGAACGATGACCAATTTGGAGGTGCCAAAGGAGGAGGTTGCGGAGGAGATGAGCAGCAGCCCGAAGCTGCTTGCCGCAAGGATCAGACCCAGCAGGATCCAATCGATTCGCCGCAAAATATGGCGGATGAATAATAAAATTTGCGCGCCCATTGCTGCAGCCTCCTTTCCCTGAAAATTGCATAATTGCAGAAACTTCCCTCTCATTATAGCAAGCAGAAAGAAAAATCTCAAGTTATTTTCGTATTTTCTTGAAAATGCCATATATATATGTTATAATAATTAATCCAATATATTATGATGGAGTAGTTTTATGAAAAAAATGTATCATTGCCGCAGCCTTGCGGAAACCGAAGCGGCGGCGGCGGATCTGGCGCCTTTATTGAAGGGGCAGGAAATCCTTGCCTTTTTCGGGGATCTCGGTGCCGGTAAAACAACCTTTATCCGCGCCCTTTGCGCATCGCTCGGGCTGC
Source organism: Eubacteriales bacterium (assembly GCA_045546895.1). Classification (GTDB taxonomy): domain Bacteria; phylum Bacillota; class Clostridia; order Oscillospirales; family QAKW01; genus QAKW01. The sequence goes on along the minus strand of JAZQDS010000022.1, from coordinate 43,929 downwards.
AGGATGAGGTAACAAGCCCCACCTTCGCGATGGTGCATGAATATCATAGCGGCCCCTTTCCGATCTATCATTTCGATATGTATCGGGTGGATGGCGAGGAAAGCCTTTTCAGTACCGGATATTATGATTATCTGGGCGCGGGGCTTTTATTGATCGAATGGAGCGAAAATATTGAAGAGCTGCTGCCCGCCGATGCTCTGCGGCTGACGCTGCGCTACGGCGAAGCGGAAGGGGAGCGCTTGATCGAGGTGGAATGGCCGAAATGAAGCTTTTGAATATTGACAGCGCGGGAAAAACCGCCGCTGTTGCCATCAGCGAGGGGCGGGAAATCCTTGCGGAGGGCTTTGCCGATGCAGGGCTTACCCATAGCCAGATGCTGCTGCCGTTGGTGGATGAAACCTTGAAAAAGGCAGGCCTGACCATCAGCGAGATCGAGGGATTTGCCGTTACCAACGGCCCCGGCTCCTTTACAGGGCTGCGGATCGGCAGCGCCTTGGTAAAGGGAATGGCGCTGGGGCGCCCTTGCATCCCGATCCCTACCTTAATGGCGCTGGCTTGCAATGAAGCAGCGAGCGGGCGAATTGCTGTTTCGCTGCTGGATGCCCGCCGCAATCAGGTTTATATGGGTATTTATCAATTTAAAAACGGCGCACCCGAAGCGATCGCGGAGGATCGCGCCTGCGATCTGGAGGAGGCTGCCGCGCTGATCCGCGGGCTTTCCGCGCCCTGCGTTTTGCTGGGCGATGGTGCCTACCTGCTGGAAGCGCTTGCCGATGGCGAGCGGATTATAATGGGCGAATGTAATGCCATCCAAGGGCGCAGCATTGCTTATGCGGCGCAATATTGCGAGGCCATCCCGCCCGAACGATTGATTCCCGATTACTTACGGCTTTCTCAAGCGGAGCGGGAATATCAGCAAAGAAAGGAGCAAAAAGAATGAGAGTTGTATTAGGTTGCGATAAGGCGGGCGCGGAATGGATGCCCCGCCTGAGCGAAAAATTGGAAGCAATGGGCATCGAAGCGGAGATCCTCTTTGACGGAACTGCCGATGGATGCGATTATACCGATGCTGCTTTTATGGTAGCGGAGGAGGTGGCGGGCGGCCGCGCCGATAAGGGAATCCTTGTTTGCGGAACGGGCGTTGGCATGAGCATTGCCGCCAATAAAATCAAGGGCATTCGCGCTTCTTTATGCGGGGATTGCTTTTCCGCCGAGATGACGGTGGTTCATAACAACAGCAATATTCTTTGCATGGGGGCTCGCGTTTTGGGCATCGAGCTGGCGCTGAAGATTGTTGAGAGCTATTTCGGCGCGGAATTTGAGAGCGGCGGTCGCCATGAACGGCGGGTTCGGGCGATTATCGCCAAAGAAAATCAAGCATGAGAAAGCAGCAAATTTTCGGATGGATTGCGGCGGCGATCTCCGCCATGATCCTGATATATTGCGGCGCGCTTTATCGGCTGGCGGGCTTTACTGCGTTTTTCGCAGCGGGGCTTTTCGGCGCGATGATCGCGGAGCCGATCCTGCTGCTCTTTGCCTATCGGCGGCTGGGAACGCTGCCGCTCTGGCTCTTTTGCGGCGGATTTTATGCGCTGCTTTGGTGGTCGATGCAGGATCCTGCTACCGCCCTTTTGAGCTGGGGCGTTTGCTGCGCCACTCCCTTGGCGGTCAGCTTCTTTTGGCCTGCGATGCGGGGGATCCGCCCGATGGCATATTACGCATTGCCCGCTGCCGGCGGCCTTTGGCTGGCGGCGCTGCTGGGCTATTGCAAGATGCATTTCGGCAGCTGGAATCTTTCGGCGCTGACCCAGCGGCTCAATGAGGGCTTTATTGCGATGGCGGAGCAGCTGGAGCAGGCCTATCTTCAGCTTTATGAAGGAGCGCTTCCCGAGCAGCTGATCGAGCCGATGGAGCAATTCAAGGCCCTTTCGGCGCAGGCAGGTTTTTCGGTTATTATGGCGCTGGTTTATACCCTTTTCGGGGTTTATTTTGCCGCCCTTTGGCTGGCGGACCGCAGCCTGCCTCGGGAGCAGCGCTGGCTGGGAAGCTGGAGGGCGCTGGTGCCGGATCGGATGGTCAGCCGCCTTTATATGCCCGCTTATCTGATCGTTATTTTTCTGCCGAGCGAAAAGGCTGCGGCCTTTTTGGCGGTATTAAATCTTTTCGGATTTTTCTTTGTGTTTACCGCCCTCTATTGGTTGCGGCGGCGTTTTGCGGCAAGGGGGATGAATTCCGCGCTGCAATTTTTCCTGATCGCGTTGATGGCGGCTGCCGCCTATCTTACTGTCGGCGGTGCGCTGCTGCTTCCCTATTCGGTATTAATGTGCATGGGCTGGTGGCTGGCGCTGGCGCCCCGCCTCCCGCAGCAAGGAAAAGGAGGGGATGAACGATGAAATCTCCAAAGGTGCATCTGACCAGAGTAGAGATCCTGCTTTATTGCGTTTTGGGAATCTTTTCGTTGATTACCATGACCATGCAATTCTGGCTGGGCTTGGCGGAGCTGCTGTTTGTTATCATCTATATTTTGATCAGCGTTTTCATCATCAGCAATCGCAATAAGCATCTTTACGCTTATCTGCAAAGCATTACCTCTTATCTCGATGAAGCAACCCGCGAAAATCTTACCGCCTTTCCGATGCCGGTAACCCTGCTTAATGAACGGGGGGAGATTATTTGGTATAATGATCTTTTTCATGAGGTGTTGCGGGCGGGCAATATTGCGGAGGTGTTTGGCCAAAAGGCGCGGGCAATTCGGCTGGAGCCTCTTTTTGAGAAGGCCAAGGCGCGCCAAAGCGCAAAATGTAATATTACCTTTGCTGATCGCCGCTATACCGTTTATATTATGCGGCAGGGCGAGGAGGGAAAGGATCTCTTTTACGCTGTATATTGGCTGGATAATCATGAATTTCATGAGCAGATCGCCAAACTGAGCGGTGATACCCTTTGCGTTGCTTATTTTCTGCTGGATTCCTATGATGAAATTCCGGAGAATGTTACTTCTTTGCAAAAAAGCAATTTTGTAACGCGGGTAGATGTTCGGATCCGCCAGCTTTCAAGGATGGTCAACGGCCTTTTGATGAAGCCGGAAACCGATAAATATATGCTGCTCTTTGAGCGCCGTTATCTGGATACCCTGCGGGGAACGAAATTTAAAATCCTTTCGGAAATTAAGGATATCCGCATTGAGAATGTTTTGCATGCAACCCTTTCCATCGGTGTTGGCATCGGGGATGGGGATCTGCAAAAAACAGATGATGCGGCCCGCAGCGCGCTGGAGCTTGCCCTCTCCCGCGGGGGCGATCAGGCGGCGCTGACCAATGCCGATAAGGAACGCTATGATTTCTACGGCGGCAACTCCGAAAGCGGAAACCGCCGCAAGCGGGTAAAGGTGAGGCTGGTAGCCGATGCCCTTACCGCTCAGATTCAGCGGGCCGAGACGGTCTTTATTATGGGCCATAAATACGCCGATCTGGATTGCATCGGCGCCTCGGTAGGCATAGCAAAATGCGTGCGCTCGCTGGGTAAGAAGCCTTATATTTTATATAATCGGCAGCAAAATCTTTGCCAGGATATGCTGGATCAGCTGATGGAAAGCGATTATCGGGAGCATCTATTGGAGGTTTCCGAGATGACCCGCGCCATGGCGGATCAGGCGCTGCTGATCGTTGTTGACACCCATAATCTGGATTACATCGAGAATGAAAAAATTCTGCGGATGTTTAAGGACGTTGTTGTTATCGATCATCATCGCCGCGCGGTGGATGGGGTCATTACCGATACGGTTGTTTCCTTCCATGAGCCTAACGCCTCCTCCTGCAGCGAGATGGTAACGGAGCTTGCGGAATCCATTAAAAATTGCAAGCTGAATAAAACCGAAGCGCGGGCGCTGCTGGCGGGAATTATTCTGGATACCAAGAATTTTACCGAGCGTACCGGCTCCCGCACCTTTGAGGCGGCGGCTGCCTTGCGGCGGTCGGGCGCCGATCCGCAGGATGTAAGGCGGTTTTTCAAAAATGATATGAATTCCTATCGCAAGCAGATGGAAATTATCGGCAAGGCGGAGATGATCAGCGATCAGCTTGCCATCGCCTGCTGGGATGAGCCGCCTTTTGAGGGAATCAAGGTGATTGCCGCCAAGGCGGCGGATGAGCTTTTGAATGTTGCGGAGATCACCGGCGTTTTCGTTATGTTTACCGAAAATGAGATCGTTCATATCTCTGCCCGCTGCGATGCGGAATATAATGTTCAGCCGATTATGGAAAAAATGGGCGGCGGCGGTCATCGGGCTGCCGCAGGCGCTCAAATTCAGGGGCGATCGCTTTCCGAGGTAAGGGAAGAGCTGATTCGCCTGATCAAGGAAGAAGGAGAAAATCAATGAAAGTAATTTTATTAGCGGATGTTAAAGGCCAGGGCAAAAAAGGCGATACCATCAATGTTTCGGATGGCTACGGCCGCAATTTTCTCATCGCCCGCGGGCTGGCAACGCCGGTTACTGCGCAGGTGCAGAATGATTTTGCGGGCAAGGCAGCAGCCGCCCAGCATAAGATCGATGTTGATACCGCAGCGGCGGAGGAGAATAAAAAGAAGCTGGACGGCAAGACCTTTGTTCTGAAGGCCAAGGGCGGCGAGAGCGGCAAGCTCTTCGGCGCGGTAACCGCCAAAGAAATTGCAGCGCTGATCGAAAAGGAAAGCGGCGTTGTTGTGGATAAGAAAAAGCTGGTGATCGATACCATCAAAAATTTCGGCACCTATGCCTGCACCGTTAAGCTCTATACCGGCATTGCTGCCAAGATCAATGTTTCTGTTGAAAAAGAGTAATTGCTGAAAATAAACGAAGGAGGTGGCCTTCTTGGAATTTGAAAATCTGAAAAGAATGCCCCATAGCTTAGATGCGGAGCAGAGCGTGATCGGCGCTTTGCTGGTGGATTTCCAATGCATTGAAGAGCTGGTAAGCCATCTGCATCCCTCCCATTTCTATGTTGAAAAATACGGCCGTATTTACAGCGTAATCGTTGAAATGTTTACCACCGGCGCCAAGATCGATTTTGTTACGGTATTGGATCGGGTAACAGCGGCGGGGATTTACGAAGAGGCGGAAGCCAAGCAGCTGCTTTATGATATGGCCTCTTCGGTACCCAGCACAAAGAATGTTTCGGAATATGCCAAGATCATCGAGGAAAAAGCGCGCCTGCGCAGGCTGATTGCTGCCTGCGAGGAGATTACCGCTGCCTGCTATGAGGGGGCGGAGGAGGCGCAGGATATTATGGATCTTGCGGAATCCAGAATTTTTGAAATTCGGGATCAGCAGAGCAATAATGCGATGGTTGAATTGCGCACCGCGCTGGTGGATAGCTTTCGCAAGGTTTCGGATATCGCAAGGGATCGGGCGGCCTTTGCAGGGCTGCAGACTAATTTCCGCGATCTGGACCGTGTACTTTCCGGCTTCGGAAAGAGCGATCTGATTTTGCTGGCGGCGCGTCCCGGCCTCGGTAAGACCTCGCTGGCGCTGAATATTGCCCAGAATGTTGGCCTGCAGGGTAAAACAGTTGCGATCTTTTCGCTGGAAATGAGCAATGAGCAGCTGGCAAACCGCTTGCTTGCCAGCCATAGCGGCGTTGATAATAAGAAATTCCGCACCGGCGAGCTTTCCGCCAATGAATGGATGCGGCTGGGCCAATCTTCCCAGATTTTGGCCAATACCAATGTCTATCTGGATGATACCCCCGATATGACGGTGGCCCAAATGAAGGCAAAGCTGCGCCGCCTGCCTGCGCTGGATCTTGTAATTGTGGACTATATGCAGCTGATGAGCTCGGGCACCAAAACCGCAAGCCGCCAGGAGGCGGTATCGGAAATTTCCCGCTCCATGAAGATGATGGCAAAGGAATTCAATGTTCCTGTTCTTTGCCTCTCTCAGCTCTCCCGCGCCTCGGAAAAGCGCGAGGGCGATAAGCGGCCGCTTCCCTCCGATCTGCGCGAATCGGGATCCATTGAGCAGGATGCCGATGCAATCATGTTTCTTTATAACGATGCGATCTATAATAAAGAGACCGCAAACCCCAATAAGATCGAATTGATTATTGCAAAAAACCGCCATGGACCTACCGAAACGGTCTTTTTGGCTTGGAATAATACCCTCACCAAATTTGGCAATTATAAGGTGAAAAAGGATACGGTTCCGCTGCCGGATGAGGCTCCGCCTGTATGATGACGGAGCGAATCGGGCGAGAAATGGAGGCCTTCGGGCTGCCGGAGGGCAGCGTTGTTACTGTTGCATTGAGCGGCGGGGCAGATTCGGTTGCGCTGCTGCATCTGCTCTCCCGCCTGCCTGCGCGGCGCTTTCAATTGGAGGCCGCCCATATCAATCATAATCTGCGGGGCGAGGAGGCGCTGAGAGATCAGCATTTTTGCGAAGCGCTTTGCGCCGAATGGAAAATCCCGCTGCAGGTTTTCAGCGGGGATGCCGCCGCTCTTGCGGCGGAGCGGGGGATGAGCCTTGAGGAAGGCGCCCGCGCCCTGCGCTATGGCTTTTTGGCCCCTCTTGCGGATGGGGAGCGGCGGTTTGTTGCTACCGCCCATCATCGGGAGGATCAGCTGGAAACCTTTTTTATCAATCTTTATCGCGGCAGCGGCAGCGGCGGCCTTTCCGGAATGAAGCCCCGCCGCGGCGGATATCTTCATCCGATGCTGGCGATAGAAAAACGGGAGATTTTGCAATATGCGGCGGAGCAGGGGCTTTCCTTTATGGAAGATGCCACCAATCGGGATACTGCTTATCTGCGTAATTTCTTGCGTCATCAGGTGATCCCGCTGCTCAATGAGCGGGAGGAGGGCTGCTTTTCTGCCGGCCTTGCGGCAGCGATGGAATGCCTGCGCGCAGAGGATGAGGCTCTTTTGCAATGGGCGGATTCCGTTTCCGGAGATATGGCGGAGGAATGGGGAGCCTTGCCCGATGCCGTATTGAAGCGGGTATTGGATCGGCATTACGGCGCGCCGCTGGATCGCTTGCATTTTAAGGAAATTGCCGCATTGATCCGCAAGGCCCCGCCCGCAGGGCAGGTGCAGCTGGCGGAGGGAAGATATTTTCGGCTGGAATACGGCCGATGCATCTTTACCGATGCGCCCCAAGCAGAGGCCGCTTTTGCGGCGGAGCTTGATTGCCCTATTTTGCGGGGCGGGCAAGAATTTTTGATTCGTTTGGAAGAAATTAACACCCCGTTTACACATTCGGGAGTGGATTATGATAAAATGGAAGGCAAGCTGACCTTTCGCCATAAAAAGGCGGGCGATCGCTTTCTCCCCGCCGGCAAGAGCGGAACCTCCAGATTGCAAAAACGGCTGAAAAATGATCGTATTCCCCGCTCGGAGCGTGATGCGCTCTGGGTAGTTGCCGATGGCTTGGATCGGGTTGTTTGGGCGGAGGGCTATGGCCCTGCAGCCGGCTTCGAATGCGATGAAAAAACAAAACGAGTTTGTATTATTACAATAAAATAAAAGGGGATTATAATAAAATGACAGTTCAGGATAAAGATATTAAGGAGATTCTTTTTACTGAAGAACAGCTTGCCGCTAAAATTCGCGAGCTGGGCGCTGCAATTACCAAGGATTATGAAGGCAAGGATTTGCTGATGGTTTCCATTCTGAAGGGAAGCGTTATGGTAATGGCGGATCTGATGCGCGCAGTGGACCTGCCGCTGCAGATCGATTTTATGAATGTTTCCAGCTATGGTGCCGGAGTTTCCAGCAAAGGCTCGGTAAAGATTTTGAAGGATTTGGATGTTGATATCAAGGGCAAGGATGTTTTGATTGTTGAGGATATTTTGGATAGCGGAGTGACCCTCTATAATCTGATAAACCTTTTGAAGCAGCGGCAGCCTGCCTCTATTGAGATCTGCACCCTCTTCTCTAAGCCCGATCGCCGGCAGGTGGAGGTGGAAGCGAAATACATCGGAAGTGTTATCCCCGATGCGTTTATTGTTGGCTATGGGCTGGATTATGCGGAGCATTATCGCAATCTTCCCTATGTCGGCGTTTTGAAAGAAAGCGTTTACAGCTGATTGAATGAATCATTTCATCTTTATAAGGAGTGAGGAATAAATTGAAACCCAATAAAAAGACCGGTATGCGTGGTCTGATTTACGTTGTGATCCTCTTTTTGATTGTTTTGCTGGTTCTTTCCCTTTTTAATAAGGGGCCCGAAATTAAAAAGATTTCGTATGGCGAGCTGGTGCAATGCTTTAATGAGGAGAAGGTAGAATCCTTTGTTTTAAAAGGAACAAAATTAACCTGCGTTTTAAAGGACGAAAGCAAGGTGACCCATGAGCTGCTCAGCCTCGGAATGTTTGAAAATGAGCTGATGCCGCTGGTATTGGAGCAGCAAAAGGAAGGAATCATAACCGATTATGATTTTAATGAAGGCTTTACCATCCCTTGGTGGGTAAGCTATCTTCCGCCGCTGCTGTTGCTGGGTATGGTTATTGTGTTCTTTGTTATGACCAGCCGCCAGATGAACGGCGGGAAGGCGCCGGGCTTTGCGCGGGTAAGGGTGAAAACAGGCGCCGATCAAAAGGAGAAGAAAACCTTTGATGATGTTGCGGGCGCGGATGAGGAAAAGGAAGAGCTGGTAGAGATCGTTGATTTCCTCAAATCTCCCCGTAAATATCTGGATCTCGGCGCCCGCATCCCCAAGGGCGTTTTGCTGGTAGGCCCTCCGGGCACCGGTAAAACCCTGCTGGCAAAGGCTGTGGCAGGCGAGGCGGGAGTTCCCTTCTTTTCCATTTCCGGCTCGGATTTTGTTGAGCTCTATGTTGGTGTTGGCGCATCGCGGGTAAGAGAGCTTTTCGATGAGGCCAAAAAGAATAATCCCTGCATTATCTTTATTGATGAGATTGATGCGGTAGGTCGGCGCCGCGGCGCAGGCCTCGGCGGTGGCCATGATGAGCGGGAGCAGACCCTCAATCAGCTGCTGGTTGAGATGGATGGCTTCGGCGCCAATGCGGGCATTATCGTTATCGCCGCTACCAACCGCGCCGATATTTTGGATCCCGCCCTGCTGCGCCCCGGTCGATTCGACCGCGAAGTATTTGTTGGCTATCCCGATCAAAACGGCCGCGAGGAAATTTTGAAGGTGCATGCCCGCGGCAAGCATTTTGCCGATGGGGTTGATTTTGCCGATATTGCCAAGGGTACCATCGGATTTACCGGCGCAGATATCGAAAATCTGCTCAATGAGGCGGCGCTGCTGGCTGCCCGCAGAGAAAAGAAGGAAATCGGCCAGCAGGAGATCGAGGAATCGATCATGAAGGTTGTTGCGGGCCCTGAAAAGAAGAGCCGCAAGGTGATCGAAAAAGAGCGCCGCCTGACCGCCTTCCATGAGGCGGGCCATGCGGTGGTTGCGCGGTTTTTGGAAACCGCAGATCCTGTGCATGAAATATCGATCATTCCCCGCGGAAGAGCGGGCGGCTATACCCTGCATCTTCCGCAGGAGGATCGCTCTTATTCCACCAAGACCATTATGTTTGAAGAGATTATCAGCCTGCTGGGCGGGCGGGTAAGCGAAAAGCTTTATCTGGATGATATCTCTACCGGCGCCTCCAATGATATTGAGCGCGCCAGCGCCATTGCTCGCCAGATGGTAACCAAATACGGCATGAGCGAGCGTATTGGCCCCATCCTTTACGGCAACGATAGCAACGAAGTCTTTTTGGGCCGCGATTTCGCAACCCAGCGGGATTATTCCGAGCATGTTGCGGCGATGATCGATGAGGAGATTAAGGCGATTATTGACGAAGCCTATGCTTGCTGCGAAAAATTGCTGCGTGAGCATGAGGAGGAGGTTCGGGCGACCGCTGCCCTGCTGCTGGAGAAGGATCGTATCTCCGGCGCGGAATTTGCGGCGATCTTTGAGCCGCCGATGGAAGATGCTGCGCCGATGGAAGAAGCGCCTGCCCCCATTGAGGAAGAAGCGCCTGCTCCCATTGAGGAAGCAGCGCCTGCCCCCGTTGAGGAGGAAGCGCCTGTTCCCATTGAGGAAGCAGCTCCCGATCAGGAATAAAAGAATAATAAAAACGCTGATTCGAAAGAATCATCTTTTTTTATGTCTTTTTTAAAAATCAGCGGGCGGCCAGAACATCCTTTTCATAGGCACGGATGATGGGGAGGTAATCCGCCTCAACACCCTCGCGCTTGAGGAATTCTGCCCAGATATCGCCGAAGGGCGCGGTTTTCAGCTCTTCCTGAAGCACCATCAGGGTTGTACCATCGCCCTGATCCTGCAGCGCCTTGAAGGAGGCGGAGGGCTCCAGCAGGGCAAAGAGCAGCGCTTTTTGAACATTGCGGATGCCGGTAACCCAAGCGGAGATACGGTTGATGGAGGCATCGAAATAGTCGGTGGCGATGAAGACCCGATCCAGCGCATTATTGCGAACAATCTCCTTGGCGATTTCCTTGGTTTCATCATCGAATAAAACAACATGGTCGCTATCCCAGCGCACGCCGCGGGTAATATGCAGGGCGATCTTCTCATTGAAGAGCAGGAGGGAAGAGATCTTATCGGAAACGACTTCGGTGGGATGATAATGGCCGTTGTCCATCAGCGGGGTCAGGCCGTTGGCGGTAGAATAGGAGAGGGTAAATTCGGCGGAGCCTACGGTATAGGATTCAACGCCGATGCCGAATACCTTGGATTCGAGGGTAACATAGACCTTCTTTTTATCATAGGGGGTTGCAAGGATCTCATCCAGCGAAGCCTTGAAGCGGGCGCGGGGGCCGAGCCGATCGGCGGGGATATCCTTCAGGCCATCGGGGATCCAGAAATTGATAACGCAGGGAATGCCGGTTTCTTCGGCAAAATATTCCGCAATTTTCAGGCAGGCAATGCCATGCTTGATCCAGAAGCTGCGGATCGCCTCATCGGGGGAGGAAAGGGTCAGGCCGTCTTTTACCATTGGATGAGAGAAGAAGGTGGGATTGAAATCGATGCCCATTCCGCGCTCCTTGGCGTAGGCAACCCATTTTGCAAAATGCTTGGGCTCCAGCGCATCGCGATCGGCATATTCACCTTCTTCAAAGATGGCATAGCAGGCATGGAGATTGAGCTTTTTGGTGCCGGGCATCAGCTTGAGCGCCAGATCCATATCGGCCATCAGCTGGGCGGGGGTTGCGGCTCTGCCGGGGTAATTGCCGGTAGTCTGAATGCCGCCGGAAAGGGCTTCCTTGCTATCGAAACCGATAACATCATCGCCCTGCCAGCAATGGAGCGAAATGGCAACATTTTTCAGCGTATTGATCGCTGCTTCGGTATCTACGCCCATGGCGGCATAGATTTTGGATGCTTCTTCGTATCTGTTCATAATTTTATACCTCTTTAATATTAAATGTATTGATGATGATTTTTCGGGCCTCATCCAGATCGGCGGCCAGCCCCAAATAGATCAGCTGAGCGATCAGATTGCCTGCGGCGGTGCCTTCGGTGGGGCCGGCGGTAACCCGCTTGCCGGTATATTCCTTGGTGAGCGCATTGAGATAGCGATCCTTGCTGCCGCCGCCAACAATGCTGATGGTATCGATGGTCTTGCCTGCGATCCGCTCTAATTCCTCAACCGTTGCCTTATAGCCGGCGGCCAGAGAATGATAAACGCTGCTCAAAAGATCGCCCAGCGGCAGCTCGGGCTTGCCCAGATAATTGCGAACAGCATCCATCATATTTTCGGGAGCAAGGAAGCAATCGGCGGTAGGATCGATCTTTTCGGTAAAATCGCTCGCCATTGCCATTTCCATCATTTCATCGTATGTATATTGCTTATTGAGATCGCGGCGGATGCTTTGGAAGAGCCACATTCCCATGATGTTTTTTAAAAAGCGATAGCGATATTCGATGCCGCCCTCATTGGAGAGATTGGCCTCCATTGCTTCGGGGGTGGTAACGGGATAGCGATTCTCGGTACCAACAAGGCTCCAGGTGCCGGAAGAGATAAAGGCGGTATGGTCATTGATGGGGCAGGCTGCCACCGCCGATGCGGTATCATGGGAGGGGCAGAGGATCACCTTGGCATTGAAGCCGACCCGCTCCTGAACGGCAGGGGTCAGCTCGCCTACCTCGGTGCCGGGCAGTGAGAGGGGCTTGAAGATGCTCTTTTTGATGCCCAGCGTATCTAAAATCCATTCATCCCAGCTTTTGCTTTCGGCGTTTAAGAGATTGGTTGTGGAAGCGTTGGTATATTCATTCTTGATGACACCGGTCAGCTTAAAGGATAAATATTCGGGAATCATCAGGAAATGCTCCGCCTTCTCCAGCTTGCCGCTTTTTTTATCGCAATAAAGCTGATAGATGGAATTATAATCCATTTTTTGAATGCCGGTGCGGGCATAGAGGGTTTCCTTGGGGATGATTTTGAAAATCTCTTCGGGAATGCCTGCGGTGCGGCCATCGCGATAGGCAACGCAGGGCAGGATCTCCTTTTGATCCCGATCCAGCAAAACATAATCCACGCCCCAGGTATCGATGGCGATGGTGGCGGGAAGCTTGCCCAGCTTTTTGCATTCCGCAATGCCCGCAACAATGTTATTGAAAAGCGTTTCAATATTCCAGATCAAAACGCCGTTTTCTTTCTCAAAGCCGTTTTCAAAACGATAAACTTCTTGGCATTCCAGCTTGCCGTTTTTTAATTCGCCCAAAATATGGCGGCCGCTGGAGGCGCCGATATCAATGGCTAAGCAATAAGGCATAAAAAGACCTCCTGTATTTAATAATCTCATATTACCATAAAATAATCAAAAATTCAATGTATATAATTGATAAAATAGGGGATTAATTTGTTCTTTTATCCCGCAGCGCTTCAATATGGCGCTCGGCGCACCATCAAATAGGAAAAAAACGGTTTAACCGCCATCTTTTTTGGCCGAATAAAACAAAAAGCCCGTAATGCACCGGCATTACGGGATTTTTGTTATTATGGCTAAAGATATTTCCGGATATCGATTGCCAGCCGCTCTTCCAAATTGATGAGCCGCTTGGTAATATCCTTGGATACTTCATCGGCCGCCTCGTATTCATTCAGATAACGGTTGAGGGATTTGACGCCCATATTGCATCCGTCTGTTATGAGATCGGCAACGGTCTGATCGGAATCCTCCAGCGAAAGCTTTACATTGGTTTTCATCCAGCTCATACCCTTGGCGATGGGATTGGGCTCCTTGCCTTCATCCTGATATTGCTCCAGCAATTGCTGAATTTCTGCATCCAATTTCTGATGCTCCGTCTTGCATTCCTGCAGATAATTGCGCAGCTTTTCCGAGCGAACATAGGTTTCAACATCCTCAATGGAGGAGATCCCCATCTGAACGCCCGCATCACATTCGCGTAATAAGCGGATGGTGTCCTGATTGATCATAATTTCATCTCCTTTTGGCAATTTGATTCAAATTCAGTATGGGCAAAAAAGACGAAATTTATAAGGTAGAAACGGAATTTTTTGTAATTTTAGCAAATCTTTAAATAGGAAGATTTTCTCAAGGGAAAAGGGGTTGTAATTTATGGTTGAATATGATATCATAAAGACCGTATATCTATATAATATAGTTCAGGAACTTTTTGAAATGGGCGCCGTTTTTTGACATATTCTTCCATTGGAAGTGTTGTAAAATAGCTCCGCCGATCTCTTGGGAAGAATCTTCTTAGCAAGCCCGCCTGTTTCGGAGCTTGCATTATTTTAGGGATATTTGTAGTAAATATTTACATGAGGTAAGAAGATGAAAAGAGAAGAAAGCCGCCGCATATTAATTGATGCAACCATTCAGGTCATTGCAAGGGAGGGCTGGGATAAGGCCACTACCAAAGCAATTGCACGGGAAGCGGATATGAACGAGGTTTATATTTATCGGATTTTCGGCGATAAGGAAGGGCTGATCGTTGCCGCTTTTGAAGATCTGGATCGGGAATTGAAGGATGCTTTGATAGAAAATGTTGATCGATTGTATGCCAGCGAGCGCGGAATGAAGGAGCGTTGCTACGATTTTTTTGATAGGGTATGGAAATTTCTGCTGCAAAATCAGCCAAAATGCACCGCCTTTCTTCGCTATTATTACTCCCCATATTTTAAGAAGAATTCCGCCGAAAAGCATCGCGAGCTGTTTGATCCGATTGTGTTAAGAATTGCTCCCGCGTTTATTAAAGGCTCGGAGCCCTGGCTGCTGCTGAGCCATATTATGGATATTATGCTGGCATCGGCAATCAAGGTCTTTAATAAAGAGGTGCCTGAAAATGATCCTACCGAAAAGCATGTATTTGAATTGGTGTATGCTTCGATAGAGGGCCGCTTGGTTTGGTCCGAGAAACAAACAAAACTTCCCCATTAAGAGAGGAAAGATTATGGTAAAAAAGATTTTTAACATTGTCAAAACCGTTTTGGTCTGGCTGGTTGTTGCGCTGGCGATCTTTATGATGCTCTTTACCGTTATTTCGGTAACGACCTTCAATCGCAATGACCGCAATCTCTTCGGCTATCGGGCGTATATTGTTACCTCCGATTCCATGAAGGCAACCGATTTCGATGCGGGCGCGCTGATCATTGTAAAATCCGTTGATCCCGCAACCCTCAAAGAGGGCGATATCATTACCTATGTTTCGCAGGATGCCAATAGCTTCGGCGAGAATATTACCCATAAAATCCGCCGCCGCGCTACCGATGTCAACGGCGAGCCCGGATTTGTTACATACGGTACTACTACCGATACCGATGATGCTTCTATCGTAACCTATCCTTATGTTATGGGTAAATATCAGTTCCAGATTCCGGGCGTTGGGAATTTCTTTCAATTTCTGAAAACCCCGCAGGGCTATATCATCTGCATCTTTATCCCGTTCCTGCTGCTGATTCTTTATCAAGGCGTGAATTGCATCCGTCTTTTCCGCCGCTATAAGAGCGAGCAGCTGGAGGAAATGCAGGCGGAGAAGGCGCAGCTGGATGCCGAGCGCGCCGAAAATGCCAAGATGCTGGCGGAGCTTCAGGCGCTTAAGGCGCAGCTGGATGCCCGCGATGCGGAGGAGCCGCCCGCCGAATCCAAGGAGGAATAAGCGGATGAAAAAGCTTTGGAATATTATCTCGACCGCGCTGGTTGTTGTGATCGTTATCTGCGCGGTGTTCCTGATGGGCTCCCGCATTGTCGGCTTTCGGGTTTTCAATGTTATATCAGGCAGTATGGAGCCTACTTACAGCGTTGGTGATCTGCTCTATGTTAAAAAAGCGGAAATCGATTCCATCAAGATCGGGGATCCTATTACCTTTGTTTTAAATGAGGATCTGGTTGTTGCAACCCACCGAGTGATCCGCATTGATGCGGAGAAGGAATGCTTTTATACCAAGGGCGATGCCAATGATACCGCCGATGCCAATCCTGTTTATTTCAAGAATGTAATCGGCGTTCCCAAATTCAGCATCCCATTGCTGGGCTATGTTTCGGATTTTATCCAAAATCCGCCCGGTATGTATATTACCATCGCCGCGGGCGCGGTATTAATCATTCTGGTTTTCCTGCCGGATATGATCGGTAAGAAGAAAAAGGATGAACCCAATGAAAAATCTGAGAAAGGAGAAAACGCAGAATGAAAAAGAAGATAGTTGTTATCAGCATTGCTTTGGCCCTGATTGCCATTCTTACTTTCGGCGGCACGCTCGCTTGGTTTAATGATACCGATGATGTAAAGAATGTTTTTACCATCGGCAGCATTGATATCGAGCAGCTGGAGGTTTTTGAGCAGGAATCGCAGCTTTTGCCGGTTGTTGGCTCCGATCCCACCGCCGCAAATGATAATTATGTTGAAAAGAATGTAACGGTAAAGAATGTTGGCAAAAACGGTGCTTATGTTCAGACCTTTGTTGCGGTTCCCGCCCAGCTGGATCAGGCGGAGGTTCTGAAGCTTTATACCGGCAATCTCGCTGCGAAGGGCTGGACGGCCTGCGGCAAGGTTGCAAGCGATATCGCAATGGACGGCGAAGAGATGAAATATAATGTTTACCTCTATCGCTATAATGCGATCCTGCCTGCCGGCGATACCAATAACGTTACATCCCCCTGCCTGGAATATGTTTATATCGATTCCAAGGCCGATTTAAATCTTTATGATCGTAAAGACGCTTCCGGCGCCCAAGGCACCGATGGCGTAAACGATACAGCCTATTTTGTGGATGCAAGCGGCAATGAGCTGACCGATTTTGATGCCTTTGAAAAGCTCAACATTTATGTTGCGACTCAAGGCGTTCAGGCGGAAGGCTTTACCGATGCGGCCGCGGCGCTGACCGGCGCCTTTGCTGCGCATCCCTGGGCAAATTAAATTTTGGCGAAATAAGGAGAACGCAAGATGAAAGCAAAGACCACCAAACGCGCATTGCTGACAGCAATCCTCTGCCTGATGCTTTGCGTAGCCATGTTGATCGGTACCACCTATGCTTGGTTTACCGATAGCGTTACCACCGGCGTGAACAATATCACTTCCGGTACTCTGGGCATCGATATTCAGGATGCCAGCGGCAATTCTCTTACCACCCTGAGCTTTGTAAAGGCTGCGGGCCATGAGAATGAAGCCATTCTTTGGGAGCCCGGCGCTCGCTATGAGCTGGAGCCCTTCTACATTGTGAACACCGGTAACCTTACCCTGAAGTATAATGTTGAGGTAACCGGCGCGATCGGCGATACCGAGCTGCTGGATGTGATCGATTTTACCATCGGTAATCAGAGCATGGAAGATTACTTCGCAGCGAAAGATGTTGTTTTGGCGCCCAAGGGCGAGACCGGCGATAAGATCGGCCCCATCACCGTTAAGGGTGTAATGGATACCGCTGCCGGCAATGCTTATCAGGGCCTGACTGTTAGCGGCATCAAGCTTTCTGTTTATGCTACCCAGAAGGACGCAGAGACCGATAGCATTGATAATACTTATGATAAGGATGCGGTTTACAGCGAGACCGTTGCCCCCGATCTGAATAAGGATCTGGACGGTAATTATATCGCCACCTCCATGGAGGGCTTGGCCAATGCGGCTGAGGTTGTTACCGCGGATACCGATGCGGTTACCCTGATGACCAATGGCGGCAAGGTTGAAGTCCCTGTTGTTAATCCCTCTACCACCGATCTGACCGCAGCGGCGCTGAATTCCGATAGCAATATGATTATTGCTACCGCAGGCACCTATAATGTTGCCTCCAGCGGCACCTCCGAGGAGATCACCATCATCGGTACCGAGGATACTGTTTTGGATATGTCCAACGGTACTTATCTGGAGAATGCGGATGTTGCTATGCAGGGCGTTACCATTAAGCTGGGCCTGAACAAAGTAAACGGTGGCACCGGCAGCGATTATACCGCTCTTTATACCAAGAATCCCACCTTCGTTGATTGCAAATTCATCGGCGGTTTGCGGGTTGGCCGCGATGGCGCGGAGTTTATCAATTGCACCTTCGATCTGACCACCAGCGCTTATGATTATGTATATCACTATGGTAACTCTGTAAGCTTTAAGGACTGCACCTTCAATACCCTTGGTAAGGCCATCTGCCTCTATAGCGATGGCAACGGCGTTACCCCCGAGGTATCGGTTACCGGATGTACCTTTAATGCGACTCAGGCCGGCTTTGCAGGCGCGATCACCAATAAAGCCTGCGCCGCCATTGAGATTGATAACTATGGTTCCGGCGTTAAGCTGACCACCGCGGGCAATACCTGGTCGCCCTTCTTTACCGGCGAATGGAGAATTAAAACTTATTATACCGGCAGAGAAGCGATCTTCGTAAACGGCGTTGAGTATACCTCTACCGCGATCGATGGCACTTCCTTTACCGTTACCGGCGGTGTAGCCGATTATTAATTTTTGAAATTTTGGATCCTCTGCCCCGATCCCGCAATGGGATCGGGCAGAGTTCCAACCTATTTAATTTAAATGATCTTTAAATTGCATTTTGCGGATGATTGCTAAAATCATTATGATAAAATGAGATTTGAAGAAAGGAGGAAAACGCAAATGAAAATGTCCAAGAAAAAGATTTTTGTCTCTGCTCTGGCTATTTGCCTGATCGCGCTCCTCTCTATGGGATCTTTGGCATGGTTTAATGCCACCGATTCTGTTGAAAACGTTTTTAAATTCGATGATACCGATGGAGATGGTACTCCCGATTTTAAGATCGAAGTTTTCGAAACCGATGCAAACGGCGATGAGGTAAAAACCAAAGAATATCTGGATATCATGCCCAATGCAAAGCTGCCGAAGGATCCTACTGTTCGCAATGCAGGCGATTATGATATGTATGCTCGCCTGATCGTTACCGTTTCCGATGCCAAGGCTTGGATGGATGCTGCGAAGAAATATGATCTGACTGCTGCCAATATGGAATATACCATTTTCGAAAAGATGGTTGATCTGAACGAAAAATGGGAGCGCTACGGCAATGATCCCGATTTCGTTTATGATGCGAATGAAGATACCCTGACCTATGTTTACTATTATAACGAAGTAATCGATGAAAAGGGCGGCGAGGCTGAGCCTCTCTTTACTACCGTTACCATCCCCCATCAGCTGCAGGCTGAGGATATGGGCTTTGCAAACGATATGTTCCTGGTAGATATCCGCGGGGATGCGCTGCAGGCGGAGAACATTCCTGTTGCCGATGTAGCAGGTTCCAGAAATGATGCGTATAAGGCGTTCAGCTATGTAAGCTGGGCGGCCGGCGCAGATTACGATTGATTGTAATCTATAGTAGAAATAGGAGATATTTTCCATGAAAAAGAATAGTACGAAGCGCGCATTGCTGACCGCAGTTCTCTGCCTGATGCTTTGCGTATCTATGCTGGTCGGTACTACCTATGCTTGGTTTACCGATAGCGTTACCACCGGCGTAAATACCATTCAATCCGGCACCTTGAAGGTGGATATGGTAGATGCTGCCAATCGTTCCTTGGTAGGTAAGACTCTTTCCTTCCGCGATAAGAACGGAAGCAAGGATATCCTTTGGGAGCCCGGCGCAACCTTTGAGCTGGATAAATTCGCCGTAGTTAATAACGGCAATCTGGCTTTGAAGTATAAGATTGTGATCAACGGTCTGGCCAAAGAGGGCGATGATGTATCCCTGCTGGATGTGATTGATTTTACCGTTAACGGTACCCCCTTGGCCAGCTTTAATGCGGTTGATGTTATCCTGAAGCCCGGCGAGCGGAGCGATTTGATCAATCTGGCCGGTAAAATGCGGGAAACCGCCGGTAATGAATATCAGAATAAGAGCATTTCCGGTGTTTCCATTACCGTTTATGCTACTCAGGCTACCGTTGAAAACGATAGCATTGATAATACCTATGATGCCGGCGCAGAGTATTTGGAGCTGCCGGTAGCGAAGGTTGCTTCCAAGGGCGCTGTTACCATTCCCGCGGATCATGAAGAAATGATCGGCGATACCCTCCCCAGCTGGCAGGGCCTGACCCTGATCGGCGGCGAGCTGGATCTGGATGCTGATTTTGTATTTACCGCGCCCGCAACCGTGGATCCCGCGTTCGCAGATTGGCATGCGGATTTTGAGGTTTCTATTGATCATGATATCCAAACAGGCGATCTGATCCTGGCCGGTATGTATGATGCGTTCCTGCCGGATACCTGGGTTGCTTTTGCAAACCCGATGGATGTTGATGCCAATACCCCGATCCGCTTGCTGACTTCTGTTGGCGCTCCCTGGACCTATGAAGGGATTGTTACCCAAGTTAAAGTTTTTGAGTGCGGCGTTTCAAGCGTAAACATCCCCGATGGCGCTACTCTGAATGTTTCCCTGAAGCTTTACGAGACCGAGAACGGCGTTGAGACCGGCACCGAATATGTAATCGGTACTTATAGCTATACCTTCGGCGTAGAAGAGGAAGATATCAGCGATGTTAAGGTAGTAGGCAACGCCAATGAGGTGGAAGCGGCTGTTAATAATACTACCGGCGATGTTATT
This sequence comes from Eubacteriales bacterium, assembly GCA_045546895.1. Taxonomy (GTDB): domain Bacteria; phylum Bacillota; class Clostridia; order Oscillospirales; family QAKW01; genus QAKW01. Next base: position 23,959 of record JAZQDS010000022.1, on the reverse strand, counting down.
TTGGTGCTCAGCGATGATATCGATGAGGCGATTGTTTTGGATCAGAAGGATCGCAACATCACCATCGATGGCAACGGCAAGGAGATCTCTGCCCCCATTAAGCTGGACGGCAACTCCACCATTGCCGCGGATGAAACCATGGTGATCCGGAATGTAAACTTCACTACCGATGTGAAGGATCTGACCTTCATCGATGCAAACTCCGCGGATGGCGCTGATCGCTATGCACACAATGTTGTGTTTGAAAGCTGCACCTTTACCGCCACCGGCGCAGGCTATCGCACTGCTGTTGCAACCAAGCTGCGCCAGTGCTTCGATATTACCTTCAAGAACTGCATCGGCACCGGCCTGCATTCCTTTGCGCAGGTTTATGGCGGCGCAAACCATGTTTTTGATAATATCACCCTTACCGATTGTAAGAACGGGATCTCTGTGGGCACCAGCCTGAATAATGTGATTAAAAATTGCAAAATCGCATCTGCCGGCTCCGGCTCCTATGGCGTTCGGGCCGATGGCGAGGTTGTAACCACCCTGACCCTCGAAAACAACAAACTTTCTGCATTTGCTCCTGTGCTTGTTCGCTACCTGAGCAAAGCATATACCTTGAATGCGGATGCTACCAATACCTTGACGGCATCCAACCCCGATGGCTATCAGATTGTATTGTCTACCGCAGATTATGATGATGATACTGCGGCAACCGCCCCCACCGGCGCATATGTTCTGAATGCGGCAGATTCCTTTAAGGTTTATAAGGGCTGATAAAAGGGAGGAAAACGAAATGAAAGTAAAAGCGAGCAAGCGTGCATTGCTGACAGCAATCCTCTGCCTGATGCTTTGCATTGCCATGCTGATCGGTACCACTTATGCTTGGTTTACCGATAGCGTTACCACCGGCGTGAACAATATCACCTCCGGTACTCTGGGCATCGATATTCAGGATGCCAACGGCAATTCTCTTACCACCCTGAACTTTGTAAAGGCTGCGGGCCATGAGAATGAAGCCATTCTTTGGGAGCCCGGCGCCCGCTATGAGCTGGAGCCCTTCTACATTGTGAATACCGGCAATCTTTATTTGAAATTTATGGCGAAGGTAACCGGCGCTACCGGCAATACCGAGCTGCTGGATGTTATCGATTTTACCATTGATGGTACGGATATGGATGATTATTTTGCATCCAAGGAAAATGCATTTCTGGCGCCGAAGGGTGAGAGCGGCGATAAGCTTGGCCCCATCACCATCAAAGGTGTGATGGATACCGCAGCCGGCAATACCTATCAGGGAAAGACCATTACCGGCGTTGAGATCGAGGTTTATGCTACCCAAGCCAATAAAGAGGTCGATAGCATTGATTCTACCTATGATATGACCGCCGAATACGATGTTCCTACCACCCCCAGTGTTACGGTCAACACTGCTGCGGAGCTGCAGGCCGCGCTGACTCCCTCTATCTCGAATGATACTGCGATTGTTACCCTTGCCGAGGATATTACCTTGGCAGACGGCGAGGATTGGACTCCGCTGAATTTGGAGGCTTATGCTGCTAATTCTGTGAAGAATATTGTTATTAACGGCAATGGCCATACCATCAGCGGCCTGAATGATTCTCTGCTGGGAAATTGCTTTTTCGGCAATACCTCTATTGAGATCAATGATCTGACCTTGACCGATAGCGAGGTTACAGGCTATCACAATGATGGCGCAGGCATCTTGATTGCCTATGCCAATCATTGCGCCAGCGTTAAACTGAAAAACTGCCATATTACCGAATCCAGCATTAATGTTGCAAACGACATCAGCGGTGTTGGCGGCTTGATTGGCTATTGCGATTCCGCATTAACCATTGAGAATTGCTCGGTTATCGGGGTTACCGTTAATGGCAGCTCCGCTTCCGCAGGCGCAATCGTTGGTGCGATCGGCTATACTACTGCGAACATTACCGATGTAACGGTCGCGAATTGCACTGTTAAGGGTGAGAGAGTGGATAAGACCGGTTATGTTATCGGCTCTAACCTCTATTGCACCTCTGCTGCCATTACTACCACCGGCTGCTCCGGCAATACCGTATTGGATGTTGCCAACAGCGATGTTATCTATGGCCGCTATTTGGGCACCAATCCCTTTACGGTTAACGGCGTTGTTCAGACAAACTAATTTATTTCCCGCTCCGACCCCTTCGGGGGTCGGGCGGTAACCAAAGCAGCAAAGGGCTTTGCTGCTTTGGTTACCGAACGTTATATTATTTTTAAAATCGACAAATTTCGAGGAAAGGAGGAGCAGCAATGGCAAAGCTCAAGCTGCGCTTTTCGGCGCTGGCGCTGATTGCAATTTTATTGACTTTATTGACCCAGGAAGCATTGGCTTATTATACGGTGATCGGCAAGGCAACCAATGTTGTTACCTCCGGTAATATCCAATTTGAAATTCGCGAAACAAACGAACAGGGCGAGCCTTTCCCCGCAGAGGGCGTTTATATTATGCCCGGCGAGCGGATCGGCAAAAGGGTAACCTTTGAAAGCCTTTGCAATCATCCCTTTTACCTGCGGGCAAAGCTGGTTTATGCCGCCTCTGCCGGCGAAGGGGAGCCGCTGCCTGTTGATCAGGCGCTGGTGCCTGAGATCGATGAAAACCTCTGGATTTTCAAGGACGGATGGTATTACTATAACGGCATTGTTGGGCCGCGGGAAGAAACACCTGCGCTTTTCTCGGAGGTGGAGGTAATCGGCGGCGAGGTGGATAATGAATACCTTGGCCGTACCTTGCATCTTTCGGTTGTTGCCGAGGCGGTGCAGAGCGAGAATAATCCTATTGCCGATGGCAACTATGCGGCTGCCCAAGGCTGGCCTCAGGAGCAGGAGGTGGCAAAATGAAGCGTTTATTCGGAATTCTTTTGCTGATCCTTGCGCTGCTGGCGTCATTTCCTGCGGCTGCGGCGGAGGGAAAGGTTACCTATAGCGGGGATGCGGGAAAATTCATTTTTGCGCCCGGCAGCGAGCAATCGCCCTCGGATCTCTTTCCCGATTTCAAGGATGTAATGCCCGGCGATCGGCTGGAGCAGAAAATAACGGTAACGAATAAAGCCTCCAATCGGGTGAAGGTGAAGATCTATCTGCGCTCCAAGGGCGCGCAGCAGGATCAAAGCTCCCGAGAATTTTTATCGCAGCTGCGGTTAACCGTTAAAAAAACAGCCGATACTAAAAACGGCTATATGTTTGATGCGGCGGCCGATCAAAAGGGCGGCCTTGCGGATTGGACCCTGCTGGGAACCCTTTATTCGGGCGGCAAGGTGGATTTAGCGCTGGGGCTGGAGGTGCCGACCTCTTTGGATCAGACCCAAATGAATCAAATCGGCTATCTGGATTGGGAATTCAAAATTGAGGAATTGCCCATCGAAAAGGATGATCCCGCAACAGGGGATCGCAGCAATATTTACCTTTGGGCGGGAATTGCTTTGGGTTCCGCCGCAATGATCCTACTGCTGATTTTCCCGCTTTTCAGAAAAAAGAAAAAAGAAGATGCCTGAAAACCCCTTGGAAAGGAGGAGCAATGAATGCGCATCAAGAAAAATAAATATACCAAAATTGCGCTGGCGATCAGCCTGCTCCTTTTGATCCTTTGGGGCCTTTTGGGAACAGGAACCTCGCTGGCATGGTTTAAGGACAGCGAGCCTGCGGTAAAGAATAGCTTTTATATCGGCAAGCTGGAGCTGGAGCTTTCCCATAAGAAGGGCAATGATTATTATGAGGTAATCGATGGCGAAACGGTTGTTTTCGATGAAAACGCCCTTTATGAGCCGGGCTATACCCAAATTATCTATTTGAAGGTAAAGAATAACGGGGATGTCCCCTTCGATTATAGGCTGGCGGTGGATGTTTACGATGTTCATACCGCCAAGAGCGTATTGGGCAATGAAATCTATCTGCCCAATTACCTGCGCTATGGCGTGATCTTCGGCGATAGCGAAGCAGCGCTGAATCGCGCAGTTGCTGCCGCAAAGGCGGCCAATAATTTCCCCGAAGCGGCCGGCAGCTATCCTTTAAATGTTTATTCCAAGCAGGATGAACTTTCGCTGCAGCCCGCCGAGGAGCGGTATATCGCTGTTATTGTTCGGATGCCGGAGGAAATCGGCAATGCTGCCAATTTCCGCGGAAATGATATTCCTACCGTTGAGCTGGGTCTGAATGTTGCGGCCTCGCAGGCGGGCACTTTATAAATCGCGCTTATAAATGAAAAAGAAAGGAGGGCGCCGAGTTGAAAAAACTGAAAGAAAAAATCAAAGAATTGTTTTTCATCCCCAAGCAGGGAAAAATCAGCGAGAAAATGATGATCGCCAATGTTGCGCTTTCGGTTGTACTGATTCTAATGTGTGCTTCCGTTATGAGCCTTACGGCTTATGCATTTTTTACCCATAATGTTACATCTCCGGTCAATGTAATGCAATCGGCGTCCTATGATATTGAGCTGAAGGCGGCGGAGGCAACGGAGCTGGATGGGGTATGGACCTTTACCAACGATACCGATGCGGAAAAGCTTTTTGTTTTCAGCCTTTCCAAAACCGCCGGAAGCACCGCAAAGGTCGGCTATTGCGAGATTGTTGTTTCTACCGATTATGCAAGCGAAGCGCCCGATCTGATGCATCATTATTATACCGCGCCGATCGGGAAATTCCTTGAAAACGGCGCTGAAATTGAGGTAAATACCCGCAGCTATAACATTAAGGTAGATGCGGGAAAAACAGCGCAGGTGCGCATTATTGCCCAATGGGGAAGCTCAGCCAATCCTCCCTGCGAAAGCTATATAAATCCGCCGTATTTGCCGCCTCAGACGCTTTCTGAGGAGCCGCAGGCGGAAGAACCTCTTGAGGAGGAAGCCCTGCAGGAGCAAGAGCAGGCGCCCGCCGAGGAAGAGGAAATCCTTGAGGATGAGGAGCAGCCCTCCGAAGAGCAACCTTCCGAGGAGCAGCCCTCCGAAGAGCAGCCTTCCGCCGAGGAAGAGCTTTCCGCGGAGGAGGAGCCGCCTGCGGAGCAAGAGCAGCCTTCCGCGGAGCAAGCTCCTGCGGAGGAACTTCCCGCCGAAGAGGAGCAGACCGCAACCGAAACGATTCAAGAATAAAAAAATCCTGAGGCTTCAAGCCTCAGGATTTTTTAAATTACTTTTTATTCTTTTCAAGGGTATCCCAAACGCCGAGCATATACATAATGCCGAGGGCGCGATCATAAAGGCCGTAGCCGGGGCGAACATTGCCGGGGCCTTCTCCCCAAAGATGGCGGCCATGGTCGGGGCGGGTATAGCCCTTGAAGCCGTTTTCATGGTAGGCCTTGAGGATTTCGATGATGCCGGTATCTCCATCGCAATCCCGATGGCTTGCCTCAGAGAAATCGCCGTTGGCAAAATGCTTCACATTGCGAACATGGGCAAAGGCAATGCGATCGCAATATTTGCGAACAATCGCTGCAACATCATTATTGGGATCGGCATTCAGGCTGCCGGAGCAGAGGGTCAGGCAGTTATATTCATCATCGACCATTTTAAGGAAGCGGCCGATATTTTCCTCATTGATCAGCAGGCGGGGCAGGCCAAAGATATCCCAGGGGGGATCATCCATATGGATCGCCATTTTGATATCGCATTCGCGGCAGGTGGGCATAATGGCTTCCAGAAAGTATTTCAGATTATCCCAAAGCTTTTCATGGGTAACGCCCTCATAGGCCTTGAAAAGCTCATCCAGCTTGGCCATCCGCTCGGGCTCCCAGCCGGGGAACGACATATTATATTTTTCGGTAAAATCCATGATGTATTTCGCCATGGCGTTATAATCATCCTGAATCATATTTTTTTCATAGAAAAGGGCGGTAGAACCATCGCCTACAGGATGGAAAAGATTGCTGCGGGTCCAATCAAAGATGGGCATAAAATTATAGCAGATTACCTTTACGCCGAATTGGGAAAGATTGCGGATGCATTGCTTATAATTCTCGATATAATGATCGCGGGTGGGCAGGCCGATTTTAATATCATCGTGAACATTTACCGATTCAACAACATCCATATTAAAGCCATATTCATTCAGCTGGCGCTGAACCTCGGCAATTTCATCGATCTCCCAGATTTCGCCGGGCATTTTATGATGAAGCGCCCAAACGATGCCTTCAACGCCCGGAATTTGCTTGATATCGGAAAGCTTGATCTTATCGTTGCCTTCCCCATACCATCTGAAACACATTTTCATAGCGAGCGGAATCCTCCTCTTGTTTTTGCTTTATTATATCATACCGCCCGCAGTTATGCAAGATTAAAACGGATTTTCAAAGAGCGGCAGCGGGGGCGGAAGGAAGGTAAAGAGGATAAAAAGCCCGCCGATCAGGCAAAGGAGCAGGAAGGGGAGCCAAGGGCGGCGGCAGGCGGGCTTTTGGCGCTTGAGCAGCCGCGCCTCCAAAAGGGCAGCTGTTGCCGCGGCAACAAAAAAGATGGAGATATTGAGCCAATCGGGGGATTTGCCGATGGCGCCGTTATAGGTATAAAATAGGATTGGGATCAGCAGCAGCCCCGCCGCGCTGCCGAGCAGCTTAACGCACCAGAAATGGGGATATCCCCGAAAGAAGAGGCTTTGCACCAGCGCAAAGAGAAAGAGCGGAAAAAAGAGCAGCTTCATATGCTCCCAGGTTGATTCATTGATGCCTGAAAAAGGGGCAACCCATGGGGATTGCCCGCTCCAATCATAAAGAAAATGGAGGAGCGTACCCAAAAGAGAGGTTGAGGCAAAGCAAGCAAATTGCCATAGATTAATATCGCGTTTTATCATTTGATCACCCCCCATAGTATATGCGCGGGAGGATCGGGAAATACAAAAAAGGTTTGGCAGAGCCAAACCTTTTTTGATGGAGTTATTATTTGGTTTTAACCGCTTTATAAGCCGACCAGCCGGAATAATATTTCACTCCGCTTACCGTCTTATAGGTGCGTACTCTTACATAATAAGTCTTCTTTGCGCTGAGGCTCTTAATGGTCGCCTTGGTGGTCTTATAGCTTGTAAGGCTCTTGGTCTTGGCGCTTGTAAACTTCTTAGAGGTAGAATACTGAATCTGATAGCCGGTTACCTGAGTCGATTTCTTGGCAACGGTTACGGTAAAGGCCTTCTTGGCCCCTACCAGCTTCGAAATGCTCGATTTAACAGGGTTGATCTTGAAGGTCAGCGTTTTGCTGCCGCTGTAATTCCCCTTCATCTTAACGGTTACCTTATAGCTGCCAACATTCTTGCGGCCGCTGGAGTAAGTAACGGTATAATGGGTATTCTTTACCAGCTTGGTGCCGTTGGCATTCTTAACGGTAACGGTCGGGGTCTTGACCTTGCCGTTATAGGTATAGCTTGTTGCGGAGATCGAAACCTTGCATTTGGAGATGCTGATGGGATTAATCTTGAAGGAGAGGGTCTTGGTACCGCTGTAGTTGCCCTTCATCTTGATCGTTACCTTATAGGTGCCTGCAAGCTTTCTGCCCGAAGCGTAGGTAACGGTATAATCCGTATCCTTCTTGAGCACTTTGCCCGCTGTATCCTTAACGGTTACGCTCGGGGTCTTTACCTTGCCGTCATAAGTATAAGAGGTGGCGGAGAGGGTAAAGGTCTTGGGATAGCGGATGGTGGTAGTGGAGCTTGCGATATAGCCGCATTTTTCGCATTTATTGCTGATCTTACCGTTGGCGGTAAGGGTTGCCTTGGTTACAACCTTTTTATAGCTATGGCTGGTTACGCGGGTCGCTTTGCATACATTGCAGCTCTTATCGCAAGCGTTGGTATAGGTATGCTTGATGGTACGCTTGGCATTGCAGGTATTGCAGGTAGTATCGCAGGAATTGGTATATTTATGAGAGCAGGTATGGTTGAAATGCCAATCCGCATTCAAAAGCAGGCTGTTGCCGCCTTCGATTTCAATCTGCTCCAGATCCTGCTCGGAGCCTGCGTAGTAAACATCGGTAAGGCCGGTGCATTCATAGAATGCGGAGAGGCCGATAAAGCGTACATCGGCAGGGAGATAAACGGATTTCATCCCGCTTTGGGATTCAAAGGCATAAGATGCAATGATCTTGGTGCCGTTGAATACGCCGATATGGGAATTTTGGGCAATGGTACCCTTATAGCGATAAAGGGCATTCTCCAAAAAGACGCGGCCTTCATCCTGAGCATTATACCAAGCGGTATTATGGAAGGCGGTGCCGCTCAGCTTTTGCAGATTATCGGGAAGATCGATCTTGGAAAGCTCGGTGCAATTGCTGAAGGAATAATAGCCGATATCGGTAACGGTAGTCGGGAAGCTGAGAGATTCAATGGCAAGGCCGCCGAATCCGAAGCTCGGCGTTTGGGTAATGCCCTCGGCAAGCTTCAGCGTTTTGGCGGAGCAACCTTCAAAGGCATATTCACCGATTTCGCGAAGGGTTGCGGGGATTTTAATCTCATTGAGCTTTGTTTTTGCAAAGGACATCTCTCCGATCGCAATTACATTGCGGAAATCGATGCTCTCCAGCGGGGTGTTATAAAAGGCTTCATAGGAAATAAATTCCAGGCTTTCGGGCAAGGTAATGCTCTTTAGCTTGGTATTCTTAAAGGCAAAGCTGCCGATGCCGATCGGTCCTTCCGCGAAGGTGACCTCGGTCAGCGGAGTGCCGATGAAAGCGGAGCCGGAAACCCCTTCAATTTTGGAGGGGATATTGATCTTGGTCAGGCCGCTATAAGCAAAGGCCTCCGGCTCAAAGGCAATCAGGCTTTCGGGAAGGGTAAGCTCGGTAAGGGAGGAGCAATGCTTAAAGGCGGAGCCGGCGATGGTTTCCAGCCCTTCCGGCAATTCAATCTTGCTCAGGCTTGCGCAATCGGTAAAGGCATGGAAGCCGATGGATTTCAGCCCTTCGGGCAAAACAATTTCCTGAAGCTTTGTATTGTATTCAAATGCGCCGTATACGATGGAGGTAACCTTCGGGGAAACAACAACCTTTTCAAAGGAGCTATAAGCGAAGGCGCCGCGGCGGATGGATTCAACCGTATCGGGCATGGTATAGGTACCGCCGATATTTTTATCGCAGGAGATAACGGTAGTTTTATCTTCATCATAGATAACGCCGTTTTCCTGCAGATAGCCGGTAGAGCCGTTTTGAAGCTGAATGGTAAAGGAGAAAACATTCTCGAAATAAACTTCAATATCTTCCGCTGTTGCGGGAACGGTATGAGAGGAGGTTTTTCCGCAGGGGGCTGCGATCATCTTGGTTGCCTCTTTATTATATAAAACGCCGTCTATGCTGCAATAATTGGCATTTTCCTCAGAAACATGGATCTCCTCCAATAAGCCGCAATCATAGAAGAAGCTTTGATCCAGATAAGGGATGCCTGCACCGAAGGTGACCTTTTCCAAGCCGGGGCAGTTCATCAGCACATTGCCGGAAATGGAGGTGACGGAATCGGGGAAGATGATCTCCTTATAAATACAACTCATGGAAGAAACCGCAACAACCGGCTTATCATTGATGATTTCGGGGAGGGTAAGAACATCGCCGCTGCCATCAACATCAACAATGATTACATATTCACCCATATCCAGATAGGAAATGCCGTTTTCGGTCTGGGGAAGGGCAATATTGATCTCAATCTCGCAGGAGACACCCATAATGGTGGCGGTTGCTGCATAGCTGCCGCCCGCTTCCCAATAATGGTCAGCACTCTGCTCACCATCAAAGGAGGGATAGTACTCCTCGCCGAGATATACCAGCGGGCGATAACCAACGATGGTCTGAGTTGAATCATCCGCAAGGGTAATGATCAGCTCGCATTTTTCCTCCCATTCATAGAAGGGATAGGTAACAAATTCGCCATCCTCATTGAAGCCATCGAATTCCCGATAATCATTGGCATTGAGATAAAGAGGCTTTGCGGAGATGCTCTTGATGGGAACATCGATAATGCTTACGGGGATTTCCGCTTCATAGCCGAGGAAATAGGCTTTGGGGGTATAGCTGCCTACATCCCATTGATTATCATAGCCCTGATGATCTAAGGTATAGATGGTATGATATTCGCCATCCTCATCATAAAAACCATCGCCGGAGCCGTTGATAACAGTATCATCCTTCATGGTAATGGTAAAGGAAAGATTATTGAGCCAGCTATAATGGAAATATTCATGCTCGTTGCCATCGCTATCATAGCCGTAGTTGATGCTGCCGTTGGTATTTTTAATAACGCTGACAGGAGAAAAATCTACGCTTTTAACCGGAGTCTCAAGGATGGTAACGCTGATAGTGGGCGCTTCGTATCCCATAAAGAAAAGGCTGGTGGAATAGGTATTGCCCGCGGTCCATTGATTGGTGGGGGATTGCGCATCGCTATATTGGAAGGAGGCGATATAGTTGACGTCTTCATCGTAAACATCCGTGCCCGATCCGCGGTAGACCGTACCGTCCTTCAGGGTAATGGTATAGGAAAGATCATTGCGCCATTGATATTCATAATAAAATAGATTATCCTGCGCTTCATCGTCCCACATGGAGCAATAGCTGCCATTGGTATTTTCGATGATTTCAAATTCATCCTGATCAAAAACAATGCTTTCAACCGGCGATTCAAGGATGGTAACGGGGATATCGGTTTCATATCCTTGATAGGAAAGATGAACGGAATAGGTATTGCCGGCAGTCCATTGAACGGCGGCGCATTGGTCATCCATATAGCTGAGGGAGCCGATATGATTGCCTTCCTCATCATAGAACCATGTGCCGATCAAGCGATAGGAGGAGCCATCTTTATAGTGGACGGTTCCGCTCATGAGATCTTCCCAATAATAATATTCGTATGAAACTTCCTCCTGCAATTCCTCATCCCAATAAGAAGTGGAGTATCTATGGGTGCCCTCAATGATTTCGATGGGATCCACATCGATGCTTTCAATGGGAGACCCTACGATGCGGATTAAGGCGATCGATTCATAGCCCAAAAAGGAGATGGTGGCGGTATAGGTATTGCCCTTGGTCCATTGGTTGTTATAGCCCTGGGTATCAGAATATGTAATATTGCCATACAGATCTCCGTTTTCATCATAAACAGAGCTGCCTATTCCGTTGAGGATGGTGCCGTCGTTCAATTCAACGATATAGGAAAGGCGGGAGAGCCAATCATAATAGAAATATTCGGGTGAACCTTCAACCGTATAATCCTGGTTGATATTACCATCGAAATTTTCAACCAACGAGAGAGGCTCAATGGTAATGCTTTCTACCGGACAGTCAATGATGCTGACGGTAACATCCATCTCATAGTTCATAAGCTTGAGGGTGGCAGGGTAGCTGTTGCCTACCGTCCATGGATTCGTATAGTCCTGGCCGTCTACGGTTTCGAAGGTAAAATAATTTCCGTCAGGATCAAAGAATCCGCTGCCGTTGCCGCTGATAATATCGCCGCTTTCAAGGGTAACGGTGTATCGAAGGGCATTCTGCCAATAATAGCGGTAATATTCAACATATTCGCCTTGCTCATCGAATGCGCTTTCGATATCGCCGGTGGTCCCTGCAACAACCTCAATGGGCTTCAACTCAATATTGGTAACCCCATTGATTTTTTTAATGAGAACAGGGAGAGTGCCGGTTACATTATCGTCCCAAAAACAGGCGCCGAAATAATAAGTTTCGCCTGCGGAGAGCTCCGCGTTAATCGCGAAATTAGAGCCATCGCCGCTATCGTCGTCGCTCACATCAACATTCATATTTTCATCATAGAAAAATCCAACGGCATCCTCGGTTGCGGAGGAATTGAAAATATAGAATCCGCTTTCCTCGGGAGTAAAGGAAAAATAAACCGTTTGACCGCTTTCGGTGATGGCGGCGTCAAAGGGTTCACCCGGAGTAAGTGTAAAATATTCATATTCCGGGGGTGTTTCTTCGTTTGCAAAGGCCATGGTGCTCATCGCTGAAATCAGCATCAGAATCATCAAGACGATTGCAATTGACTTTCTGAATAATGAATTCATAAAAAATCACTCCTTCTTTTTAATGTTGATTACAAAGCTTCGGAAGATCATCCGAGGCATAGTATCCATTGTTGATCAGGGGGCAGCCGGGATGGAATTGATCGCCGCTTTCCGCGCAGCAAATTACCAGACGGATGCCCGAGGTATAGCGGAATTTTTCCCGCTCGCCTTCGCGGGTATCATAAACCGCGTTCATTGCCGATGAAAAGATCTCGGCTGCATAATTTTTGGAGGCGCCGCCATGCCAGAAGGCGCAGCTGTATTCAGGGGTAAGGCCGATGAACCAATTATTTTTATTATCATCGTCTGTTCCTGTTTTACCTGCGGCTTCGATGCCCTTGAGGGCGGCATTTTTGCCGGTGCCGATGGGGGAAACGACCTCCCGCAGCATATGGTTCATAATATCCGCGGTTGCGGGGCTGATGACCTGCTTGGGGGCATATTGGGCTTCATAAAGGGGCTTTCCTTCGGCATCGCAAAGCTTCAGGATTGCCTTTGGCGCCTGATATTTGCCGCCATTGGCAAAGATCTGATAATAGCCGGCCATATCCGGCGCGCTGACTCCGCTGCGCAGGGAGCCCAGCGCGATATTGCCGATGATCTCTTCCTCGCCGCGTTGCTCCAAAAGCTCCTTTTCCGCCTCCAGCGGAATTTGAAAGCTTTCCTCCAAAAATTTAAGGGAATTTTCAACGCCGTAATCCTTCAGGCATTTTACCGCGATGGTATTGAGGGATTGGCGAACCGCATCGCTGATAAAAACCTTGGAATTGGAATAATATTTATTGGGATTTTTGGGCCAATTGATCAAGGCGCCGTTGGCATCCCTGATCTGCTTATAGGGGGTATCCTGATAAGAAGAGGACCAATTGATAACCCCGCTTTCGATGGCCGGCGCATAAACGCTCAGCGGCTTAAAAGCGGAGCAGGGCGGCGCTTTTTGAAGGACATAGCTGGTTTGGCCATTGCTCCGCTTACTGCTGAAGGCTGCGCAGAGATGGGCGGAGAGATCGGTAATTACCGCGGCAACCTCCGCTTCCTCCTCCCTTTCGGCGCAAGCCGCGGCAAGAGCTTGGTTCATGGGGCGATCAAAGGCGGTATAGACGGTATAGCCTCCTTTATAAAGCTGCTTTTTCGCGCTGCTTTCCGAAAGCTCCAGCTTTTCGGAAAGGATGGCCACTGCCTCCTCGGCAACGATTTCGAGATAGGCTCGCTCGGAATGCTTTTTGATGGCGCCTTGGGAGGAAACCTCCGCCAGCGGCGCGCCTTCGCAATCCAGAATTTTAAGCCCGCCCTCGGAGCCCTTGCAGGCGGCAAGAGAGCAGACCATAGCGGCGCATAAAAGGGCCGATATGATTTTTTTAATTGAAATCACCCGCTTTCTCTTGGGGAGGATAGGCATATTTTAAAAGCTCTTCGGGCAGGGAGGTGAGCGGCTGATCGGCAATCCTGCCGCCCAGCTTGCTGATGCGGCTTGCATTCTCCTCCAAAAGGGCTTGCAGCGCCGAAAGCTCTTCCCTTAAATATCCGGCGCTGGCGGCATCGCCCTGCTGCTCATAAGCTAAAATGCCGTTTACAAGCATATAGGCATATTCCTCATATTCCGCGGCCTCAAAGCGGCAGCGGGCAAAGACTTGCTTTTTATTTTCCATTACGCCCGCAAAATCGCCTTGCGAATAGCAATATTTCGCTTTAATGCTATAAGGCGCGTAATATTGGGTATTATATTCCAGCATCGCATCGGCAAGCGCCGCAGCGCGGCCGATATCCTCCTGATCCTGAAGCAATAGGATTTTATTGCGGGTATAATAGGGATAAAGACGATCGGAGGCCTCATAGGCGGTGCATTGCGTCAGCGCAAGGGGGATGCTCATATAGAGATTGACCGCCGCCAAAAGAGGAAGGATCAGCTGAAAGGGGAGGGGGCGGCGAAGGGTCAGCTGCTTTCCGCTCTCATCATAAAGCAGCAGCAAAAGCAGAAGAAACATTCCAATGAATTGCAGATTGAAATCAAACAGGGTATGCAGCGAGAATACAGCAATAATCAGCTTATCGGCAAGGGGAGTTTTCTTTTTAAAGAGAAAGGCAAGGATGGCACCAAGCAGCAAAAGCGCGGCAAGGATCCCCGCATCCAGCGCAATCTGCATAAAATCATTATGAACATAGGAAACATTATAAACGCCGGTTTGCAGCGCGCCCTGGCGATAAAGATAGCCGAAATAGCCCAGCCCGAAGGGATGCTTCCAAAGGAGGGGCAGCGCATCCTGCATATAAAGAAAGCGGCCGAGGAAGGTGCTTTGGTTCAGCCCGATTTTGAGATAGCGGCTTAAAATATTGCCCTCGGGCGCAAGCAAGGCGATGGCCAGCAAAAGGCCCGCCGCCGCAGCGGCAACGGCCAGCATCCGGATCCGCCGCTTTTTGGGCGCTCGCAAAAGGAGCATCAGGAAATTGGAAATCAAAAACAGAATGAATACCGCGCGGCTGCCGGTATAGAGCAGGCCGCCGATCAAAAGGGCAAGGGTAATACAATCCGGCCATTTCAAGGCGGCCTTTTTCAGCAGCAAAAGCTCCGAGATCAAAAGAAAGAGGGCGAAGGTATTGGGATATTGAAAGGGGCCTGCCAGCCGCCCTGCTACCAAGAAAAATTCTTTGAAAAAGGGAATGGGGGAAAGGGCTGCGGTGAGGAGCGCCAAAAGGGCGGCGAAATAGGGGAGCAGCCGCAGCGCTTTTTTGCGCGGCGCCGATTGCTGCAGCAGAAGAAGATAGAGCAGCAGCGGCAAGAATTTCAAAAAGCCGACCAGCGCCATGCCGCGATCCACCGCCCAAATAACCGAGAGCCCATAGAATAATACCAGAGCGCAAACCGCGATGGAGAGAGGATTGATGCGCAGCTGAAGGGCTTTGTTTTTGCGGATCTTTAAAAATAAAAAGATCGAGAACAGCAGCGAAAGGAGGCAGGAAAAATAATCATGAAATCCGCCTGCAAAAATAAACGACAGGAGAAAAATCAGCTCGGGAAGGCCGCAGTATTCCTTCGCATTGCTTTTGAGGCTTTTAAAGAACTGCAAAATCCGATCATCTCCTGTCTATTATTTATTTATATAATACTACTTATATAATACTACTTATTCTCTTGTTCGTCAAGGGAATGGAGGAAAAGCCTTCGGAAGCAGATGAAGGCTCTCTTGAAAAAATGAAATAAATATGATATAATAGGGCATATTAAAAAAATCGAGGAACAACGATGGATCGATATGAATTGGATCAATGGATCGCCCTTACCTATGGCGCGGCAGGCGAGCAGCTTTTTATGAAATATCCAAGCTTTGCGGTTTATCGTCATGCGGGCAACCGAAAATGGTTTGCCGTAATTATGGAGATTTCCAAGGAAAAGCTCGGCATCGCGGAGGCGGGGGAACTGAACGTTGTGAACCTGAAATGCGATCCGCTCCTGATCGGCGGGCTGCTGCAGGAAAAGGGGATTTATAAAGGCTATCATATGAATAAGAATCATTGGATTACCGTCTGCTTGGATGGGAGCGTTGGGAAAGAGCAGCTCAAGGCGTTGCTGGATCTCAGCTTCGAGCTGACTGATAAACGAAAAAAGGAGAGATGAAAATGGCAGCAATCAACGTTAATAAGAATAATTTTCAAAGCGAGGTTTTGGAATCCGATCGCAAGGTCCTTTTGGATTTTTGGGCGCCTTGGTGCGGGCCTTGTCGTATGGTGGTGCCTATTGTTGAGCAGATCGCCGAAGAACGCGCCGATATTAAGGTTTGCAAAATCAATGTGGACGAAGAGGCGGAGCTTGCGGGGCAATTCGGCATTATGAGCATCCCTACCCTCGTTGTTATGGAGGGTGGAAAAATCATTCGGCAGGAGGCCGGCGCAAAATCCAAAAAGGCCATCCTTGAAATGCTTTAAAACCATCCTCTTATAGAGCGTAAAAAAGCGGTGTATATATCACTGTTTAGAGGTGATATTATCAACACCGAAACAAGAAATGAAATAAGGCTCTATTAACAAAAAACTCTCTGCTGAATTTCAGCAGAGAGTTTTGCTATTTTCAAGACTTTTTTAATGAAATTGCGATTGATAGAGCGAAGCGTAAAAGCCGCCTTTGCGGAGAAGCTGATCATGGTTGCCTTGCTCAATAATTGCACCATCCTTAACAACGAGAATGGTATCGGCATTTTGGATGGTAGAGAGCCGATGGGCGATGATAAAACAGGTTTTATTCTTCATCAGCTCGGTCATTGCATTTTGGATCCGGATCTCGGTGCGGGAGTCGACATTGGAGGTCGCCTCATCCAGGATCAGGATCGGCGCCTTGGAAAGGAAGGCGCGGGCGATGGTAATCAGCTGCTTTTGTCCCTTGGAGATATTAATGCCATCATCGGAAAGGATGGTGTCATATCCATCGGGCAGCCCTTCGATATAGGAGGCGATGCGGGCGGATTTTGCCGCGGCATAAACCTCCTCGGGGGTAGCATCCTCACGCCCGTAAACGATGTTATCATAGATGCTTCCGCAAAAAAGCCAGGTATCCTGCAACACCATATTGAAGGCAAGCCGAAGATCCTCGCGCTTGAGCTTGACGGCGGAATGGCCATCGATGAGGATCTCGCCGCTTTGGGGATCATAAAAGCGCATCAGCAGGTTGATAATGGTTGTTTTGCCGGCGCCGGTTGGGCCGACAATGGCGATCGTTTTTCCCTTTCCGGCTGAAACGGTAACATTTTTAAGGATCGTTTTATCTGCGGTATAGCCGAAGGTGATATTTTTCAGGGAAACATCGCCCTTTACCGCCCGCAGCGCTTTTGCATCGGGCGCATCCTCCTTTTCAGGGGGTTCATCCAAAATGGTGAAAACCCGCTCTGCTGCGGAAAAGGCCGATTGAAATTCATGGAGAATATTAGAAAATTCATTGATCGGGCCCGCGAATTTCCGCGAATATTGCACAAACTGCGCCACCCCGCCGAGGGTAATATAAAAGGCAGAGGCGGCGAGAACCGTGCCGTTTTGGGAATACATATAGAGAATTCCACCGAAAACAGCCACCAGCGCCAGCGAGAGATTATTGATAAGATTGATGGTCGGAAAGAGCAGCGCGCTTTGATATTCCGCCTTATAAAAGGCGTCCATTGCATCATCGTTGATTCGATTAAAACGATCGGAGATGACCTCCTGCCGGCCATAGGCCGAGATGGTGCGGGAGCCGGTAAGCATCTCCTCGGCAAAGCCGTTGAGCTCGCCGTATTTTTTGGCGCGCTTGCGAAAAAGCGGGCGCACCACCTTGGAGCGATAGCGGGTAAAGAGGATGGAGGTCGGTACGGTCAGCGCAAAAATCAGGATCATCGGCTTGGAGATCTGCCACATAAAGAGCAGCGAGCCGATAACGGTATAGAGGCTGGTCATTACCTGGATCAAATCATGGGAGAGGGTGCTGTTGATGGTATCAATATCATAGGAAAGGTGGCTGATGATATCGCCGGTAGCGTGGGTATCGAAATAATGGACCGGCAGAGTAGTCAGCTTTTCGAAAACCTGCCTGCGCATCTTATAGATAATTCGCTGGCTGAGCCGAATCATAACAATCGAAAGGAGATAGGAAAGCAGCGCAGAGATTAGATAGCAGCCCAGCATCAGAAGAATATATTTCCATACCGCGGCGAAATTCACGCCGTTTTTTTGAACAATGGAATCGATGGCGGCGCCCGAAAAGCGCGGACCCAGCAGGGAGAGCTGATTGGCGCCGAGGGTCAGAAGCACCGCCAGAATAAAGAGCGGCCATTGCTGCAAAACATATTTGCTGAGCCTTAAAAAGAGGCCTCTTTTTCGTTGTTCTTTCTTTTTAGCCATCGATGAATGCACCTCCCATCTGGGAATCGCTGATCTCTTTATATTCCGCGCAGCTTTCCAAAAGCTGCTCATGCTTGCCGCTGCCGATGATGGCGCCATCTTCAATTACAAGGATGAGATCGCAATCCTTAACGGAGCTGACCCGCTGGGCAACGGTAATAACGGTTGAGCGGGGGAGCGTATCGGCCAGCGCGCGGCGCAGATTTGCATCGGTTTTATAATCCAGCGCCGAGGAGGAATCATCAAGGATCAAAATCTCGGGGCGGCCTGCGAGGGCGCGGGCAATCAGCAGCCGCTGGCGTTGCCCGCCCGAAAGGTTGGTGCCGCCGGTGGAAACCGGATGGGCATAGCCCTGCGGAAAGGCAGTAATAAAATCATGGGCCTGGGCGATTTTGGCGGCAGCAGCAATTTCCTCGCTGCTGAGCGGGCGACCGAAACGGATGTTTTCTTCAATGGTATCGGCATAGATGAAATCATTTTGGAAAACAACGCCAAACATCCCGCAAAGCACTTCGGGCGGATAGGAGCGGATATCCTTGCCGTTGATGCGGATCTTTCCTCCGCCCGCATCATAAAAGCGCATCAAAAGGCGCAGGATGGTCGATTTTCCGCTGCCGGTTGCGCCGATGATGCCCAGCCGCTCGCCCTTTTTTAAAGAAAAGGAAATGTTTTTCAGATCATTGCTTTTGCCGAGATAGGAAAAGGATACATTTTCGAAAGAAATATGCAGCGCGGGGTTTCCCTTGCCGTCGTCTTCGCAGGGGCAAAGCTCGCTTTCCCGCTGCATCACCTCGGCAATGCGGTTAGCCGAGGCGGCGCACTTGGTATACATAACAAACATACGAGAGAGCGACATCATCGCCATGGAAATCAGGGTAAAATATTGCATAAAGGCAATAACAGTAGTTGCAGAGGAGCGATTGCTTGCAACCAGATGGGCGCTGACTGCAATCACCGCAACGATCCCTAAATTCATCAGCAGCGTCATAATGGGATGTACCCCGCCCATAATGATCGCGGCGCGGGATTCATTTTTCTTGAGGGTGCGATTCGCTTTATCGTAGCGCGCGTTTTCATAGGGGACCTTGGAGAGCGCTTTGATGACCCGAATGCCCTGCGCATCCTCCCGAACCACCCGCACCATCTCATCCACAGATTGCTGGACCTTAGAATAGAGCGGCACGCCCATACGGGAAATACTGTATACAATAATAAAGATCAGCGGCAAGGTTGCGATCATAACCAGCGCCAGCTTTCGGTCCATCGCCAGCGTAATGGCGGTGCCGCCCAGCAAAAGGATCGGCGCGCGGATGCCCATTCGCTGCATCATGCCGATGAAATTCTGAACGTTATAAGTATCCGATGTGATGCGGGATTCCAAGGAAGGAATGGTGAAATGATCGGTGCTTCTTGCCGAAAGATGCAGCGTTTTGGAAAAAAGCTCTTTGCGCATACGGGTTGAAAATAGCATCGTTGTTTTGGCTGCCATTCGATTGGCTGTAATATTGCCGAGGCAGGCGATAACAGCGCAAAGCGCCATCAGGCCGCCAAAAAAGAGAATTTCCCCGATCTCATTGGCCGCAATCACATTTTCAAGAATATAGGATAGTAAAAAAGGAATGATCAGCTCCGCTAAGGTGCCGATGATTTTTACCGTTGTTCCCAGCGCAATGCGGAGGCTCAGCGGCTTTAAATATGATAAAACCCATTTCATTTTATTTTTCCTGCTCCTCAATAATTTGCTGCGCGCGCAGCTGCATCCGCTCCAATACCGAATGGAAAATTTCCAGCTCCTCCTGCGGGATATCTTGCGATAAAAGCGCCGTCCATTCCTGCGAGGCTTGGCGGATTTCGGGTAATATCTGCAGCATTTTTTCGGTAGGGAAAACAGAAAATTGCCGCCGATTATGGGGCAGCGGGCTGCGGGTTATATACCCCTTTTCCTCAAGATAATTTATATTCCGCGCAATCGTGCTTTTATTGAGGCAAAGCTCTCGCGCAAGCTCTTCCTGCGAGCGCCCCGGCGCGCGGCAGATGGCCAGCGCAAAGGCATAATGCCCGCTTTGCAGGTCCTTGGCGGAAATGCGCCCGCTTCGATAAATCGCCTGCGAGCGGCTGATATTGTTGAGTTTTTTCATAAATCGAATCATTATTTTTTCTCCGTTCAAAAAAGTTGCAGATGCAACAGTTGCTTACGCAACAATTTTAATCGATGGGAAAAAAGTTGTCAATAGAAAATTATGAGTTGATAAAAGTTTTGTAAGCTTTCGAAATGATATGGAATAATTAATTTATTAAAAACGGCAAAGGAAAAGGGCATCGTTTGCGGTGTGGAAGCCTATGAGAGGGGAAAAAGTATTCGGTAAAAGAATAGCCCCCATTGCCAAAGGCAAATAGGGGGCTGTTTTTACTTTAAAGAGCGCAGCGCTTTTTTAAATTGAACAGAAAAAAGAATGGCAGTAAAGGTAATGGCAATCACATCCGCAACAGGCTCTGCGGTATAAACGCCCGTTGCTTTATTTTCGGTAAGCTGCGGCATAATGTAGATCAGCGGTAAAAGCAAAACAAATTTACGAACGATGGCAACAAGGATGGAGCAAGGCGCATTGCCGATGGATACAAAGGTCATCTGGCAGGCTGTTTGGATTCCGAAAATGCATAATACGGCACAATAGATGCGAAGCGCCGCTGCAGTAAATTCAATCAATGCGGGATCCGGAGTAAAAATCCCTGCAAATGCTTGGGGAAACAACTCAATGGCGCCCCAAATGACGGCGGAATAAATCAGGCAGGTTATCAGCAAAATTCGGAAGGTCTTTTTTACCCGCTCGATTTTTTTGGCGCCGTAATTATAGCTTAAGATCGGTTGCGCTCCCTGGGCAATTCCGTGCATCGGCAGCATTGCAAACTGCATAACGCTTGTCAGGATTGTCATTGCGCCAACAGCGATGTCGCCGCCGTATTTGAGCAGCGAGGAATTAAAGCATATCGAAATTACGCTTTCGCTGCTTTGCATAATAAAGGTCGCAGTTCCCAGCGCAATAGAGGGAAGAATCAATTTTGTATCGATGCGAAAATAATGTTTTTTGAGCCTGAGCGTTGTTTTTTTGCCGCATAGGAAGGCAAGCACCCAGATGCAGGAAATCGCTTGGGAAAGGATTGTGGCAAGGGCTGCACCTTTTACACCCATATTTAATCCGAAAATAAAAATCGGATCGAGTATAATATTGCTTACCGCGCCGATAAGCACCGTTATCATACTGATTTGGGTATAGCCTTGCGCGGTAATAAAAGCGCCCATGCCAAGCGTTATCTGAACAAAGACCGTGCCAAGGGCGTAGACCTTCATATAATCGGTGGCGAAGCCGATGGTGCTTTTGCTTGCACCGAACATTAAAAGCAGGTCTTTGCTCCAAATCAATAAAATTGTTGTTAAAATGGCGGAGATAATAAGCTGGAAGGAAAAGCAACCGCCCATAATTTTTTCCGCTGCGTCATTATCGCCCTCACCCATCGAAATCGATGCTTTGGGCGCGCCGCCTGATGCAACCAACGCCGCAAAGGCCGATATGATCATAATGATTGGCATACATACGCCAACTCCCGTAAGCGCAAGGCTGCCGTTTTGCGGGATATGGCCGATATAAATGCGGTCAATAATATTATAAAGCATATTGATCAGCTGGGCAACCACTGTGGGAACCGCTAATTTAAAAAGCAGCTTACCGATCGATGCAGTACCGAGCATTTCTTTATTATCGCGCATGTTTTTACTCCGTAAATACTAAGAATGATAGCCTTTATTATATCTCATTTTGATTTATAATTCAAGGTGTTGGGGATCCATTATAAAATTAATTCTGATTCATGGGAAAGCAGACTTAATAAATGACGGAGAAATAAGATGAGTTTAAGGAAAAAAGGATTGAGATAAGGTGCGAAAAATGATATAATAATCTCACCGATAAATAAGAATTTGAAGGAGGCTATACTATGGCAGGCAATATTGTTACTTTTCTTGTAGGTGTTGTATGTATTGTTCTTGGAATTTCAAATATGCGAGGAAACATATCATCTCTTCATTCATATCACAGGAGTCGTGTTTCAGAAGAAGATAGAATACCATTTGGAAAACAAGTGGGCTTGGGTACTATTATTGTCGGTATTGGCATAATCGTATTTAGTGTTCTGTCATCTGTAACCCTATATACTGAAAACGATATTTTTATTTTAGTTGGAACTGCTGTTTTGATTATTGGTATTATTCTTGGACTTGTTATAAGTTTTCGTGCCATGATTAAATATAACAAGGGTATTTTTTAATTCGTCAAATTCCAATTTATCGAATAGATGATATTTGTTTAGAAAAGGTTTTTAGGTTCTCCTAACAAGTGGAAAATGTGCTGTACATTTTCCCTGCTTGCTACGGTATGAGACAAATATTAAACGGATGTGTAGAATTTCTGCACATCCGTTTTACTGTCTCAAAAAATATTTTAATAGTGATATTGTGAGACAGGTCTCACAATGTTATTTTGCCTATCGGCAAAGTGATATTAAAACCTTTCGGTTTTAGTGATATTTTATTCGCTCCTAAACTCGCAAAGCGAATAACACTCGGCTTTTAGCCGAATATATCTGCGAAGCAATACAACTCGCCGTAAGGCGAATAAAACTGGCGTTGTATCCTTACGGGTACAACGCCTAACGGGAAGTTTTTTTGTTTGTTGTTATCCTTTGCAGTTCAGCTTGTGAACGTGGCGGCGGGTTTGGGTGTAGAGTTCGCCGGTCTCAAGCCAGATTTTGGTGGAGAAGGTGCCGTCGGGGGAAAGGTCGATTATCCTTGCCCCGTGGGGGTAGCCTTCGAGGCCGTAGCACTGGTAGCCGCTGCCCCGGCCGTAGCAGAGGCGGATGCCGTGGAGCGTACCCTCGAAGTCGTTTATGTGGTCGTGACCCACGAAAACGCCCTTCATTTTGCCGCCGCGCACCATCAGAGAAAAGAGCCCGTCGTTAAGGGGCGTGGAACAGACCCGTTCCTGGTTGAAGCCGAGGCAGTCGTGGTAGTCCCAGACCTCGGTGTATTCCTGAAGGGGAATGTGGAAGAAGGCAAGCTCGCAGGCATCGGGGTAGCTCTCGGAGAGGCTTTTATACCACAGAAGCTGGCTGACGTCGAAACCGCAGTCCGGGGAGTCAAGCAGGAACAGCACCCAGGCGGGAGCTTCCTCCGTGCCGCCCACGGTGACGGTATAGTTTCCGTTGCCGAAGACCTCTTCCGGCCCAAGCTCAAAGAGGCTTCCCGGGCGGTTCAGCAGAAATCCGGCAAACATACGCCGTCCCGGCTGGCCTCCGCCGAGAAGATCCTGGCCGTCGTGGTTGCCCAGCACCGGCGCCCAGGGAACGCCAAGCTCTTCCATGATGCCGGAGAGAAGGTCGATCATTTTGTCGTCGTTGGGACCCCAGGCAAGATCCCCTGTGAAGACCACGAGGTCGGGCTTTGTCTGCAAAATCGACTGGCGTATGACGTTGCAGGTACACTCTCTCTCGTCGTGGAGGCGGTCGTGCTCAAGGTGGATATCCGTAAGCTGGCAGATCCTGAAATTATCGCCTTTGAAATGTAAATGTGTCATGGTTTCTGCCTCCCGGTCATCTCACTGTCTCGCCGGCAACGGGGTGCTTGCGCGCAAGCTTTGCCCGGCGGATGCTGACCTGTTCGTAGATCTGACCGCCCTCCAGGTAGATGGCGGTTTTGTAGCCGTCCGGAGCAAGGTCGATAAGTCTTGCGCCACGGGGGTAACCCTCCATGCCGTAGGTCTGATAGCCGCAGGCGCGGCCGTAGGTGAGGCGAATGCCCCGGAGCGTGCCCTCGAAATCGTTTATGTGGTCGTGACCCACGAAAACGCCCTTCATCTTTCCGGAGCGCACCATTGCGGCAAAGAGTCCGTCGTTCATTTCGGTCTGGCAGATGGGCTCAAGGCAAAAGCCCTTGCAGGCGGTGTAGTCCCAGACCTCGGAATATTCCGGGAAGGGCACGTGGAAGAAGGCAAGCTCTTTGGTTTCCGGGGGCAGAGCCGCTGACGTACGGCGGTACCAGAGGTTC
>JAZQDS010000021.1:0-12059 GCA_045546895.1 Eubacteriales bacterium | reverse complement strand
TTTTATTTTACAGAGTTTTTTCAAAATAAAGAACCTGATTTTCCTTAATGGTGAAGCGAGCGGAATTCAATTCAATCTCCTCCAGCGCATGGGTTTCATCAACAAGAAAGGCGGTATAGCCTTCCAAATTGGTTTCAAGCTCCTGATCGGGGCCGATATTGGCAAAGAGGGCGGCGTTGGTCTTGCCGTTGGTGGCTGCAAGGCCGTAAACATCCTTCAGGCCGGTTTCGCAGGCAACTGCATTGCCCAGCGCATAGAGCTTGCCGAAGGCCTCGTAGCCGTAATAAAGGCAGAAGGGCTGATAGGTGATGGGGTTAAACATTCCGCCGTAGGTAGAGGGGCCGATGCGGGAATCATAGTAGCAAAGCATATCGGTATTGGTAGCATGCAGGCCCAGCATCATCGCCACCGCATGGGCCGCCGCATAGGCGGTGCCGCGCCCCTCGCTGCTATGGGCATTGTTCCATTCATTTAGATGCTGCTCAACGGTAAAGCCTTTTTCCTTTAATGCTCGATCTACATAGTTGCCCATAATAATTGTACGATCAACATCGGAATAACTATGCCAGCTGAAGAAATCAAAGGGCAGATTTCGCTCCTTAACATAATCAAGGAAGCCATGGAAAAAGCGCAAGAAAAGCTCATAGCGCTCCCGATAGAATTTATGGTATTCCGCAGGGACGCCGTATTCCTCGGGGCGATTAAAGATGGCGTAGAGGCCGCTGGAGGCATAGCCGCCGATCTTGATGGTATCGCCGAAGCAGGCGCGCAGATGCTTTGCGGTAACCTCGTAGAGCTCATAATATTGCAAGGGGGTGCCGGTCCACATCATATTGCGATCTTTCAAAGGACCCTCATCGGCGCGAAAGCCGTTATCAGGCTCGTTCCAAATCTCCCAATAAACGATGCCGTAGCGATAGCCATCGGCCCAGCCTTCATTATAATGGCGGATAATATGCTCGCAGATCCTTGCCCATTTTGCGTAATCCTTGGGGGGATTGATATAGCGGGCAGGATAGCCCTTGGCTTGATCATTTTCAATCGTTTCGCCCAACCGAAAGATGGGAGGACAATCATATTCCATCATTGCTGCCAATAAGAGATCGGTATAGAAAAAATTATAGGATGCGGGATCGTTTTCATCCGCATCAAAATCGGGGAAAATATTATGAATATCAACATATTCATTACCGCCGTAACGGCCGCCGACATCATGGAGGCGGGCATAGGGGATATTGGCATCCTTTAAATAATGGATATAAGAATAATCACTGCCTAAAAAGGGCGGCTGGCCAACCGCGTGCATCGGCTTTACCTTGCCGATAATTTGATCAAAATTAATGTTCATTTCAAATCCCTCCTTGTTTTTATTCTAACATTTTTATAAGAAATGTCAACGAAATCAGCAACGAAAAATTTTCGTAAATGGAAAACGGAGCGCTTTTGATCAGCGCTCCGTACAATGGTTTATTTGCTCATCTCTTCAAAGGCACGGCGAATTCCAAGCCTGCCGCTTTCGAAGGTTAGCCCGCCCTGCATAAAGGCGGTATAGGGCGGCTTCATCGGTCCATCGGCAGAAAGTTCGATGGAAGCGCCCATAACAAAGGCGCCTGCCGCCATAACAACCGGCGCGTCATAGCCCGGCATATCCCAAGCCTCGGGGGTAACAAAGCTATCCACCGGCGAGCCTGCCTGAATGCCTTTGCAGAAGGCCAGCAGCCGCTCGGGAGTATTCATGGTAATGGTTTGGATAATATCATAGCGCGGGCCATCGGGCGCGGGATCAACGCAGCAGCCCAGCTGCTCACACATCGCTGCGGCATACATCGCGGTTTTCTTTGCCTGCAAAACGGTATGAGGCGCCATAAAAAGCCCCTGATAAAGCTCCCGCAGGATATTGAGGGTACAGCCGCTTTCCCGCCCGATACCGGGGGAGGTCAGCCGATAGGCGCATTGCTCAATCAAATCGGCGCGGCCGGCAATATAGCCGCCGGTAGGGGCGATGCCGCCGCCGGGATTTTTAATCAGAGAGCCGGCCATCAGATCGGCGCCAAAATAAGTGGGCTCATGGCGCTCGCAAAATTCGCCGTAGCAATTATCTACCATAACGATAACTTCCGGCCGCCGTTTATGAACAAAATCGGCAAGCTTACCGATCTCCTCCGCTTGCATGGTGGGGCGGCTTTGATAGCCTTTGGATTTTTGAACAAAGACCATCTTAATTTCAGAATTCTTTAATTCTTCCTCCAGCCCGTTATAATCAATTTCCGCGCCGAGGAGATCCAGCTGCCGATAGCCGATGCCGAAATCCTTTAAGGAGCCATCGCCGCTGTTGCCTGCAAGGCCGATTACTTCGTCCAGCGTATCATAGGGCTTGCCGGTAACCGCCAGCATAACATCGCCGGGGCGCAAGACACCGAAAAGAGCAACGGTAAGGGTATGCGTACCCGAAATAAACTGCGGGCGAACAAGGCAATCCTCGCTCTCCAGCGCCCGCGCAAAAAGTTTATCGAGCGTATCTCTGCCGCGGTCTCCGTAGCCATAGCCGGTAGAGCCTGCAAAATGCGTTTCGCTGATTCGCTCAGCGCGAAAGGCATTCAAAACCCGCTCGGTTGTATAAAATGCAATCTCTTCCGCTTCCCGAAAGGCAGGAGCGATCCGCTCCAGCGCAATTTGATCTGCTTTTTGAATATCCAAAGTTCATTCTCCTTATTTCAAAATAACAGGATTATTATATATCTTTATGCAAAAAAGGTCAATATTTGCTTTTATTTTTTTATAGGTTATGGTATAATGATGGCAATAAAAACGCTTTATAAGGAGAAAGATAATGAAGAAAAGAATCATTTCCCTTGCCCTGCTGCTGATAATGGCGCTGGGGCTGGGCGGCTGCAGCGCATCCAAGGCGGCAAAGATGGAGGATACTAATATTAATGCATTGAAATTCGGCAATCTCCTTTCCGCCGAGCAGGGAGAATGGCTTGCGATGGTAAGCGAAGGGAAGGATGGGGCTGTTTTGCAGCTTTATAATAAAAAGAGCGGCAAGGCCGATACCATAGTGGAAGCCTATGTTTATCAGGTAGGAATGCTGGATAAAAAGGTTTATTATAAAAGAATGGATGATAATGCCCTTTTCTGCTATGATATCCTGAAAAAAGAGAATGAAAAGGTATTGGAAGAGGTTCTTTATTATCAGGTGAGGGATGGCGTTATTTATTATACCACCTATCAGCCCGAAAAGCGGATCTATACCTATGAGCCCGCCGCGCAAAAAAGCGGTCGGATCGATGTGAGCTATGCGGTTAAGGCCTTTTGGCTGGGGGAGGAAACCCTTTATTATATCAATGATGAGCATCAGCTTTTAATGCGCCGCCCGCTGGATCAGAAGCAGGATTATGTTGTTCAGAAGGGAAAGGGGGAATTGATCCGCGATGTTGCCGAAATCGGCAATGGCAATCTTCTTTTCCTTTTCAGCAATGAGGAGGAAACCGAATCTACCCTCTGCCGCTATGATGCTAAAACC
Organism: Eubacteriales bacterium; assembly: GCA_045546895.1. Classification (GTDB taxonomy): domain Bacteria; phylum Bacillota; class Clostridia; order Oscillospirales; family QAKW01; genus QAKW01. The sequence continues at coordinate 8,536 of JAZQDS010000021.1, read as the reverse complement.
AAAAAGGTAACCCGCTATCTTCAGGGCGCCTTTGATCATTTTAATTATGTTCGCGGCCATGCGGTGGCGGTGATCAGCCAAAAGCTTTATGCGGTCAATCCCGCCTCCGATGAGATCTTTATCTGGGGCGAGCTGCCCGCCCATGATCAGCCTCAGCTTTGGAGCGATTGCGTTGTTATCTATAATGGCTCGGTTCCCAGCATTCAATTCTATCCCGATGAAACCGCGCCAAAGGAATAAAGAAAAGGCTATGAGCTTGCGCTCATAGCCTTTTAAACTTAATGATCCAGATAGAATTTAACCAATTCGCCCAAAAGCTCATCCCGATCGATTCTGCGGATCAGGGCGCGGGCGTTATTATGGTTTGTAATATAAGTGGGGTCCTCGCTTAAGATATAGCCAACGATCTGATTAAGGGGGTTATAGCCCTTTTCCTTCAGCGCATCATAAACGGTGGCGAGGATTTCCTTCATTTCCATTTGTTCATCTTTTTTGATTTTGAAGGATTGGGTTTTATCAAGCATATTTCTAACCTCCTGCAGAAATTAATATATAGTTATTATATAATGAAGCGGTAAAGAAAGCAAGTAAAAAAAGAGAAAAAATGCGGCAAACAATGGCTTGCCGCATTTTTTTATAATATTTTAGCTTCTCAGGGTAGCGCCCAGCGCGCAAACAGCCTGAATCATCTTTTTGATCTTCTGATCGATTTCCTCATCGCTTAAGGTACGATCGGCAGCGCGGAAGGTGAGGTTATAAGCGACGCTCTTCATCCCTTCGGCAATCTGCTTGCCTTCATAGATATCAAAAAGGGAAATGCTTTCCAAAATGTTGCCGCCCTTTTCGCGCATGGCCTTTGCCATAGCGCCGCAGGTAAGGCTCTTATCGCAAACAAAGGCGAGATCGCGGGTGGTTGCGGGGAATTTGGGCATCGCCTTATATTCCTTTTCAGGCTTTTGGGCCGCAAGGATTTTCTCAAAATAGAGATTGGCGATCCATACCTGCTCGGGCAGGCCGAATTGCGCGGGGATCAGGGGATGAACCTCGCCCATCAGGCCGATCATTTCGCCTTGATAATGGATGGTTGCCGCCTTGCCCGGATGCAAAACAGGGCAATCCTTCTTGGGCAGGAATTCCAGCTCCTCCAAAGGAAGGCCTGCCTCAATCAGCAGCTGCTCAACAGCGCCCTTCAGGGTATAGAAGCTTTGGCTCTTGCCATAGCAACCCATAACATATTCTACCTGCTCATAGGGGAGAGTATCCTCGCCGGTATAGGTATAGGTCGTTGCCGGCTCAAAGAGGCAGGCTTCGAGATTGCGGTTATTATAGTTGGTGGCCAGGGTAGCAAGCATACTGCCCATGGCGGTAGTACGCATAACGCTGGTATCCTCGCCCAGCGGATTGGAGATTACAACCGATTTGCGGAAGGGGCTATCCGCCGGCAGCAAAAGCTTATCATAAACCTTGGGGCTGATGAAGCTATAGGTGCAAATTTCGCTGTAGCCGCAGGCCAGCAGGGTTTCGTTCATCTTCTTTTCCAGCGCTTGAGCGGGGGTCAGCATCCCTTGGGTGGTCGCCATTTGAACCAGCGTTGTGGGGATATTGTCATAGCCATAGAGGCGAACAATTTCCTCCGCCAGATCCGCCTCGCCCTCAACATCATCGCGGAAGGAGGGGATGGATACCTTCCAAGGGGTTTCGCTGCTGTCTACGCCGAATTCCAGCATTTCCAGCGATTCCTTCATAAAGGAAGGCTCAATTTCAGTACCTAAAAAGGCATTAACACGATCGGGGCGCAGGGTGATGGTGCGGGGCTTACGGGGATCATTATTGACATCCAAAACGCCCGCAACAACCGTACCGCCCGCCAATTGCTCAGCCAGCTCGCAGGCGCGATTGAGCGCGCCCTCAACCATAACAGGATCCAGCCCCTTCTCATAGCGGGAGGAGGCATCGGTGCGCAGCCCGAGGCCGCGGGAAGCCTTGCGAACGGTAACGCCATCGAAATTGGCAGATTCGAAAACGATGGTGGTGGTATCGTTTTCAATTTCGCTGTTGAGCCCGCCCATAATACCGGCGATCGCGATGGTGCCTTCGCCATCAGCAATGGTCAGCATCGTGGAAGAGAGGGTGCGCTCCTGCTCATCCAGCGTTGTAAACTTCTCATTTTCTGCCGCCATCTTTACGCAAATCTCCTTGCCTCGGATGGTGCGGTAATCAAAGGCGTGCATCGGCTGGCCGTATTCCAGCATAACATAATTGGTAATATCAACGATATTATTGATGGGGCGAACGCCTACCGCGTAAAGGCGGTTGCGCAGCCAGAGGGGAGAGGGTTCGATCTTAACATTTTTTACCACTCTTGCGCTGTAGCGCGGGCAGGCTTCGGGCTCCTCCACCTTAACGGTTAGATAATTTTCGATGGAATCGGTGGTATCCTCTTTAAAGGCAGGAGAATGTTTTTTGAAGGGGCGGCGGTAGGTGGCTGCCGCTTCCCGCGCAAGGCCGATGACCGAAAGGCAATCGGGGCGATTGGGAGTGATCTCAAATTCAATCATAGGATCATTGAGGCCCAGGGCTTCCGCAATGGGAGTGCCGGGCTGATATTCGCCGGGCAGGATCATAATGCCATCCTCAATGCATTCGGGAAAATTGCCGAGGGTAAGATTGAGCTCGCCCAGCGAGCAAAGCATGCCGTTGGAGGGCAGGCCGCGCAGCTTGCCCTTTTTGATTTTAATGCCGTTGGGCAGCAGGCTGTTATCCAAAGCGGCGGGAACATAATCCCCAACCTTTACATTCTGCGCGCCGGTAATAATTTGCACCGGCTCCCCTTCGCCGATATCTACTTGGCAAACCTTTAAATGATCGGAATCGGGATGATCGGTAACCTCCAGCAGATGGCCAACAACCACCCGCTCGATATTATCGCTCCAGCAGCTGAAGGTTTCTACCTTCGAGCCGCTCATGGTCATATCTTTTGCAATATCGGCCGCCGATTCATTCAGCTCCAAAAAATCGGCAAGCCAGCCTTTTGTTACATTCATCGTTTCTGCACCTCCTAATTAAAACTGCTCCAGAAATCTGAGATCATTCTCAAAGAACAGCCGCAGGTCATCAATATTATAGCGCCGCATAACAATTCTTTCCAAGCCGAGGCCGAAGGCAAAGCCGCTGTATTCCTCGGGATCGATGCCGCAGCCTTCCAAAACCTTGGGATGCACCATACCTGCGCCGAGGATTTCGATCCATCCCTCGCCCTTGCAAAGGCGGCAGCCCTTGCCCTCGCAGGCAAAGCAGCGAATATCCATTTCGGCGGAAGGCTCGGTAAAGGAGAAATGATGGGGGCGGAAGCGAACAACCGCCTCTTCGCCGTAGAGCCGCTTGGCAAAAAGCTCCAAGGTGCCCTTCAGATCGCTCATCCGAATGCCCTTATCCACAACCAAGCCCTCAATCTGATGGAAGAGGGGGGAATGGGTGGCATCCACTTCATCGGAGCGGTAAACCCGCCCGGGGGCAATGACCTTGATGGGGGGCTTGCTCTTTTCCATAACTCTTACCTGCATCGGCGAGGTCTGCGTACGCAGCAGGATATTTTCGGTAATATAGAAGGTATCCTGCGTATCGCGGGCAGGATGGTTTTTGGGCATATTGAGCGCCTCAAAATTATAATGATCCAATTCTACCTCGGGGCCGGTAGCAATCTGGAAGCCCATGCCGAGGAAGATATCCTTGATTTCATCCAAAACCTGGGAAAGGGGATGCTTTTTGCCCAGCGGCGCGCGCACGCCGGGAACAGAAACATCCAGCTGCTCCTCCTGAAGGCGGCGGGCAAGCTCCGCTTCCTCCAGCGCCCGAACCTTTTGCTCCAGCAACGCTTCAATTTCGGCGCGCGCTTCATTTACCAGCGCGCCCATCTTGGGGCGTTCCTCGGGCGCCAGCGCGCCCATACCGCGGAGCAGGGCGGTCAGCTCGCCTTTTTTTCCTAAGAATTTTACTCTCAGCGCATCCAGCTCGGCGGCGGTGGTGCAAGCTTCCAGCTGCGCCCGCGCTTCGCTTCTCAGCGCTTCCAATTTTTCTTTCATCTTTTTATCCTCCGTAAATCATTTAACAAAATAAAAAAAGCTCGCCCCAATAATAGGGACGAGCTGCATTAACCCGTGTTACCACCCTGATTCCGAAGCATCGCTTCAGCACTCATTGATCGGCCCCGTTAACGGCGGGCAACCGTTGCCCCTTCAAGGGCACCGCTCCCAAGTTGAAGATCAATCGAATTCTTTACCGAAGCGCTTTCAGCCGGTGGCGCTCCTTCTCTTTAGGCAGGGGATATTCGATCTTTTACGCTTGTTCATTGCGTTTTAATGCGTATATTTTACCATAAGCATTTCCGAAAAGCAATAGTTTTTTATTGAAAATCTTCTCATTATATGGTATAATACTCCATATTTATCAAATGTTTTTTCTGTGGTAAAAGAATAATTCAAAACGAAGGAGCCGATTTAAATGGAAAATTTTGTTGAATACAGCCTGCCCTATAAGCTTACCGCAAAGGATCAGCTGATGCGGATTGTATTAACGCTGGCGCCGATGGTTGCGGGCGTGCTTGCCATTATGTATATCTGGCTGATCGGTATATTGCTTTGCGCGGGCTGCTGCTTCCTTTCCTATCGTATTTTCTTATCCTATTTTTATGAATTGGAATATACTTTATTGGAAAATGAAATTCGTTTTTCCAAGATCATCAATAAAGAGCGGCGCAAGGAATTGCTGGTAGGGGATATCAGCAAGACCGTAAGCTATGGCCCCATCGCTCATTTGCCGCAGGGCAGCCGGAATGTTCGCTCTTTTTTGAGCCATCAGGGCGAGCTTCCTGAATATTATTGGATTACCCGCGATGCCAAAGGGGCGGAGGTCTGCATTCTTTTTCAGCCCGATGATGCGGTGCTGGAGGTCTTTAAGGTAAGAGCAAGGGGCAAAGAGCAATGAAGATTGTAACCCCTTCGGAAATGAAGGCAATGGATCTGCGCGCGGTAGAGGAAGGCTTATTTTCCTCTCTGCAGCTGATGCAAAATGCCGCTGAGGCGCTTTATCGCGCGGTGGCGGAGGAGCTGGAGCGGCGCAATGCGGAGCAGGTTTTGCTGCTGGCGGGCCCCGGCAATAATGGCGGGGATGCCTATGCCTTGGCCTTGCTGCTGCAGGGTGCGGGCTTTCGACCTGCGCTGCTGCCGCTGGGCGGGGAGATGCGCTCCCCCGATTGCGAATATTATTATCAACGCTGCAAGGAGGCGAAAATCCCCTTTGCAGCATCGCCCGAAGGCTATCCCTTGGCGGTAGACGGCGTTTTCGGTACCGGCTTTCGCGGGGAGCTGCCTGCGGAAATTCAGGCGGTTTTTCGCCGCGTGGATGCGCCGGTGGTTGCCATTGATCTGCCCAGCGGAATGGCGGGAGAGAGCGGCTGCCGCTCGGCGGGTGTTTTAACGCCGATTCGTACCGTCACCTTCGCTTTTTATAAGCCCTGCCATCTGCTTGCCGATTGCGGGCAGGTGGATTTGGCGGATATCGGGATCCCCGCCTCCTATGGGGCGCAGGTTTCCCGCAAGCTGCTGCGCCCGATCCTGCCCGAGCGGGCGGAATGGGGCCATAAAAATAGCTATGGGGCTGCCGGCCTGCGGGTAGGCGCGCCGGAATATTGCGGCGCGGCGGCGCTGGCGCTTGCAGGCGCGCTGCGCAGCGGCGCGGGGCTGATTTATGGGTATCTGCCCGCCGAAGCAAAAGCTGCGGCTGCGGCGAAATTTTACGGCCCGATCCTGCGGGATGAAACGGAGCTGCTTCCTCTTTGCTGCGATGCCTATCTGATCGGCAGCGGGCTGGGGCGGCGCGCGGAAGGCGCGGCGCAGCTGAGCAGCCTTTGGGAAAGCGATTTGCCGTTGGTGGTAGACGGCGATGGTCTATGGCATCTGCAGGGAATGCTGAAGCCCCGTAAGGGCGTAACGGTGCTGACCCCGCATCTGGGCGAGTTTGCGCGCATGATCGGCAAGAGCGCTGAGGAAGTGCGCCGCGATCGGCTGCATTTGGCGGAGGAATTTGCCGCCCGTAATGAATTGATTTTGGTTTTGAAGGACGCCGCTACCATTGTTACCGATGGCTGCCGTACCGAAATTCTCTCGGCGCCTTGCTCCGCCCTTGCCAAGGGCGGCAGCGGCGATGTTTTGGCGGGGCTTTTGGCGGGCCTTCTTGCAGGGGACGGCGCGCCCTTTGATTTGATAAAAACAGGCGTTTATCTGCATAATCGAGCAGGGCGGCTGGCTGCGGAGCAGCATAGCGTTCGCACCCTGCAGCCGGAGCAGATCGCTGCGTTTATTGATGATGCATGGATGGAGTTGGAGCATGAAGGAATTAAACAGATGCTGGGTTGAAATCGATCTCGGTGTGATTGCGGAAAATTTCAGCATGATTCGCCGCAGGGTTGAAAATCAGGCAAAGATTATGGCGATTGTTAAAGCCGATGGCTATGGCCATGGCGCAATGCAGGTCGCTTCCCTTTTGGAAGGGAAGGGCGCCGATTTCTTTGGCGTTGCTACGCTGCAGGAGGGAATTGAATTGCGCAAGGGCGGCATTCAAAAGCCGATTTTGATTTTGGGGATCACCGCGCCTGAATTTTACGGTAATCTCTTGCGCTATGATCTGAGCCAAACGATTGCAAATAAAGAGCAGGCCTGCCAATTGAGCGCTTTTTGCGCGGCGGAGGGCGCCGCGGCAAAGGTTCATATTGCGCTGGATACCGGCATGGGTCGGCTGGGCTTTGATGCCTTTGATACCGAATCGGTTGCAAAGGAGCTTTGCGAGGTCGCGGCGCTGAAGGGCATTATCATCGAAGGAATGTATAGCCATTTTTCTGTTGCCGATACCGATGGGGAAGAGGTCTATACGCAGGAGCAATTTGAACGTTTTGATGAGGTGCGCCGCCTGCTGGCGGAGCGGGAAATTTTCCCTATCTGCCATATTGCCAATACCGCCGGTATTTTAGCCAAGCCCGAATATCATCTTGATATGGTAAGAGCGGGCATCGCTTTATATGGTCAGGAGCCGGGCGGAAGAGAAAATCCCTTCCATCCCGCAATGGTATTGAAAGCGCGGATCTCTTTTATTAAGGATCTGCCCGCGGGGCGGTCAGTCAGCTATGGGCGCCGCTTTCAAAGCGATCGGCCGCTCAGGGTTGCCACCTTGCCGATTGGCTATGGAGATGGCTACCCCCGTGCTCTATCGGGTAAGGGCTATGCCCTGATCGGCGGAAAAAAGGCGCCGATTTTGGGAATGGTATGTATGGATATGATGATGGTGGATGTAAGCGATATTCCCTGCAAGGCGGGGGATGAGGCTATCCTGATGGGGGGCGGCATCGATTTCCAAGAAGTTGCTGCCGAGCTGAAAACCATTCATTATGAGCTGATCTGCGGATTCAGCAAGCGAGTGCCGCGGATTTATAAAGAAGAGCGAATCTGAAAAAATCCGCCTGTTTTGGAATGGAGCAGGCGGATTTTTTGCAAGTTGCAAAAGTGATTGTAATATGTTATGATGTATAAAATGAATTGATCGGGAGGCAAGGATGAATTTTCTTGAATTATTAAAGGTTGTTTTCCTCGGCATTGTTGAAGGGATTACCGAATGGCTGCCCATCAGCAGTACAGGGCATATGCTTCTTGTGGATGAGCTGATGCAGCTGAAAGAAGATCCCGCGTTTAAAGAGATGTTTTTCATCGTGATCCAGCTGGGTGCCATCATGGCGGTGGTATTGCTCTTTTGGAATCGGCTCTGGCCCTTTCAAGCGAAAAAACCGATGCTGCGCAAGAATGTCTTTTCCATGTGGTTTAAGGTCATTGTTGCCTGCATTCCGGGCGCAGTGATTACTCTGCTTTTTGATGATGCCATCGAAGGCTTTTTGAACGGCACCAAGGTTTTCGGCGGGGTGACCTTAATGGTCATTGTTATCGCGCTGGCGCTGATTCTTTACGGTGTTGGCTTTATTTTGATCGAAAAATGGAATAAAAAACGCACCCCGCGGGTCCATTCCATCGAGGAGCTTTCCTTTAAGGATGCAATTTTGATCGGCCTCTTTCAGGTGCTTTCCATTATCCCCGGTACCTCTCGCTCCGGCTCTACCATTATGGGCGGGCTGCTGATCGGCGTTTCCCGCGTTGCCGCCGCGGATTTCACCTTCTTTTTGGCGGTTCCGGTAATGCTGGGCTATTCGCTTTTGAAGGTGGCAAAATATGTGCTGGATTTCGGCTTTGCCTTTTCGATGGCGCAGATCTGGATTTTGATTGTCGGCTGTTTGGTGGCCTTTTTGGTCTCGGTGGTTGTGATCAAATTCCTGATGAGCTATATCAAGAAAAACGATTTCGCGGTTTTCGGCTGGTATCGGATCGGCCTTGGCCTTCTTGTTTTGATCTATTTTCTTTTTATTGCATAAAAAACGGCACCGATGCCCGCGGGCATCGGTGCCGTTTTTTATGCAATAAAAAGAAAATAGATCAAAACA
>JAZQDS010000020.1:0-37381 GCA_045546895.1 Eubacteriales bacterium | reverse complement strand
CAGAGTATAACGAGCTGAAAAAGAGCATTGCAGAATTTAACAGACTCCTTTCTGACCGCAGTGCACTCATGAATCTCATCAAAGAAGAGTTAATCGAAATCCGCGACAAGTTCGGCGACGAGCGTTTGTCTGAAATCACTGCAAACACAGACGAAATCAACCTTGAGGATTTGATTGAAGAAGAGGATGTTGTGATCACCCTGACAAACCGCGGTTATGTAAAAAGGCTTCCTGTGGATACTTATAAATCCCAACGCCGCGGCGGCAGAGGCATTACCGGCATCACTACAAGAGAAGAGGATTTTGTGGAAAAGCTGTTTATCACCAGCACCCACGACCATATTCTGTTCTTCTCCTCCAAGGGCAAAATGTATCGCCTAAAGGGATACGATATTCCCGAGGCAGGCAGACAAGCAAAGGGTACCGCCATTGTAAACCTTTTGCAGCTTGACGCGGGAGAGCGCATTACCGCTGCCATCACCCTGCGGGAGTTTGAAGAAGGAAAATATCTGTTCTTCGGCACCAAGCACGGTGTTGTGAAAAAGACCGATTTGATGCTTTATAACACCGCAAGAAAAGGCGGCCTTGCTGCCATCGTTTTGGAAGAGGATGACGAACTGATTAATGTACGCTTGTCTGATGGAAATGACGAAATTATTTTGAGCACCTACCACGGTATGTGCATCCGCTTTAGCGAGTCGGATGTGCGCCCCATGGGCAGAGTTTCTCATGGTGTAAGGGGTATTCGTCTTTCCAAGGACGACTATGTCATCGGTATGAGCGCTGCCAGCGAGGGTGAGGATTTGCTGGTTGTTACCGAGGGCGGTTATGGCAAGAAAACACCGCTTTCCGAGTATAAGGTGCAGACCAGAGGCGGTAAGGGTGTTACCACCTATCGCATTTCTGATATTACCGGCAACATTGCCGGCATAACGGTTGTAAACGAAAACGACGATGTAATGCTGATTACCTCAGAGGGCATTATCATCCGCATGCGGACAGCCGAAATCAGCAGAATTGGAAGACTGACCAAGGGCGTAAGGCTCATGCGTCTTGCTGACGGCGTTTCGGTTGTGTCCATCGCACGCACTGACGAAGAAGCAGACGAGGATACCGAAACTGTATCTCCGGAAGAATCCGGTGGCGAATATGTGCCGGATGCAGCAAGCGACGAGGGCGCAGAATCAGAAAACTAATATACAGATTAAGGGACTGTAGCAACTGTTACAGTCCCTTGTTTTTTATTGCAATAAAGCGTCAAATTCCGTGGCAAAACCTTGACATATACACAATTTTGTGATATATTTGATGGAGATAATTGGATCTTTAACCATTAAAACTTTTAAAACAGACATAGGGAGTATCATTATGAACAAAAATTACCAAATCAAAGAACCATTTTTTGAATATGGCCCCAAGTGCTATATGTATGGTCAGGTGCTTTTAGACATCGCAAAAGGATTGGACGCCCTGGCTGAAAAATATGATGTGGATGTGATTTTGGATGTGCCGGACACAGAAATCTATGCCATTGCACAAAACACCAAGCGCATTCATGTATATTCCCAGCACATGGACAGTATCCCCGTGGGTAAAGGCATGGGAAGAACACTGCCCGAGGCGTTAAAAGCTGCAGGTGCAGTTGGCGTAATGCTGAACCATGCGGAACACAAGCTGACACTTGCTGAAATTGAAGAAGCCATCCGTCGCGCCGATGAGGTAGGTCTTGCTACCATGGTTTGCGCTGACAGTGTTGACGAGGTAAAGGCCATTGCAAAGCTTGGTCCCAACATTTTGGTTGCAGAACCCACAGAGCTGATTGGAACAGGAAAACCGGCTGATAAAGAGTATGTGGACGAAGTTATTCGCTGCATCCGCGAAATCAATCCGGATATTAAGCCTTTCCCCTCTGCCGGCATCAGCCGCGGAGAAGATTGCTATAACATTATCAAGGCAGGCTCTTCTGCCTCCGGCTGCTCCAGCGCCATTGCAAAGGCGGAAAATCCCCTGGCATTAGCAGAGGAAATGATTAAAGCCGTCCGCACCGCCTGGGACGAATTACATCAATAAAAGAGGTTTGTTATGAAAGAAGAAACAAGGGCTCAAATTAAAAATGTTTATGCCATCGAGGCAGAATGTATTAAAAATATGGAGCAGTACTACGACGAGGACGCTTATGAAAAGGCGATTACGCTTTTGAAAAATGCGCCCCGCATTGGTACCTGCGGTTGCGGTCATTCCGGCATTATCTGTCAGCACTTTGCACATCTTTTGTGCTGCGTGGAGCAACCGGCAAGATTTATTTCCCCTGCCGAAGCGGTGCATGGTGCTACCGGCTTTTTGGCAAAGGATGATGTAATGGTGTTTGCCTCCCGCGGAGGAAAAACCAAGGAGCTTTTACCGATTTTGGACATTTGTAAGGCAAAGGGTGTAAAAGTTATTACCGTAACTGAAAATATGGAATCTCCTCTAGCGCTTGGCGCAGATGTTGTGCTGAAGCAATATGTCAACCGGGAAACCGACAAGTACAACGCCCAGGGAACCACATCCTCCACTGCGCTGGCTGTGATTTTCCACATTTTGCAGACGGCTCTCATTGAGGAAACGGATTATCAAAACGAGCAATTTGCTTTGATTCATCCCGGTGGCGCCGTTGGCGAGCGTCTCAATAAATAAGTTTATAAAAAATATAATATAAAAAGGAGAAAAGAACCATGGAATTTAAAGTTTATCAAAAGGAAGTAGAATTACAGTCAAGAGGCTGGATCCCCACATTCCACGACATTTCTAAGGAAGTAAAGGAAATCGTTGCAGCATCCGGCATCCAAAACGGTACCGTTGCCATCGTTTCCCACCACACAACCTGCTCTGTTATGGTGCAGGAATGCTCTCATGACATTGACAGCTTTGATTTGGAATATTTGCAGCATGATCTTTTAGACATCATGAGAAAAATGATTCCTGATTTTGCAGAAGAGCATCAGTATCGTCATCCCGGCCCCATCCATGCTCAGTTTGGCAGATATGTTGATGAGCCCGGTGATTTCACTTCCATGAATACCGATGGTCACTTGAGAAGCGTATTCTTCGGCAGAAGCGAGACCATGACCGTTAAAGATGGCAAGCTGGACGGCGGTGAATTCGCCCATGTTTACTTCATCGACTGGGACCATGTTCGCGCTCGCCGCAGACAGCTGAACGTTACCGTTATGGGTACCACCGAAGAAATCGAAGACAGAAAGTGGAACAATGGCGAGATCATCAATACTCTCCATAAGTTCACCGAAGAAGAAAAGGCCTTCGATGTTCACTACACCCTGCAGCTGGAAAGATAAGTAAATCTTTATTCGGGACAAGAACAAATGTTTTTGTCCCGAAATTTATGAAATGAGGAAACAACACGATGAAATATTTACTCGGTGTTGACATCGGCACCACCTCCCTCAAGGCGGCGGTTTTCGATGAAAATGCCCAATGTATGAAAACGGTAACCAAGGATTACATTCTGGAAACCAAAGACGAATATGTTGAATTCCCTGCCGAAAACTATTGGACCCTCTTTTCCGAGGCTTTCGAGGAGCTTTCCGCCGAATATGAAATCGCCGCATTGAGCATCGATACCCAATGCGAAACCATCATCCTTGCCGATGAAGAGGGCAAGCCCTTGCGCAAAGCGATTGTTTGGCTGGATAACCGCGCCACCAAGCAGGCAGAGAAGATTGAAGCCCATTTCGGCGTGCAGAAGGTTTATGAGGTAACCGGCCAGCCTGAAATTACCGCGACCTGGCCCGCCAGCAAGCTGCTTTGGCTGAAAGAGGAGGAGCCTGAAACCTTCAAAAAGATCAAAAAGGTCTTTTTGCTGGAGGATTACCTGCTCTATAAGCTGACCGGCCGCTTTGTTACCGAACGCACCCTGCAATCCTCCACCATTTATTATGATATCAAAGCAGATCAATGGTGGCAGGAAATGCTTGATTTCATCGGCATTGATACGGATGTTTTCCCCGAGATCCTGCCCAGCGGCAAAATCATCGGCGAATATAAGGGCATTACCGTTGTTACCGGCGCCATCGATCAGATTGCGGGCGCCATCGGCGCAGGTATTGTAAAAAAAGGCATCGTTAGCGAAATGACAGGTACAACGATGGTAATTTTTGTACCCACCGACCATGTTCCCGCCTTTGAACCCAATAGCAAAATTCCCTGCCATGTAAATTACGATGGAAAGTACTGCCTGCTTTCCTGGACTCCTACCGCGGGCATCGCGCTAAAATGGTTCAAAAATAATTTCTGCGAAAATTTCAGCTTCCGCGAGCTGGATGAGCTGGCTATGCAGGCGGATCCCGGCTCCAACGGCCTGACCTTCCTTCCCTATCTTTGCGGCTCTACCATGCCGAAATATAATCCCGATGCGCGCGGTGTTTTCTATGGCCTTACCATGGAACACGGCCGCGGCCATGCGGTTCGCAGTATTTTGGAATCTGTTTCCTGCATGCTGAAGAGCAATCTGGATTATCTGGGGCTGGAATGCTCCGAAATCCGCTCGATGGGCGGCGGCGCTCAAAGCCCCCTTTGGTGCCAGATCAAAGCGGATATGACCGGCAAAAAGATCGTTACCCTTAAAAACGAAGAAACCGCCTGCCTCGGTTCCGCCATTCTGGCCGGCACCGCGATCGGCGTTTTCGAAAGTGTTGAAAAGGCCTGCGAAATCGCAGTTGCACCTAAAAAGGTTTATTCTCCCGCCGGTGTGGACTACACCGAATGCTACGAACGCTTCTGCGCTCTGGATAATAAATTATTTTAAAGATTCTTGCCCAGCAAGCAATGCTTGCTGGGCTTAGAGTTAAAACCTTGAAGGAGTTTCAATTATTATGACAAACCAAACAAAACTTCCGTTACGTTGGCATAAAACATACATTGTTCTTCTAAATATATTTGGAATTCTTGGTTGTTTTGGCCTCTGCCTATTTTTTGTAACCTTCCATCAACTCAGTTATGTCTACTCTTTAGGCGATGCCAAAGACACTTTGATTGCGCTCTATATTCTTCTTTTAGTTATTGATACAGCGCGCGTTATTATGTATTTTATCGTTGCAAAAAAACTAAAAGATTTCGACTCTTCTGCAATTACATTAAACCATTGGCTTCAATCTCTATGTGTTTTTGCATCCTTTCTTAATGGTGGAATTAATGGCTTTTCTATAGACAACGGTTTTGGTTGGTTACTCGGATTTTTGACCGCTCTTTTTAGCGGGCTAGCTATCTATTTACCGATTTTTATATATTACGATAAACGAAAACATCTTTTTATGGATAATGTTTATATTCAAACTTGCAATAACTATATCAACGAACCAGAACGCCTAAATGATTGTATTGACCATTGGTTATCTAACAATGCTATTACACAAGAACAAGCAAGTATTTTACAAAAAAAATTTTTAAAAGACAATTTTTCTATATCCAATCACCTACCAAAGATTCAGTACTGTCGAAAATGCGGCGAAAAATTATTTGAAGGAGCCGATACTTGTCATAAATGTGGCACAACTATTACATTGGAGGATCTTAATGATGATGCGAAAACGATATGCACAATATGCAATGGCACTTTGCCCGAGAATAGCGAATTCTGTCAATATTGCGGCACAAAAATAGAAGGCGAACAAGACAGCAATTCATCAAATGCCACAGAGTCGTCCGATTTCGAAACAGCCAATAACACCAATACTGAAACAGTAGAACATACTCCCGACAAGAAAAACTCGTGCTTCTGCAAAATATGCGGAAATCCAATCGACACAAAAACTAAAAAATGTATGAGGTGCGGCAAAAAACACTCACGTTTTTTCAATGCTTTTTCAATCACCACTATTACTCTTTCGATAATTATCATAGGATTAACAACCTTAACCATAACTCAACATATTACTATTACCAATCAGCGTGATACTATCGATCTAAAGACAAAAAAAGTGATAGAACTCTGGGAAAAAAATTTTGAATTATATAGCGAAATAGATACTTTGCTTGATTCCTTTAGTTTTTATGAAGATAATGTTGTTATTGTTGAAATGGATGGTTCAAAAAAATATCATACATATGACTGCAGATATTATGATTCTGATTATTCTTTCGTTTACGACATCGCCATTGCCAAACTAAACGGATATTCGCCTTGTTCAAAATGCCTTGAGTAAAAGAACTAAGAAAAAATAGCTATACATAAGAATTTACGAACGCTTCTGCGCTCTGGATAATAAACTTTTCTGATTTCAATTAAAATCCCTGCCAACCGAAGTTGGCAGGGATTTTTTTATTTCATAAGCTTGTTTACTGCCGCATAGGTTTTTATAAAAAGAAAGGAGCGACAAATGAACAAGCAAAAAGCAACAGGGCTGACCGAGGAGCAGGTTCGCCAATCCCGAAAACAATACGGAGAAAACTCCCTTACCCGCCGCAAGCGAAAGAGCTTTCTTCGGCAATTTTTTAGCAGCTTCGGCGATCCGATTATCAAAATTCTGCTGGCGGCGCTTGCTATCAATGTTTTATTTCTCTTTCATCATGCCGATTGGTTTGAGGCGGTCGGCATTGCGATCGCCATCTTTTTGGCAACCTTTATTTCAACCCTCTCGGAATACGGAAGCGAATCAGCATTTTTAGAGCTGCAGCGCTCTGCAGCGGCAATCACCTGCCGCGTTCGGCGCGCCAAAGGGATTGCGGAGCTGCCGATTCAGGAATTGGTGGTAGGCGATCTTGTTTTATTACAAGCGGGCGAGCGTATTCCCGCCGATGGTATTTTAATCAGCGGCGCCCTTTCCGCCGATCAATCGGCGCTCAACGGCGAAAGCAAGGAGGCGCAAAAAATCCCCCAAGCGCAGCGCAGCAAAAATTGGGATTTGGCCAATCAGGAGCAATTATTCCAAGGGAGTGTTATTACCGCAGGAGAAGGACTGATGGAGGTTTTGCGGGTAGGCGACCATACCTTTTACGGCAGCATGGCGCAGGATCTCCAAGAGGAAACGCCCGAAAGCCCCTTAAAGTTGCGGCTCAACGGCCTTGCCAAAACCATCAGCCGCCTCGGATATCTTGCAGCAGGGCTGATTGCCTTTGCCGATCTTTTCAATAGCTTTATTATCGATAATGGCTTTGATCTTGGGGCAGCGGCTGCTGATCTTTCCCATCCCATCGTTTGGTTTCCTCGCCTGCTCCATGCGCTGACCCTTGCAACCGCCGTTGTTGTTATGGCGGTGCCGGAGGGCCTGCCGATGATGATTACCGTTGTTTTATCCTCCAATATGTTTCGGATGCTGCGGGATCGGGTTATGGTGCGCAAGCTGGTAGGGATCGAGACCTCGGGCAGCCTGAATTTGCTTTTTACCGATAAAACAGGCACATTAACGCAAGGCCGCCTGCAGGTGGTCCAAATCACGGAAGGCAACGGGAAAACTGCACCCAAGCTCGCAAAAAGCAGCCCTGCCATCAAAGAATTGCTGACCCTTTCGGCAATTTTTAATACCGGCTGCAGCTTATCCGCAGGAAAGCCGCTGGGCGGCAACGCGACTGATCGAGCATTATTGGAGGCCGCTTTGCCCATCCGCCCCGAAAAGCTTTCGTATCACCTTAAATACCGCCTTCCCTTTGACAGCGCGCGTAAATATGCGGCCGCAGATATTGAAGGCGCCGCTTCCTATCATTTTATCAAAGGCGCGCCTGAAAAAATCCTGCCGGCCTGCCGCTTCTATATCGATGAAAAAGGAGAGCGCCGCCCGCTCCGGCTTGCAAAAATAGAGCAGCAGCGCCAAATTTCTGCCGCCAAGGCAATTCGCATGATTGCAATTGCCCTATCCCCCGTTACCATTTATGAATCAACACCGCTCGAAAATCTCACATTGATCGCAATGATCGGGCTGCGGGATGATCTGCGCCGCGAGGTCCCGCAAGCCATCCGAGAGGTGCAGCAGGCGGGAGTTCAGATCGTTATGATCACCGGCGACAGCAAGGATACCGCCATTGCCATTGCGCGGGATGCGGGTCTGATCCGCCCCTCCGTCCCCTATCAAGCGCTTACCAGCGCAGAGTTGGCCCAAATGAGCGATGGAGAAATCATCCATATCCTACCGCAGCTGCGGGTAGTGGCGCGGGCGTTGCCCACCGATAAAAGCCGCCTGATACGGCTGGCGCAGCAGGCGGGAATGGTCGCTGGAATGACCGGCGACGGTATCAATGATGCGCCCGCACTGAAGCGAGCAGATGTTGGCTTTTCCATGGGCAGCGGAACAGAGGTTGCCAAGGAGGCGGGAGATATTGTTATCCTCGATAATAACTTTGCCTCTATCGCAAAAGCGATCCGCTACGGGCGCACCATCTTTAAAAGCATCCAGAAATTCATTGTATACCAATTCACGATGAATCTGAGCGCGGTTGCTGTTTCGCTGATCGGGCCCTTTATCGGCATCGATACGCCGGTTACTGTGATCCAAATGCTATGGATTAATATCATTATGGATACCTTGGCAGGGCTTGCCTTTGCCGGAGAGCCCGCGCTAAAGGAATATATGAGAGAATTACCCAAAAAGCGGGAGGAGCCGGTGCTCAGCCGCAAAATGCTGCATCAATTGATTTGGATGGGCGGCTATACCAGCTTGCTTTGTCTCTCTTTTCTTGCTCTGCCCTATTTCCGCACGCTTTTCCATTTTAATGAAAATCCCATCCATTTTCTTACCGCTTTTTATGCGCTCTTTATCTATTCAGGAGTATTTAATAGCTTCAATGCCCGAACCGAGCGAATCAATCCGCTGGCAAATATCCGAAAGAATCCAACTTTTCTTTTGATTATGCTGATTGTAAGCGCGGTGCAGCTGCTGATGATCTATTTCGGCGGCCACCTCTTCCGAACAGCGGGGCTGACATTATCGCAATTGAGGCTGATTCTCTTAATGGCCGTTTCGGTTATCCCGATGGAACAGCTGCGAAAGCTGCTCTTTAAAAAAAGAAAATAGCCGCAGCGCGGCTATTTTTTTATTGGCGGGATATAGTAAAACATAGAAAGAGGTGCTGCATGGAACGAATTTTGGTTTACGGAATGACCGATAATCCCGGCGGAATTGAAAACTATCTGCTTCAATTGGCCAAACGATTAAACAAAAAGATCGCCTTGGATTTTTTAACCGATTTTCCCGATATTGCCTATCGAACCGAGCTGGAGTCGATCGGCAGCCGTATTTATAAGATTCCTCCCAAGGGGCGCCGCCCGCTTCGCCATCTTTGGGCGCTTGGCCGCCTTTTGCAAGAGCATCCGGAATATCAATCGATATACTTTAATTTATTGGATGCCGGCGGCGCATTTACCGCGCTGATCCCAAAATTGATGGGGCGAAGAATCATCGTCCATAGCCACAACGGTAACACCGATAAAAAGCTTCTGCATCGCATTTCCAAGCCTCTTTTATGCTTGATTTCCCAGCGGCGCGCAGCCTGCTCCCGCCTTGCTGCCATCCATCTTTTTGGGTCTGCAGCAGGAGTTCTGATCATCCCCAATGCCATTGAAACTGCACGCTTTTTGCCCGATCAGGCGCTGCGGGCCAAAATAAGAGCGCAATTAAAGCTTGGTACTGCGCCCACCCTTTGCCATATCGGCAGAATTACCGCCCAGAAAAACCCCTTTGGACTGCTTAAAATCTTTCAAGCCTTTTTACGCCGCAAGCCTGCCGCAAAATTGCTTTGGATTGGCAGCGGCGAGGATGAAAACGATGTAAAGGAAAAAGCCTTTGCATTAAAAATTGCTGATTCCATCTTATTTTTAGGCGTTCGTTCCGATATTGCGGCGCTTTTGCAGGCGGCGGATGTTTTTTTATTACCCTCCCTTTATGAGGGCTTGCCCATTGCGCTGATTGAGGCACAGGCGGCGGGGCTTCCCTGCATTGCCTCCGCAAGGATCAGCCGCGAAGCCGATCTTTCGGGGCATATGATCTTTTTGGAGCCTCAAGGCGCCGAGGAGGCTTGGGCGGATGCCATTGAGGCCGCGCTGAAGCGGCCTCGGATCCCGCTGCAGGACAAGCTGATCCGCGCAGGCTACGATAGCAGCAATACTGACGCGACCGATCGTCTGCTTTTAGATCTTTTAGGAGTAAATTCATGAGAAAACCAATTGTTTTTCCTTCCTTAGAGCAATTATTTCGCTATTTATTTTTAATCTACGCCTTCTTAAGCTTCAGCAGCGTTGCCGCCCAATCCCTCATTATAAAGCCGCTGATGCTTTCAAGCTTTTTGCTTGGCGGCCTTTTGCTGATTCAGCGCCTTTTTAAATTAAAACAATTGCGGCTTTCCCCCGCAATTTGGCCTGCACTGGGCTTTTTAGCAAGCTATCTGCTCTCCATGCTCATCTTTTTGCGTTATGAGGCTAAAAACAACCTGCTTCATTTGATCTACCTTGCCTTTTATCTGCTGATTCTTTATTTGAACCGTTCGGATGCAGACCATGCCAAAAGACAAAAGGAATTTGAGAGAGTTGTTCTTTTTTATGTCATATTGATGACCATCGCGGTGATTGCAAGCATTATCATGCTGATCATCGGCTATGGCAGATCAGAAACCATTGAGCCGGATGGATATCAAATAATCCGCGGCTTTTGGGGCGGGCGGCTCTGGGGCGTTTTTCAGGATCCCAATAACGGAGCTGTAATGGCATTAGCTGCGATCTGGCTTTGCCTCTTTTTATTCAGCCGTTCCAAAAATCGATTATATCGTTCCTTTTTAAGCTGTTCTGCCGCTTTACAGCTTTATTATATTGCCATGAGCGGCTCCCGCACCGCCGCGGTTTGCTTATTTTTCAGCGGCGGGCTTGCCGCGCTCATCTTCTTATTACTGCGCCGAGCAAGGCTTTGGCGCGCTTTGCTCCTCAGCTTATCCATTGCTCTGCTTTTGGCGGCCAGCCCTTTTATGATCCGATCCTCAACTAATTGGATCTATCAACAAACCCAAGATCAGGAACAGGCGGAGGACGAAGACCTTTTTGATCGGGGCTATGATCTGGAGGAGGATATCAGCAATCGCCGATTTGACATCTGGAAAAGCGGGCTTGAAATCTTTGCCCACTCCCCCTTGATCGGCACCTCCTATTACGGCATTCGTCCCTTTGCCCGCGAAAAGCTGCCCAAAACCTATATCATTAATAATGATCAGATTGCCTTTCGCAATCTGCACAACGAATGGATCAATGTTGCCGCAGCGCAAGGGATATTGGGGCTTGCATTTATGATATGGGCGCTATATCTTATGATTCGCCGCATCAGCTATGCTGCTCTTCATTGCGCGCCGCAGCGCAGGCTCGCTTTTTGCGCCTGTCTCGGCGCCTTACTGACCATTGGATGCAGCGCAATGTTTTTATCGGCGGGAATGTTTTATTATTTTTCTCCCGCAACCCTCCTCTTTTGGATGGTAGCCGGAGCATTGGAAAGGGGCGAGCTCGGATGATGTCGATCGATCTTATTATACCATGGGTAGACGGCAGCGATCCCCAATGGCAAAAAGCAAAAGCAAAAATCGATGCAAACGGCGATCAGCGCGCCATCCGCTATCGGGATTGGGGCCTGATGCGTTATTGGTTTCGCGGGGTGGAGCAATGCCTTCCCTGGATCCGCCATATTCATTTTGTTACCTTCGGCCATCTTCCTCCCTGGCTGAATCTTCAGCATCCGAAGCTGCGGATCGTTTATCATCGGGATTATATTCCCTCGCAATATCTGCCCTGCTTCAGCTCCCATCCCATCGAATTGAATTTTCATCGCATCCGCGGGCTGGCAGAGCAATTTATTTATGCCAATGATGATTGCTTCTTTTTACGGCCCTGCGCGCCCGATTTCTTTTTTCAAAACGGATTGCCGCGGGATGCTGCCATTCAGAATGTTTTGCAATTTCATCGCGCGGATGGCATTGACCGCATCATCGCTAATAATCTGGAATGCATCAATCTTCATTTTGATAAAAAAATGCTCCTGCATCGGCAGCCTCAAAAATGGCTTGCACTATGCTACGGGAAAAAGCTTGCACACAATCTTTATCTGATGCCCTTTCGGCATTTTACAGGCTTTGAAGATTTTCATCTCCCCTGCGGATATTTAAAGAATACCTTTGAAACGGTATGGAAAAAATGCCCGCAGCCTTTAGAGCGCAGCTGCTTGCATCCCATCCGTTCCAATGAGGATGTAAATCAATGGCTCTTTCGCTATTGGCAGCTGGCTGAGGGGAGTTTTATCCCCTGCAAACCCAAGCGCGGCGCATTTTTTGCCATCGGGCGGGATGATGAGGACATTAAAAAAATGCTTGCAACCCCTTCTCTTCCCATGATCTGCCTGAGCGATGATGAAGAGGATTTGGATTTTGAAAAGGAGCGGGCATTTTTGAGAGCCGCTTTTCAAAGGCTCTTTCCGCAGCCCTCTTCCTTTGAAACATCGGAGGCGAAGGATGGGCAATAAAGAACGCCGGCTGGCAAAAAATACTTCCCTGCTCTTTTTGCTGACCTTTTCAAATTATTTTTTCAATTTTATTACCGTACCCTATCAAACCCGCATCCTCCCTCCTGCAATTATGGGTGATTTGAATTTCGCCGGCGCGGTAATGACCTATTTTCAGCTGATTTTAGATTTCGGTTTTTTACTTTCTGCAACGCAGGCGGTGGCGGAAGCCCGCGATCACCCGAAGCAAA
Organism: Eubacteriales bacterium; assembly: GCA_045546895.1. GTDB lineage: Bacteria > Bacillota > Clostridia > Oscillospirales > QAKW01 > QAKW01. The sequence continues at coordinate 24,675 of JAZQDS010000020.1, read as the reverse complement.
TATCGCGCATTCTTTCAGCGGTTACTGCTGCCAAGCTGGGGCTGATTGCCGCCTCCTATCTCGCTCTGGGCGGTCTTTGCCTCTGGCTTCCTCGCTTTCAGAGGGATATCCCTCTCTTTTTTCTTTATCTTACCGCCTATTCACTTTACGCTCTCTTGCCCGATTTTCTCTATCGCGGGCTGGAGGAAATGAAATCCATTACCCTGCGCAGCGTTATCATCAAAGCCTTTTTTACGCTGATGATTTTTATCCTGCTGAAAAAGCCCTCCCAATATTATCTGATCCCGATCCTGACCGCCATCGGCAATTTGGGCGCATTGATCGCCACCGCCATTCATCTTGCAATGAAGGGCTATCGGCCGGCCGTTGTTTCCTTCGGGGAAATTGCCGCAACAATGAAAAAATCGGCCTTCTTTTTTCTTTCGCGCATTGCATCCTCTGTTTTTACCGCAACCAACACCTTTATCCTCGGGATGCTATTCGGCAGCGGCGCCGCAACGGTAGGCTTTTATTCCACCGCTGAAAAAGGAATCGCGGTAGCAAAGCAGGCCATCGCCCCGATAACAGACAGTTTATATCCCTATATGATCCGCCATCGAGATTTTAAAGCCTTCAAAAAGATTCTACTTTTCGGTATGCCGCTGCTCGGCGCGGCGTGCGCCGTTTTAATTTTTTTTGCCGCGCCGCTTTGCCGCTTTATTTTCGGAGCGGAATATACGCCCGCAGGTCAATATTTGCGCTTGCTGGCGCCGGTATTATTCTTCAGCTTTCCCGCAACGCTTTTTGGCTTTCCTGCCTTATCGCCGCTGGGGCTGACCCGCTATGCCAATCTTTCCACAGTCTTTGGCGCCGTCCTTCAATTGCTGATGATCGGCGCGCTGGCGCTTTTTCAAGGAATTACCGCTGCGCGACTTTGCGTTGTTACCTGCATTACCGAGGGCTTTGTTTGCCTTTTTCGAATGATTGTTTTTATAAAAGCGCCCAAAAAAGAGGCGTAAGCTTGGATATCCAAGCTTACGCCTCTTTTATTTTAGCGCAGTGTTCGCATTGCATTCAGGATCGCAATTACCATAACACCGACATCGGCAAATACCGCAATCCACATTCCTGCAAACCCCAACGCCCCCAGCAACAATACCAACCCCTTTACACCCAATGCAAAGATGATATTTTGCCGAACAATCCGCATGGTGCGGCGGGAAAGCCGCACCGCCTCTTCCAACTGATCCAGCCGATCATCCATTAATACAATATCAGCTGCTTCAATCGCTGCATCGCTGCCCAGCGCGCCCATGGCAATGCCGATGTCGGCGCGGGTAAGAACAGGGGCATCGTTAATCCCATCGCCAACATACGCAACCGAGGAACCCTGCGGTTTTTGCTGCAAAATCCGCTCCAATTGCTCCAATTTTTGATGGGGTAATAATTCGCAAATAGATTCATCCAGCCCGAGCTCTGCTCCGATGGCTGCCCCGATGATGCGATCATCGCCGCTGAGCATAATCTCTTTTTGAATACCGCATTTTCGCAACGCCTTCAATGCAGAAGACGCCTCGGGCTTAGGCGCATCAGCGATATGCAGCTCGCCCATCAGGCGGCCGCTTTTTGCAATATAAACCATTGTTCCGCTCGCAGCCTCTGCGGGAAGATCAATATTATTTTCCGCCATCCATCCGCGGTTTCCCGCCAAAATCTGCTCGCCGCCGAGCAAGCCGCGCAGCCCTTTGCCCGCAAGCTCCTCTACCGATTCGATCGCAGGAAGCGCCATATCCTTGCAGGCGCGCAGGATCGATGCAGCGATGGGATGCTTGGAATATTGCTCCAATCCCCCCGCAAGCACCAGCAATTCCTCCTTGCTGCATCCGCAGGGACGAATTGAAGTCACCTGAAATTCACCGCAGGTCAATGTGCCTGTTTTATCAAAGACCATAACCTTTGCTTTGGCCAACACCTCCAGATCATTTGCGCCCTTGATCAAAATTCCCTTGCGGGAAGCGCCGCCAATCCCGCCGAAAAAGGAGAGCGGTACAGAGATCACCAGCGCACAGGGGCAGGATACCACCAAAAAGATTAATGCGCGGCGTATCCATTCCGCCCAGCCGCCCATCAAAAGCGGCGGAACTAAGGCGATCAGCAACGCACCGATCACAACGCATGGAGTATAATAACGGGCAAAACGAGTAATAAACCGCTCGGCGCGCGCCTTTTTGAGCGCAGAATTTTCCACCAGCTCCAAAATCCGCGCAACGGTACTTTGCTCATAGCATTTTTCCACACGCACTTTTAATACACCGCTCAAATTAACAGCGCCGCTCAGGATCTTATCCCCCGCTACGCAATCGCGAGGCATTGATTCGCCGGTAAGCGCCGCGGTATCCAAGCTGCTTTGCCCCTCCAGAATAATGCCGTCCAGCGGCACACGCTCGCCAGGGCGAATCAAAATATCCTCCCCTGCCGCAACCTCCTCGGGCGGAAGGCAAAGCTCCTTCCCATCCCTTAAAACATTCGCGCTTTCGGGGCGGATATCCATCAAGGCAGCGATGGATTTTCGGCTGCGGCCGACCGCAATGCTTTGAAACAGCTCACCGATCTGATAAAACAGCATCACCGCAACCGCTTCCGGATACTCCCCGATTGCAAACGCACCGATGGTAGCAATTGCCATCAGAAAGTTTTCATCAAAAACCTGCCCGCGCAGGATATTGCGCAATGCCCGCCATAAAACATCATAGCCGATCATTCCATAGGGCAAAAGAAAGGCAGCGAACCGCAAAAGGCCCGCGATCGGCAAAAGCCAAGCGGCAATCCAAAGCAGCAGGGCCAAAGCCGCGCGCAGCAGCATCTTTTTTTGCTTTCTGCTCATTTATTGCTCCTTAAAATACAATACGGCAATCGGGCTCGATTTTTTTTACAATCTTTGCAGCCTCTTTCATAATTGCATCCAGCCGCTCTTCCTCCGCTTCGACTATCAGCTTTTGCGCAAGGAAATTGATGGTAACGGCAGATACGCCCTCCAGCTTGCGGATACCATCCTCCATTTTTGCGGCACAATGCGCGCAATCCAGATCTTCAAGACGATATGTTTTCTTCACGATTTCATTCTCCTCTATCAAATGATTAAATCCCTGGCTGATAATCAAATTCACATGATCATCGGCCAGCGAATAATAAACGGTTTTTCCCTCCCTACGGGAGCAAACAAGCTTTGCATCCTTCAATACCTTCAGCTGATGGGAAATCGCTGATTGATTCATTCCCAAAAGCTCTGCAATGGCGCAAACACAAAGCTCCTCTTCAAACAGCGAAAATAAAATCTTGATGCGGGTTGTATCCCCAAAGATCTTAAATAAATCGCCGAGATCGCAAAGCAGCTCATCAGCAGGCATTTTCGCCCGCACCGCCGCCAATTTTTCAGCATGATTATGATGATCCATATATGAACCTCCATTCATATGAACAACTATTCATATGTTATCATATATGCTTGTAAATGTCAATAGCAACGCAAAGATTTTAGCCCTTGACTTTTAATACTTATATATGATAAAATAAATAAAGTTTAAAGACGATGACGGAGAAAGTAAGTTTTGCGCGAAACCCAAAGCGAGCCGAAGAAGGTGTGAGTTCGGCGGGATTAGGCAAAGAAGAAAATCACTCCCGAGTTGAAAGCTGAACGCCTTGAGGTTACTAAGTTATTCCGCTCCCCCGGCGTTATCGGGGCTGCAAATGATGGTTTGCATGCAATAGGTGGTTTATGGAAGAGATTCGCTTTCATCCTGTTTTGCAGGGTGGGGGCGTTTATTTATTTTCGAAAAGGAGAAAAGCGCAATGTATAAGAGCGTATCCCCCAACCTGAATTTTGTTCAGGAGGAAAAGAAAATTGAGAAATTCTGGCGCGAGGAGCAAATTTTTGAGAAAAGCATCGAAAGCCGCGCCCAAGGCACGCCCTATGTTTTTTATGACGGCCCTCCGACTGCCAACGGAAAGCCCCATATCGGCCATGTTCTTACACGCGTTATCAAGGATATGATTCCCCGCTATCGCACCATGAAAGGCTGCATGGTCCCCCGTAAAGCAGGCTGGGATACCCATGGCCTGCCGGTTGAGCTGGAGGTTGAAAAAATGCTCGGGCTGGATGGCAAAGAGCAGATCGAAGAATACGGCCTTGAGCCTTTCATCGGCTATTGCAAAGAGAGCGTTTGGAAATACAAAGGAATGTGGGAGGATTTTTCCAGAACGGTAGGCTTTTGGGCCGATATGGAAGATCCCTATGTTACATATGATAATAACTTCATTGAATCGGAATGGTGGGCGCTCAAGCAGATCTTTGATAAAAAGCTGCTTTATAAGGGATTTAAGATCGTTCCCTATTGCCCCCGCTGCGGAACTCCTCTTTCCTCGCATGAGGTAGCGCAGGGTTATAAAGCGGTAAAGGAGCGCAGCGCGGTTGTTCGCTTCAAGGTAAAGGGCGAAGATGCCTATTTCCTCGCCTGGACAACCACCCCCTGGACCTTGCCGAGCAATGTTGCCCTTTGCGTAAATCCCCTTGAGACCTATGAAAAGGTAAAGGCCGCCGATGGCTATACCTATTACATCGCGGAAGCTCTTACCGAAAAGGTTTTGGGCAAGCTGGGGGATGAAAATATCCCCGCCTTTGAGGTATTGGAGCAATTCAAGGGCAGCGAGCTGGAATATAAGGAATATGAGCCGCTCTTTGATTTTGTTGCTCCCATCTGCGAAAAGCAGCAAAAGAAGGGTCATTTCATTACCTGCGATAATTATGTTACCATGACCGATGGTACCGGCATTGTTCATATTGCCCCCGCCTTTGGTGAGGACGATGCGAATGTGGGCCGTAAATATGATCTTCCCTTCGTTCAGCTGGTAAACGGCAAAGGCGAGCTGACCGAGGAAACCCCCTATGCGGGCATCTTTGTTAAGAAAGCCGATCCGATGGTGCTGACCGATCTGGATCAGGCGGGCCTGCTCTTTGATGCGCCAAAATTCGAGCATGATTATCCCTTCTGCTGGCGTTGCGATACCCCGCTGATCTATTATGCAAGAGAATCCTGGTTCATTAAAATGACCGAGGTTCGCGAGGATCTGATCCGAAATAATAATACCATTAATTGGATTCCCGAAAGCATCGGTAAGGGCCGATTCGGCGATTGGCTGGAGAATGTTCAGGATTGGGGCATTTCCCGCAACCGCTATTGGGGTACTCCGCTTAATATCTGGCAATGCGATTGCGGCCATCTCCATTCCATCGGCAGCATTGCCGAATTGAAGGAAATGAGTGATAATTGCCCCGAGGATATCGAGCTGCATCGCCCGTTTATCGATGCAGTTACCATCAAATGCCCCCATTGCGGCAAGGAAATGCATCGCGTTCCCGAGGTTATCGATTGCTGGTTTGATTCCGGCTCAATGCCCTTTGCCCAGCATCATTACCCCTTTGAAAACAAAGAACTTTTCGAGGCGCAATTCCCCGCCGATTTTATTTCCGAGGCGGTGGATCAGACCCGCGGCTGGTTCTATTCCCTGCTGGCAATCTCAACCCTGATCTTCAATAAAGCACCTTATAAGAATGTTATCGTTTTAGGCCATGTTCAGGATGAGAACGGCCAGAAGATGAGCAAATCCAAGGGCAATGCGGTCGATCCCTTTGAAGCGCTGGAAAGCTACGGCGCCGATGCCATTCGCTGGTATTTCTATACCAACTCCGCGCTCTGGCTGCCCAATCGCTTCCATGGCAAGGCGGTTACCGAGGGACAGCGCAAATTCATGGGTACCCTTTGGAATACCTATGCATTCTTTGTACTTTATGCAAACATCGATCAGTTTGATGCAACGAAATATAACCTTGCCGATTGCGCGCTGACGGTTATGGATCGTTGGCTGCTCTCCAAGCTCAACACCATGGTCAAAGAGGTTGACCGCAACCTTGAAAACTATCGTATTCCCGAGGCTGCGCGGGCGCTGGAAAGCTTTGTTGATGATATGAGCAATTGGTATGTTCGCCGCGGCAGAGAGCGCTATTGGGTGCCCGAAATGCCCGCCGATAAGATTGCTGCTTACATGACCCTTTATCACGCGCTGGTCGTTACCGCAAAGGCAGCAGCGCCGATGATCCCCTTCATGGCGGAAAACATCTATCAAAATCTTGTTCGCAGCATTGATGCCAATGCGCCCGAAAGCATTCATCTTTGCTCCTTCCCCGCAATCGAGGAAGATCGGATTGATACCGCCCTTGAGGAATCGATGGATCAGCTGCTCAATATCGTTGTTTTGGGTCGCGCCGCCCGCAACGGCTCCGGCAGAAAGAATCGTCAGCCTCTGGCTTGCATGTATGTTGAAGGCAAGGATGCGCTGGCGGATGAATTTATTGAAATCATCAAGGATGAGCTGAATATTAAGGCGGTTTGCTTCAAGGAGAGCCTTGCAGAATTCGTTTCCTATGAATTTAAGCCCCAGCTTAAAACAGTTGGCCCCAAATACGGCAAGCAGCTTAATGAAATCCGCGCCGCGCTGGCAGAGCTGGATGGCGCTGCCGCCAAGGCGGAGCTGGATGATTGCGGGGCGATCGTAATGGATCTGCCCGGCGGCACCGTTAAGCTGGCGGAAGAGGATCTGCTGATCAGCATTGCTCAAAAGGAAGGCTTCTATACCGCCAAGGATAAGGGCGTAACGGTTGTTTTGGATATCAACCTGACCGATGCGCTGATCCGCGAAGGCTTTGTTCGCGAGATCATTTCCAAGATCCAGACCATGCGGAAGGAAAGCGGATTTGAGGTTACGGATCACATTGCGATCTATATTGATGGCAATGAGGACCTGCTGACCCTGCTGAAAGAGGAATTCAAGGAGGTTGCCGAAAGCACCCTCGCCGATGCATTGAAGGAAAACCAAAAAGCGCCCGAATTTTCCAAGGATTGGGATATCAACGGCAAAAAGGTTACCCTTGGTGTTGAAAAAATATAATAAAAAAAAGACCCGAAAGGGTCTTTTTTTTATGCCTCAAAATAGCCTTTATATTCGATTTTTCGCTTGCTCTCGGGGAAAAGATAGCGATACAGATCAATGAAATAATCATCGGTCATGCTCGCAATGTAATCAACCACCAGCTGATTAGGCTCTGTTTCCTCATAGGGGCGCAGCCGCTGATAATGGGCGCGATTAACATAAGCAATATGATGGGTAAAGATCGGAGAGCTCTGATCTCCCGCCAGCAGATCGGCCAGCAATCGATCATAAACCTCCGCCATCATCGGACGGATCGTTTCATCCAGATCCTTTTCCACCGCCGATTGGCGATAGATCAGCTGATAATTATCAATCTTTGCCTTACTGAGCGCCTCAAAATGGCGCTGATCCATTTTGATATAGGGCTTTCCATAACTATTTTCAATAATATTGACCATCAAATTATGAATGATCTCGGCATTATGGATGCCGATGGCCCCATCCTCGAAGGAACTATTGGAAATCAGCTCGGCGCGCTCCGCATCCTGCCGATCCTTGCCCAGATAGGCAATAATATCGGAAATGCGCATAACGCAGCCCTCCAGCGTTGAAGGCACCAAGCGCTTCACCGCGCCCTTATCCAGATAGCATTCCTCCAGCATTGCATCCAGCGCCGCAAAGCCCTCCAAGGGGCGCGGCGCATATTCACTCAGCTCCAATTCGCCATCATGAGCGGCAATACCGCTGAGCGTTTGCAGGCTGATATTATAAGGAAAAATTTGATCCAATACCCTTACCGAATGAACATTATGGCTGAACCGCCGCCCGGTATGCTGCTGATATAGGGCATCCAGATAACGCTCGCCTGCATGGCCAAAGGGCGTATGGCCGATATCATGACCCAAAGCGATCGCCTCGATCAAATCCAAATTCAGCCCCAATGCTTTGCCAATGGTGCGGGCAATGCGGGAAACCAGCTGAACATGAAGGCTGCGGCGGGTAATATCATCATTTTTATAAAAGGAGAAGACCTGCGTTTTATCCGCATACCGATTATAATAAGGGCAATGCAGAATTTTATCAATATCCCGAACAAAAGCAGGGCGCCAGATAGTCGCGCGGTCCCGTTCTTCATTGCGGCGGATTACCTTAGCCTCATCAAAGGCGACCGCGGGCAATTTGCCGGCAACACGATCGGCAGCGATCCGATCGGCCAGCGCATCCGATAAATTCTGATATTTCATCCTTATTTCTCAACCTCGAAGCCCAGCGCTTCGATGGCATCGATGATTTTTGCCTTCAGACCCTCATCAGCATCAATGGTAACCATCTTGGTGGGGAGATCAATTTCAACCCCGCCTACACCTTCCATCGCGCCGATCTCATCCTTTACGCTGTTTACGCAATGCATGCACATCATTCCGTTTACCTTTAACTCCATTGATTTTTCCTCCTTTTAATCGCAAAGCATTTGTTACAACCGATACCGATGATAGCGACATCGCCGCAGCGCCGATCATCGGATTTAAAAGCGGACCGCCGAAAAGATAAAGCAAGCCGGCTGCGGCGGGAATCCCGAGAACATTATATCCGAACGCCCAAAACAAATTTTGGCGGATATTACGAATGATGCGGCGGGAAAGCTCCATTGCGCAGGAAACACCGCTCAATCCCTCGCCCATCAAAACAACATCGGCAGATTCCATGGCAATATCCGTACCGGAGCCGATGGCGATGCCAACATCCGCCAGCGCCAGAGCAGGCCCATCATTGATTCCATCGCCCACCATAGCAACCCGCGCACCGTCCTTTTGGAAGGCTTGAATCCATTCAGCCTTTTGAGCCGGAAGAACCTCGGCATAAACGCTATCGATCCCGGCCTCCTTGGCAATGGCTTCGGCGGTTTTGCGGGAATCCCCTGTAAGCATAACCACCTGTATACCCTGCGCTCGCAGCTGCGCCACCGCAGCGGCGCTATCGGGCTTTAAAGCATCGGCCACCGCGGCAATCCCTGCGGCCTGACCGTCAACAGCAATAAAAATCGGAGTTTTCCCTTCGTTTTCCGGCTGCTCCGCTGCTGCCTCAATAGCAGAGAAGGAAATATCGTTTTCCTCCATCATCCGCCGATTGCCCGCTAAAATGAGCTTCTTTCCAACAACCGCGCGAATTCCCCGCCCGGCAATTGATTCAAATTGCTCCGCCTGCTCCAAGGAAAGCTCCATTTCCTGTGCTGCCGCTAAAATCGCCTTGGCGGTAGGATGCTCTGAGCCGCGCTCGGCAGCCGCCAGCAAAGCGAGCAGCGTATCTTTCGTAAAGCCCTCGGCAGGAATTAAATCGGTAAGCTGCGGCTTGCCCATGGTTAAGGTGCCTGTTTTATCCAAAACGATGGTATCAACAGCATGGAGCTGCTCTACCGCCTCACCGCTCTTAAATAAAATACCGTTTTCTGCCGCTTTGCCGATCCCTACCATAATGGCGGTAGGGGTTGCAAGACCAAGAGCGCAGGGGCAGGCAATTACCAAGACCGAAACAAGGATGGAGAGAGCAAAACCCCAGCTTTCGCCGCTCCATTTCCAGCAGGCTGCCGCAATAAAGGCGATTGCCATAACAATCGGAACAAAATAGCCCGAAACGACATCGGCCAGCCGCGCAATGGGCGGCTTACTGCCCTGCGCCTGCTCCACCATCCGAATCATTTCGCCCAAAACGGTCTCCTCGCCGATCTCGCTGACCGAGGCGGTTAAAGCACCGCTCAGATTGATCGAGCCGGCATAAATCCGATCGTTTTCATTCTTTTCGATCGGCAGGCTCTCGCCGGTAAGCATCGATTCATCCACCACCGAATGACCGCCCACAACAATTCCATCGCAAGGGATGCGGCTACCCGGTTTTAAAATCAAAAGATCATCCGAACGCAGCTTGGAGGTAGGTACCTCCAATTCAGCGCCATCGCGGATCACAAAGCAGGTTTTCGGAACAAGGGTTGCCATCTTGCTGATCGCTTCCGAGCTTTTCCCCTTGGCAATCGTTTCCAACGTTTTCCCCAACAAAATCAGGGTTATAATTACGCCGCAGGATTCAAAGTAAAGCTGATGCACTGCATGGGCATCCCCTTGCGCGATCCGCCATAAGGAATAAAGGCTATACCCAAAAGCAGCGGTCGTTCCGATCGCGATCAGGCTATCCATATTCGGCGCGCCGCGAAACAGCGCGGAATAGCCAACGGTATAGAACTTTCTGCCGATGATCATTACCGCCAGCGCCAATCCCATCTGCACCAGACCATAGCGCAAGGGATGGAGCGCAGGCGCGATAAAATCAGGCAGCCATAGCCCAATCATCGGCCCCATGGCAAGATAAAAAAGCGGTAATGCAAGGGCTGCCGCGCCGATCAACCGCCGCCGCAAGGCACGAACACGCTGCAAATTCTTATCAGCTTTCGGCGGCCCCTTTTTATGGGGCGTAATGCCGAAGCCTGCGCGCTCCACAGCGGAGGTGACCGCAGCCATGGCCGCACCATCGCCGCTCACCACCAGCCGCTCGGCCGCGAGATTGACAGACGCGCTCTCAATCCCCTCGATCTTCCGCGTAACACGCTCGATCCGCGCGGCGCAGGCCGCGCAATTCATACCCGATATATCAAATTCCTTTTTCATTCGAATTTCCTTCCTTGATAATTTGCCAAGCCTCTATCAGCCGTTCAAGGCTCCATGCCGCATTGGCAGGCGAGCTTGAAGGCAGGCAGATCGCCTCTATTCGCGTTACGGGAAAAATATGGCGGTCATAAAGTTTTTTCGCTGCCCCGCCATTCACAAAAATTCTTGAAACGGCGCTTCCCGCCAAAATCGGGCGAATATCATTGGCTGCCGCATCCTTAATGCTGCTATCGGCGCTGCCCTCAATGGAGCAGGAGGCGATAACATCCCAAAGAGCCACTTTATTTCGATAAAGAAACGCTTTTTTCTCCTCAATCGTTATCGGGGCTTCCTCCCCGAAAACAGCGCCTAAAACCTCCCAAAAACGATTTTGAGGGTGACCATAGAAGAATAATTGCTCCCGCGATTTTACCGAGGGAAAGCTCCCAAGAATCAGGATTTCCGAGCGGGCATCGAAAAGGGGCGGAAACGGATGCTCTATCTTCATTTCAGCCATCTCCTTTCAAAAAAACAAATGCCCGCATTCCGAGAATGCGGGCATAGCTTTGAGATATCAAATGCCTGACACCCAAAAAGATTAATACTTTCTCTTTCTGGCTGCTTCAGACTTCTTCTTTCTCTTTACACTGGGCTTTTCGTAGTGCTCTCTCTTTCTGATCTCGGAGAGAACGCCGGATTTCGCACACTGACGCTTAAATCTTCTGAGCGCGCTATCCAAGGATTCATTTTCCTTAATGCGGATTTCTGCCATTTGGTCTTCCCTCCCTCCGCTTTGACAACAGTCCTAAACTTATAGGTACTCGCTTATTATACAAAACTCGAGGGAAAATGTCAAGCATTTTTTATACCAAATCCACACATATTTTTTTATCGCTCAAAAAGCAAAGGGCGGTGCGGATATCCCGATCATAGCGATCGATCAGCCCTTGCGCTATCCGATCCTCCAATTCCCGCTGAATGGTTCTTTTCAGGGAGCGGGCGCCGAATTTTCGATCATAGCCGTTATCCGCCAGATAATCCAATACCGGCGGCTCAACAATCAGCTCCATCCCCCGCATTGCAAGGCTTTTGCGCAGATCGCCGATCATGATATCGGCAATGGCGCGGATCGTTGCCCGCTCCAGCGGATGGAAGGTTATGACCTCATCTACCCGATTAATAAATTCGGGCCGCAGGAATTTCAGCAATGCGCGGGTTGCGCGGTCCTTTTCCAGCTCCGCCTCGCTGCGATTAAAGCCGGTGGCATTCGAAGTATCGGCGGTAGCATTCGTTGTCATAACAATAACGGTATTTTCAAAATTAACCGTTCTGCCCTGCGCATCGGTCAGCTTGCCGTCATCCAGCATCTGAAGCATAATATTCAGAACCTCCGGATGGGCCTTTTCAATCTCATCAAACAAAATGACGCTATAGGGCTTCCGCCGTACCTTTTCAGTCAGCTGGCCCGCATCATCATAGCCAACATAGCCCGGAGGCGCACCGATCAGCTTGGAAACGGAATGCTTTTCCATATATTCGCTCATATCCACCCGAATTAATGCCTCGGTACTATCAAAGAGCGCATTGGAAAGCTGGCGCACCAATTCGGTTTTACCAACGCCTGTTGGACCTGTGAAGATAAAGCTGGCAGGGCTTTTGCTCATGGAAACGCCGACCCGCCGCCGCTTAATGGCGCGAACAACGCTCGCAATTGCCTCATCCTGACCAACAATCCGGCTTTTTAAGACATCCTCCAATTGATTGAGCTTTTCAAATTCCTGCTGCTTGATCTTAGCAGCGGGGATGCCGGTCCAAAGCTCCAAAACATAAGCCAGATGATCAAAGGTCAGGATCGCATCGGGTGCACCTCCCAAGGAAAGCTGCTCCGCATCCAGCCGGCATTTTTCGCTATTGAGCTCGGCCAGTTCTTTATATACCTCGTCATTTTGCTCGGTTTCGGAAAGGGCGTTCAGCCGCGCCTCAATCTCGGTAAGCCTGCGCAGGTTACGGATCTGCTTATTTTGAGCAACATTCTCAAGAGAAGCGCCGCTGCAGGCCTCATCCAGCAGATCGATAGCCTTATCGGGCAGAAAACGATCGGTAATATATCGCTCCGACATCTGCGCCGCCTGCACCAACAGCGCATCGGGAATTTCAACATGATGATATTCGCTATAGCGCGGGCGCAACCCCTTCAAAATCTCGATGGTATCCTCCAGCGAGGGCTCATCCACAAGAACGGGCTGAAACCGCCGCTCCAGCGCCGCATCTTTTTCAATATATTTGCGATATTCCTTCAGCGTTGTTGCGCCGATTACCTGAATTTCCCCGCGGGATAAAGCGGGCTTCAGGATATTGGCGGCGTTCATGGTACCTTCACTATCCCCTGTTCCAACCAGATTATGAATCTCATCAATAACAAGGATGATATTCCCCAGCGCCACCACTTCGGCGATCAGGCTTTTGATCCGCGCCTCAAATTGCCCGCGGAATTGCGTTCCCGCCACCAAAGCGGTAAGATCCAGGAGGTAAACCTCTTTATCCAATAACTTGGCAGGAACCTCCTCGGCGGCAATCCGAATTGCAAGGGCTTCCGCAATGGCGGTTTTACCCACGCCGGGCTCGCCGATCAGGCATGGATTATTCTTGGTACGCCGATTGAGAATCCGGATCATTCTCCCAAGCTCAGTCTCGCGGCCGATAACAGGATCCAGCTCTTGATTGCGGGCGCGGGCAGTCAAATTTACGCCGTATTGCTCCAGCATCTTGCGCTTCTTTTCCTTCTTTTTCTCGCCCTTTTCTTTCTTTTCGCCGCCGGCATCGGCGGGCGCTCCTTCCCCGCTCTCATTTCCAAACATTTTGCTGAAAAAGGGAGGGAGGGAGGGCGCGGTTTGAGAATCAAGGCCGTCCTCATCCATCAGGCCCAGCTGCTCGCTCATCTGCTGAAATTCATCGGCAAGCTGCTCCACATCCTCATCCGACATTCCCATTCCCTTGATCATCTCATTCACCTGCGGAATGCCCATTTCCTTGGCGCATTTGATGCAATAGCCCTCGTTTACCGGCTTTTGCCCATCCATTCGGCTCACAAATACAACCGCTGTTCTTTTTTTACATTTTACACAAAGCATGAATAACTCCTTTTAATCAAAAAACATTCAGGATCGGATTATATTGATTGATAAGCTCGATCAGGAAGGTTTTGGATAGCTGGGAAGGCAGGATCAAAACATTTCCCTGCGCCAGCCAATAAAGAATTGCGCCAAAAAGCATCAGGAGCAAGCCGCCCCGTACAATACCGAAAATGACGCCGCCCACCCGATTGATGGTTTTTCCCATCGGCAGCAGGCGAAAGATGGCATCCAGCAAGCGGCTGGCTACCAGCATCAATAAATAAAATATAATTACCATTGCGACCATTGAAAGGGCGCGGCTGATCGCGCCGCTGATCGGCGAAGCAATCTGATCAATCAGCTGCTCCTTGGCTGCAAGGGTATTGGCGCGGTTTTGCTCCGCCGCTGCAATAATCCCATCCACATCCGCATGGATGGAATCCAAAAAATCCCGCAATCCATCGGGCATTTCCCGCAGCGCGCTCGCAACATCCACCGCCGCAAGCGCCTCTTCATATTCCCCCTCGGGGCGGGCGCCGTTTACCGCAGTCAGAACGGTTTTATGCACAGCGGGCCCGATCAGCTTTTCCTCTACCCAGCCGGAAACCGGCGCGAGCAGCGAAAACGCAAGGCTTACCGCAACAATCCCGCCCAACAGCGAAAAAAGCGTACGGATCAGGCCCTTGCGATAGGCCAAAAAAATTGAAAGCGCAAAGATCGCGACCGCAATCAAATCTAAAACAATTGCCATACAAAATACCTCTTAAATATTATATAGCATTATATACACATTTGGTCTCGCTTACAACAACAACCGCATTTTTACCCATAAAAAGAATATCGGTTGCCTGATCGGGCTCATCCTCCCAAAGGCATTTTCCCGATGCATTATAAACAGCGCATTTTCGATTCCCGCGCACCGCAATCCGCCGATCGCAATAATCCAGCTGAAGAGCGTAAAAATCCAGATCCAGCTGATCCTTCACCTTGCCCTTATGATTGCAAACAATTACCGTTGTATCCCCGTTTTCTGCGGCGGAGACCGCAAAAACATTCACATCGGGATCATCGATATTATAGCATTGCAGCACTTGGTTATCAAAGCGATAACGCCCGATCTCCTCCCCCTTTTGATTGAGGGAGGCAACGCCCCATTCAAAAAGCGCGCAGATGGTTCCGTTCTCTTTCATTGAGAGCCGAACGCAGGGCGATTCATCAAACGCAGCAGACCATGCGATCTTTTCCTTTCCGGTTTTAAAGCAAAGAATTTCGGAGGTAATATCCGCGCCCTCAATATTCAAAGCGGAAACCGCAAGATATTTTTCATCCTTGGAGATGGCCGCATCCAGAATATAGCGATTAAGGCTGCGATAGCGATAGATTTCCCTGAAACGGGAATCAAAAACATAAACCTTTGCCAGATATCCCTCCCCTTCGGTTACAACCGCAAGGCTGCCGTTACTATTCATTTTGGCAGAAATAATGGGATTTTCCAAATGAGTTTCAAAAACAACAGAAAAGGAATCAGCAACAGTAATCCCTGTTCCGCCGCTATCGTAAACCATAACATAGCGGCTGTTTGCCGCAATAACAGGCTTACGAAAGCCCAGCGCAACATTTTGAAATTCTGTTCCCTTTTTATCGGTAATAATTAATTTTTCTACCGTTGCATGGGCAAAACCATCCTTATAGGCAACCGTAGCTCCATCACCTATATTATTAAAGAAAAGTTCTCCCGCCTCCGCTTCGGAGCCGGAAATGCCGATATCAATCTTTGCCATCAGGCGGCGAAAATTATCGCCATTAATCTGATCTCGATTAGAGAACAGAAAGACCAGCGCCACCATTAACATTACCAGCAAAAGAAGATAGCGAACATATTTCAAGGTTGATTGAGAGCGCGGGGCAGCCTCATTTTGCTGCTCAGCTTCTTCTTTCACTTCATGCTTTCTTCGCATTTTTCGGCACCTCCTTTTCATCATAATAAACGCGATTTAAATAAAGGCCATGGGCAGGCATTGTTTTTCCCGCAGCGGCGCGCTTGCCCTCCGCAATAATTGCGGGCAGCTGCGCCTCATCAATACGGCCGAGGGAAATGAAATAAAGAGTGCCCGCCATAATCCTCACCATATTATAAAGAAATCCATCGCCTACCACCCGAAAGATGACCTCGCTGCCGCGGCGCTCCACACCGCTGTAATAAATCGTTCGAACCGTATCTTCAATTTTAGAGCCTGTTGACATAAAAGCATTAAAATCATGCCGACCCAAAAAGGCTGCTGCCGCTCGATTCATTTTTTCGGCATCCAGCCGCCGCCTGGAATGGCAGGCAACACCCTGCTTAAAGGGATCGGGCGGACCATCATAAAAACGAAAGATATATTCTTTTGCCACAGCATCATACCGAGGATGGAAATCCTCATCCACCTCCTCGGCAGACATCACGCTGATATCATCCGGCAAAACGGAATTGAGCGCAAAGGCCACTCTTTTCAGCTCCATCGGCCGCGGAGGATCAAAGCAAAGGCAAAACTCCATTGCGTGCACTCCGCTATCAGTGCGGCTACAGCCGGTAACTCCTACCCGCGCGCCAAAGATCTCCTCGATGGCATCCTGCATCTGAGCCTGAACGGATCGGCCGCTCTTTTGCACCTGCCAGCCAACAAAGCCCGCGCCGTTATATCGAATTTTCAACAACAGTCGTTTGCTCATAAATTCCTTTCAAACATCAAAAGATCCGCAATAGGATAATTACGGCAAGCATTGCAAGCATCGCCGCCAGCGCCAGCCAATCCCTCCAGCCGAAGGAATAAACCTTATAGCGCGTACGCCCCTCGCCGCCCTGATAGCAACGGCATTCCATCGCATCCGCCAGCTCCTCCGCTCGGCGGAAGGCTGAGATCAGCAGCGGAATCAGGATGGGAATCAAGGCTTTGGCGCGGCGCAGAATATTCCCTGTTTCAAAATCGGCGCCGCGCGCCTTTTGCGCATTGATGATCTTATCGGTTTCATCAATCAATGTTGGAATAAAGCGCAGCGCGATCGACATCATCATCGCCAGCTCATGAACAGGAAAATGCACTACCCGCAGCGGCCGAAACAGCCGCTCAATTGCATCGGTAAGCATTACAGGGCTGGTTGTATAGGTCAAATAAGAGGTGCCCAAGATCAATAAGACGATGCGGATAACCATAAAGAGGGCATTTTTCACCCCTTCGGTTTTGATCCAAGCCAACCAGCTGATTTGGGGAAAGAGAGGCTCTCCGCCGCCATAAAGCAAATTGAAAAAGGCTGTAAATATTATAATAAACAGCAACGGGCGCAACCCGCGCAAAACAACCTTCAGAGAAATGCCGGAAAAGCCGATAACCAAGCCGATTATTATACCGACCGCCAAAAATCCCCAAAAATCGGGGACCAAGAAGAGGGAAACGATATATAGAACCGTAAGGATCAGCTTCATGCGGGGATCCATCCGATGAACAAAGGATTTTCCCGGAAAATATTGGCCCAAGGTAATATCTTTAAGCATGCTCGCCGCCCTCCTTTCCAAGAAGACGCAGCAATTCCTGCTTTCCTTGCTCAACGGTGTAAACATTACGGGAAACGGGATAACCCTGCTCCTGCAGCGAGATAAATACGCGGGTAATCCGCGGAACATCCAGCCCCATGGAAACCAGCTCCTCCGCCCGATCAAAAACAGCAGAAACCGAATCATGCATAACGCAGCGGCCTTTATTCATTACCAGAATGGAATCGGCATTGCGGCTGACATCCTCCATCGAATGGGAAACCAGCAGCACTGTGCTCTTCGTTTCCCGATGATAATCGCGGATCCGCGCAAGGATTTCATCCCTGCCCTTGGGATCCAGCCCTGCCGCCGGCTCATCCAAGATCAAAACCTTCGGCTGCAGAGCCATCACGCCCGCGATCGCAACCCTACGCTTTTGACCGCCCGAAAGCTCGAAGGGCGATTTTTCCAAAAGGGACGAAGAAAGGCCTACAAACTCCAACGCACGCTCTACCCGCCGATCAATCTCCGCGGGAGAAAGGCCCATATTCTTGGGGCCAAACGCAATATCCTTATAAACCGATTCCTCAAAGAGCTGATGCTCCGGATATTGGAACACCAAGCCAACATCAAAGCGATTGCGAATTCTTGCTTTTTTATCGGCAGTCCAAAGATCGTTGCCATCGATCAGGATCTTGCCGGAGGTGGGCTTCAAAATTGCATTAAAATGGGCAATCAGGGTACTTTTACCGGAGCCTGTATGACCGATAATACCAACATAATCCCCTTTTTTAATATGGATATTCACATCCTCGATCGCTGTTGTTGCAAAGGGCGTGCCCTGACCATAGGAATGGGTAAGATGCTCGGTTTTAATCATTTTCGGCACCTCCCAGCAGCTTCGATATTTCGTTTACACATTCTTGAACATCCAAAACAGCGATGGGGACCTTAATATCCTCCTGACGCAATGCAAACATCAGCTCCGCCGTTTGCGGCACATCCAGCGAGAGGCTATGAAGCAGCCCCACATTCTGAAAGACCGCCTTGGGAGAATCATCCAAAATAATCTCGCCCTCGCCCATAACAATAACACGATCTGCCTGCATTGCCTCATCCATATAATGTGTAATCAAAATTACGGTAATCCCCTGCTCGCGGTTCAGCCGCAGGATGGTTTTCATAACCTCCCGCCGCCCTTGGGGATCCAGCATTGCTGTTGGCTCATCCAAAACGATGCATTTCGGCGCCATTGCAAGAATACCCGCGATGGCCACTCTTTGCTTCTGGCCGCCCGAAAGCAAATGGGGCGCGCGATGCCGATGCTCCGACATCCCAACCAATTCCAAGGCTTCATCCACCCGCTTTACCATTTCGGGATACGGCACACCGAGGTTTTCCAGCGCAAAAGCAACATCCTCATCAACAACCGTTGCGATAATCTGATTATCGGGGTTCTGAAATACCATCCCAACATTTTTACGAATCTCCATCAAATTCTTATCGTCTGATGCATCCATGCCGAGAACGGTAACGCTGCCGCTCTTGGCTTTCAAAATTCCGTTGAAATGCTTGGCGAGGGTGCTTTTTCCGCAGCCGTTATGACCAAGGATTGCTAAAAACTCCCCTTCCTCAATCTCCAGATTAATATCATGGAGCGCAAGGCTTTGGGGCGCGCCCTCCTCGGCAGGATATGCGAAATTCAATTGATTGACCTCAATGATTTTTGCCATTTATTCCTCCGCAAACCATCGCGCGACCGAGCCGGAGGGGAATGCCTTACCATCGGCAGTCCGCAGCCCGATCTCTCCGCTTTCAAATCTGCCGCCCAGCCCTTTGGGGAGGGTGAGCTGCAAAAGATATTCCATTACCGATGCCGAAAGGCCGGTAGAATAAGAATTCAAAACAAAGAATAAGGGATTCGGGCTAAGCAGCTGCGTTACCCGCGTCATAAAAGGATAGAGGGTTTCCTCCAGCTGCCAGACCTCTCCGCCCGGCCCCCGTCCATAGGATGGGGGATCCATAACAATACCGTCATAAGTATTCCCGCGGCGAATTTCCCGCTCAACAAACTTCATGCAATCATCCACAAGGTAGCGAATCGGCCGATCAGCCACCCCGCAAAGCGCAGCATTTTCCTTCGCCCATTGCACCATCCCCTTGGATGCATCAACATGCACAACCGATGCCCCCGCCTTGGCGCAAGCCATAGTCGCGCCGCCGGTATAAGCAAAAAGATTCAAGACCTTAATGGGGCGATCTGCTTTTTGAATCAGCTCGCTCATAAAATCCCAATTGGTTGCCTGCTCGGGAAAAATGCCGGTATGTTTAAAATTCATCGGCTTGATCCGAAAGGTAAGATCCCGATATCGAACCTTCCAGCTTTCAGGCAAAGAATGAATTTCCCAGCGCCCGCCGCCGCTATTGGAGCGATGGTAGATCGCATTAGGATGCTTCCATTCATTGCGATTTTTATTGCCCTGCCAGATTGCCTGCGGATCGGGGCGCACTAAAATATAATCGCCCCACCGCTCCAGCCGATTTCCATCGGAGGTTTCCAGCAGCTGATAATCTTTCCATTGATCTGCAATCCACATATTGCTATTATATCTCCTCAAAACGAATCTGATCCGATCTCTCGGTCACGGGGCGCAGCCCCAAATGCTGATAGGCATTGGGGGTTACCATTCTTCCGCGCGGGGTTCTGGAAAGGAAGCCGATCTGCAAAAGATAGGGCTCATAAACATCCTCCAGCGTAATAGCTTCTTCCCCAATGGTAGCAGCAAGGGTTTCAAGGCCAACCGGCCCGCCGCCAAAATTCTTGATAATGCTGGTAAGCATTCTGCGATCGATGGAATCAAGGCCCAAAGCATCAATTTCCATCGCCTGCAGCGCGGTATCCGCGATTTCGCGGGTAATAACACCGTTGCCCTTTACCTCAGCATAATCCCTTACTCTCTTTAAAAGACGGTTTACAATACGGGGGGTGCCACGGCTGCGCTTTGCAATTTCAAGGGCGCCCTCGGGATCAACAGGAATTCCCAAAATCCCAGCCGAACGGATAACAATATCCCGCAGCTCCTCAGGCTTATAAAGCTCCAGCCGCGTTAAAACGCCGAAGCGATCGCGCAGCGGCGCTGAGATCTGGCCGGCGCGGGTAGTAGCCCCGATCAGAGTAAACCGCGGCAGATCCAAGCGGATGCTGCGGGCGGAAGGACCCTTACCGATGATAATATCCACCGCATAATCCTCCATTGCGGGATAAAGCACTTCCTCTACCGCGCGGGATAAGCGATGAATTTCATCGATAAACAAAACATCGCCCGGCTGCAGATTGGTAATCAATGAAGCAAGATCGCCCGGTTTTTCAATAGCGGGGCCGGAGGTGATCCGCAAATTAACGCCCATTTCATTGGCGATAATTCCTGCAAGGGTTGTTTTGCCCAGCCCCGGCGGTCCGTAAAGCAAGCAATGATCCAAGCTTTCACCCCGCCCTTTGGCGGCTTCAATATAAATCTTCAGATTTTCCTTTGCCTTTACCTGACCGATATAATCATCCATCTTGCGCGGGCGCAGAGAATCCTCAATATCACTATCCTCCCCCGAAAAGGTTGTGGATACAATCCGATTTTCAAAATCACTCTCGATCATAAGCTAAATCCTTTCAACGCTTGCGTTATTGCCTGCTCAACGGTAAGCTCCTCCAAATCCAGCGCCGCAACGGCATGCTTGGCCTCGGGCTGGGTAAACCCCAGCGCCATCAGCGCTTCGATAATTTCGAGGCTCTTGGAGGCGGTACCCTGAGCAGGGGTCGAAGCCGCTGTATTTACCTGCAGCGGGGTCATCCCCTTGAATTTATCTTTTAATTCAACAATCAGCCGCTCCGCCGCCTTGGGGCCAACGCCCTTGGCGCGGGTAATATTGGCCTTATCCCCCATCAATACGCTGGCGGCCAATTCATCGGGCGTAAGCTCCGAAAGAATGGCCAGCGCACCCTTAGGGCCGATACCGGAAACGCCGGTAATCATCTTAAAGCAATCCCTTTCATCGGGATCGGGAAACCCAAAAAGTTCCATTGCGTCCTCCCTTACCAGCATATGAATATATAAAAAAGCTTCGTTGCCGGCGGCAGGCACCTGATCCATACCATGGCGAGAGAGCAGGATCCGAAATCCCACTCCGCCGCATTCCAAAAATACACATTCGGCGGTTTTATCCAAAATAATGCCTCTTAACGATGCAATCATAAAAGCTCCTCCTTTATTTCAGCCAATTCAGATTGGATTTTGCGCTATGAGCATGGCAGATTGCCAGCGCCAGCGCATCGGCGGCATCATCGGGGCGGGGAATTCGCTCCAGCCCCAGCAGCTGGCGGGTCATCTCCATTACCTGATGCTTTTCGGCCCGACCATAGCCAACAACGCTTTGCTTCACCTGCAGCGGGGTATACTCATTAAACTCCACCCCTTTTTGATGGCCTGCAAGCATAATCACGCCCCGCGCATGGCCAACCTGAATGCCGGTCGTAATGTTCGTATTAAAAAATAATTCCTCTACCGCCATGCAATCCGGCTTGAAGCGATCGCAAAGCTCGCAGATCCCCTCATAAATGATTTGAAGACGGCTTGGAAAATCAAGCCCTGCAGGGGTTGTTACCGCGCCGTAGTCCATTACCCGAAAGCGGCCGCGCTCATATTCCAAAATCCCATAGCCAACGGTTGCATAACCGGGGTCAATCCCTAAAATGACCATTTTATATACTTCTCCATACTATTATTCACTTTATTATAGCATAGATATTAAATAAAATAAAGATATATATGTGAAAAATCTATTAAAAAATAAGAGCGAGCCGGATTGCCCAAAGCTCACTCTTATCAATTTCTTATTTATTTTTAAGCATTTCTTTTGCCGCCGAGAAAAGTTCTTGTTCCAAGCTCGGGGTAAAGAGAGAACTTTTGGCTTCATAACCGCCCTGGGCAAAGGCCTCTTCGGTAGGCAAATAGCCCTCATAGCCATTGGCGCAGACCACACAGACAACAAATTTCTCCGGTACAATGTTGCGCATCGCCTCGCCATAAGCGGTAAAGGGTTCGCCGCCGAAACCGACAAGTGCCACATTTCCAAAGCCAATCACCGTCAAAGGAACGGGGCGAAAAATAGCCGATTCTCTCAATTTGATGATTCGGCTTGCATATGCAAGTTCTGTGATATGGGGCTTAGGATCGAGCTTACCAGCCTCATAATCCTCATACCAAGCCTTATAGCGATCGTATTCATCGATTCCTTCGGTGTTTGTCCGATTATAGATAATGACTTCCTCGGCAAAGATCGCATCTCCCGACTGCTCCTCAGTATGATCCCAAGCGGCATTTACCGCATCGGCAACCATCCGCCCCATATAAGCGCTATGCTCATACCGCTCGCCATGCATCCTTTCCTCCTTAGGCTTGAAGAAATCAATATGGTTGCTATCCCCTTGGCAGCCGGTGAAAAAGATGCTGACAACATCCGGATGATCTTCTTCCACAAATTTTCGGGTAAATCCGGGCCAATCCGCCGAGAATCCCTCTCCGCCGATAACATCGGGATGGGTAGAAAAATTAATCAGTGCAATATCCTTCCCCTCCTCCCGCGCAAAGCGAACCAAGCGCATGGTATTATCCGCCTCGGCGCAGCGGCCGGTCAGTTTCAACTTACTGGAGGGATTAGTATATACTTTCCCATCATCTGCAAAATAACGGCGTACAAAAGCAATCGGCTCCGCCACCTCCAATGCGGCGGTTCCAACCTTTGCCGGCTTCAGATCGGCAATAGCCAACAGCGCAGCATCGCCAAAGCGGCGGATCAAAACATCCTTATAGGCTTCATCCCGCAAGCGTGTATTGCGCTGATCATCCAAACAGCAGGAAGTATGTTGATGCAAAGCCGCCACAAAAATATTTTTCTCCGGCAGCTCGGTGCGGGCAGTGATCTCCGCTTTAATCTTTTCAATATAGTTTCTGCGAATACCGATAAAATCAACGGCGATCAGAAGGAGCGTTTCCTCCCCATTGGAAACAGCAACCGCATTAAGATAAATAGGATCCAGAATATCCTTTGCCAAACGGCGGTGAAAATAGCCGGAGATATCAGCACCGAAGGGCGGGGTTACATCCAATCTCGAAAAGCCTGCTTTTAACATTGTTCTTCCTCCAAAATGAAATTATTTACCATCATTGTAACATAATTCAATGAAATGTAAAGTCAAAAATAATATTTTTTCTTTTCTTTTCAAAACAAAAATGATAAAATAGATGTATGAATTATCAAAACATCGAAAAAGGAATATTCATCGCTCGCCCCAATCGCTTTATTGCCGAAATTGAGATCGGTGGAAAGCGGGAGATTTGCCATGTTAAAAACACCGGTCGGCTTAAGGAATTGCTGCTGCCGGGCGCCGTTGTTTGGTGCGAGAAAAGCCAAAATCCCGCCCGCAAAACCGCCTATGATCTGATCGCGGTAGAGCATGCAGATCAGGTAATCAATATCGATAGTCAAGCGCCCAATAAAATCGCCGCCGAATGGCTGCCCCAAAGCGGCCTCTTCCCCGCCGATACGCGCTTTCGCAGCGAGGTGCGCCGCGGCAGCAACCGCTTTGATTTCCTAGCAGAATGGGCAGATGGCGAATGCTGGATTGAGGTCAAGGGGATTACCCTCAATGATCGGGGCGTTGCCCGCTTCCCCGATGCGCCTACCGAGCGCGGGGTTCGCCATTTGGAGCATCTCGCCGCCATCGCCGGAGAGGGAGGGAATGCGATGGTTTTATTCATCATTGCGATGAAAGGTGTTACCGCTGTTGCGCCCAACGATACCACCCATAAAGCATTCGGCGATGCGCTCCGAAACGCAGCTGAAGAGGGGGTGCAGATTGAAGCGGTAGATTGCATCGTCAAGCCCGATGAAATCATTGCCGATCAACGATTACCGGTAATTTTATCAACCTAAAAAACACCGCGAAACTTTGGCGTGATACTCTTAACGGAGTATCACGCCAGTTCTATTCGCCTACGGCGAGTTCTATTGCTACGCAGTGTTATTCGGCTTACGCCGAGTGATATTTGCTTCGCAAGTTTATGAGCGAATAGAATATCACTGAAGCCGTAAGGCTTCAATATCACTTTCTTTTGTAAATATCTCGCCACAGGCGAGGTTTTTTCAAAAGAAAATATCACGCTGACCTTAGTCAGCATATCACTTAACAGACAAAAAGAAAGAGAAGACTCGTTACTCAAACGAACCTTCTCTTTTCTGTTGTTCTGTGGGTTTGGGCTACTGCCCAACTACGTTTGTACGTACAAATAATGCTGGTCCTTAACTAGAATTGAAAGTACGTTCAAATTTTCCGTTAAGGCCATTGCCTTTTAAGTGAGGCTGTTTTTTTATACTTTTACAAGTCTTGCGAAGTTTGCCA
>JAZQDS010000019.1:0-21187 GCA_045546895.1 Eubacteriales bacterium | reverse complement strand
GTCTTTTTTTATTTGGTGATCCTCAGAGATCGAACCATTTTGCAAAGCAAAAAGGTTCGTTGAGGTAGCTTCAAAGCCGCGATAGGCTTTGAAGACTGCCGTGTCTCGAGCACAGCAGTTTTGCCGCCACCGCCCGGGGCGGTCGGAAAAACGCTGAGCGCAGAGTATCTCCTCCCCCACTCGCTTTATTTCCCTTTCTTCCTTCAATCATTGCTTCCATGGCGCTGCGCAAAGCGCAGCTCAACTTCCCTTCCCCTTGCACAATCTTTTTTATTCTCTGCGGCGCTGCGCAAAGCGCAGCTCAACTCCCCTTCCCCTTGCACAAGCTTTTTTTATTTTCCGCCAACCTTCCGATAGGCCGATGGTGCCATACCATACCTCCCCGAAAAGAGCCGCGAAAAATAAAGCGGATCGCCGAATCCGAGGGAAGATGCAATTTCTCTTACCGAGCGATTGCTCAGCCGCAGCTGCTGCTCGGCGGTAAAGAGAAGCCGCTCATTTACATAACGACCGACAGAGATTCCAACCTCACGGCGAAAGGCCTGCCGCAGGGTACTTTCCGAAACAAAAAGAGCAGCCGCCAATTCTGCGGAATTCAGCCCAAAGCGCTTATTGCGCTCCACATAGCGGATCGCTTTTTTTACCAGCGGGCTATATTGCTCGATTTCCGCAGGGCGGGCGGCATAGCGCTCCAGCACCTCCGCCACCACCTGAAACAGCGCGGTTTTAATCTTCAATACCGCCGCCATTTCGGCACCGCGCGCCTCCAGCGCAAACATTTGCTCCACCAGCGCCGCTCTTCCCGAAAGGCAGGTGCAACCGCTGATGCATTGCAGCAGATCGGAATAATCAAACCGCAATAAATTAAAATGGAAATAAATCTTTTCCATATCTGCATCGATTTCATAGGAAAAATCCGAATGGACAGGCAAAAGATAAATATTTCCCGCTACCATCGGAATGATTTGGCCATCGCAAAAAATGCGCCCACTGCCCGATCGAACATAGTAGAGCCGATTAAAGCCGGGATTGGCGGCGCTGAATTTCCGCCCCTTTTCCAGATCTGCCCGAAACATACAGGAAACATTGATATTCAGCCGATCCAATTCCTTGGAAACCAATCTGTTTTCATAGCGTTCCATTGATATATTTTCCATCCTCGATTTGTTTTTTTCTCTATTTTACCGCATATTTTATAGATTTGTCAATCAGCCTTCTAAATGAACGTCATATTTTCCATATTAATTGCCGAAATCTCTATTTTTCTTTTTCAAGCGATATGCTATCATAAAATAAATGAAAAATAAAGGAGAATTTGCCATGTCCCTTCACTCCATCCATCCCACCTTTGGCGATACCGAATGGTTCCGGCAAGATCGGTTCGGTATGTTCATTCATTTCGGACTTTATGCCCTACCGGCGCGGCACGAATGGATCAAATCCTACGAACGAATCTCCGAAGATAAGTATCAGAAATATTTTGACCATTTCAATCCCGATCTTTATGATCCGCGGGAATGGGCGCGGCAAGCGAAAGCGGCAGGAATGAAATACGCAGTTCTCACCACCAAGCACCACGAAGGTTTCTGCCTTTTCGACAGCCAATACACCGATTATAAGGTAACCAACACTCCCTATGGAAAAGACCTTGTTCGGGAATTTGTGGATGCCTTCCGCGCCGAGGGAATCCGCATTGGTTTTTATTATTCCCTCATCGACTGGCACCACCCTCATTTTCCCATCGATCGCATCCATCCCCGGCGGGATGATCCCGATGCCGCAGAGCAGGATAAAGGGCGGGATATGACCATCTACGCCCAATATATGCGGGATCAGGTGCGGGAACTTTTAACCAACTACGGTAAAATTGATATCCTCTGGTTCGATTTTTCCTACGACGGCAACAGCGTTTCCAATCCCTCCTATCGCGCGCCCGACTGGATGCAGTTCGGCGGCGGCAAGCTCAAAGACCAATGGGAAGCAGAAAAGCTCATTGCTCTGGCAAGAGAATTATCGCCGGGCATTATCATCAACAATCGAGCCGGCATCGAGCAGGATATCTTCACCCCCGAGCAAAACCAACTACCTGAATGGCCACGCCATATAGAATCCGGCAAGTTGGTAACCTGGGAGACCTGCCAGACCTTCTCCGGCTCCTGGGGCTACCATCGGGATGAAACCAGCTGGAAATCCCCCGAGATGCTGATCGGCATCCTGATCAAGACCGTTTCGATGGGGGGCAACCTGATTATGAACGTCGGCCCCACTGCTCGGGGCGTTTTCGACTACCGCGCCGAGGCTGCTTTAAAATCTTACGCCGATTGGATGCGCTATAACAGCCGCTCCATCTACGGGTGCACCATGGCAGAAGAGCAATTTAAAGCCCCCAACGGTTGCCGGTTGACCCAAAGTGAAGACGGCAAGCGCCTTTATCTGCATCTTTTGGATTATTCTTTCAGCAATGTAGACGTAGCGAACCTGAGCGACCGCATCGAGCACGCGCAATTTTTACACGACGGCAGCGAAATCCTCTATAAATGCGACCCCAAATATCGCGCCGATGCCTGGGCCTCCAGAGCCACCGTCTTTGAAAATACCGTTTCCTTTAAACTCCCCGTCATCAAACCCTCCGTATTGGTGCCGGTAATTGAGATTTTACTAAAAGATCAGCAAGAAGCCTGAAAAATTATTTTCTAAAGGAACTGAATGATGTCATCTTATAAAATCAAAAAAACACCCGGCGATATTTCCTGGTTTTTGCAAGATCGGTTCGGAATGTTCATCCATTTCGGTCTCTATGCCATGACCGCGCGAGATTGCTGGGTCAAATTCAATGAACGTATTCCGGAAGAAAAATATCAAAAATATTTCGACCATTTTAACCCCGATCTTTATGATCCGCGGGAATGGGCGCGGCAAGCGAAAGCGGCAGGAATGAAATACGCAGTTCTCACCACCAAGCACCACGAAGGTTTCTGCCTTTTCGACAGCCAATATACCGATTATAAGGTAACGAACACTCCCTATGGCAAAGACCTTGTTCGGGAATATGCCGATGCTTTTCGGGCAGAGGGTTTGAAAGTAGGCTTTTACTATTCTCTTATCGACTGGCATCATCCGCATTTCCCCATTGACCGTGTTCATCCCCGGCGGGATGATCCCGATGCCGCAGAACAGGATAAAGGGCGGGATATGACAATCTACGCCCAATATATGCGGGATCAGGTGCGGGAACTTCTAACCAACTACGGCAAGATTGATATCATCTGGTTTGACTTTCTTTATGATGAGAACTTCACAATCGGAGCTCCCTATACCTCGCCTAAATGGATGCAATTTAACGGCGGAAAACTGAAAGATCAATGGGAAGCCGAAAAGCTGATCGGCTTGGTGCGGGAGATTTGCCCCGATATTCTCATCAATAACCGCACCGGCTTGGAACAGGATTTCTTCTCCCCCGAGCAAAAGCAGGTTCCTGATTGGCCGCGCCATTTTGAAACCGGCGAGTTGGTTCCTTGGGAGACCTGCCAAACCTTTTCCGGCTCCTGGGGTTACCATCGGGATGAAACCAGCTGGAAATCCCCCGAGATGCTGATCGGACTTTTGATCAAGACCGTTTCGATGGGAGGCAATCTGATCATGAACGTTGGTCCCACTTCAAGAGGCACCTTCGACTACCGAGCAGAAGCCGCTTTAAAAGCCTATGGCGATTGGATGCACTTCAACAGCCGCTCCATCTACGGTTGCACCAAAGCAGAACCGAAATTCAAAGCCCCTGCCGGTTGCAAACTGACCCAGAGCGAGGATGGCAAGCGCCTCTATCTCCATCTTTTGGAATATCCCTTCAAGGCGATCGATATCGAAAACTTAGGTGATCGGATTGAATATGCTCAATTTTTACACGATGCAAGCGAGATCCAATATACTCTCGACCCGATTGTTCGGGTAGACCATCTGAAGCCGGCAACGGTTGCCGCTCCTAAAGGAACGGTTTCTTTTCTGTTACCGGTAAGCAAACCGCCGGTAACCATTCCGGTAATTGAGATTTTTTTAAAAAGTGAGGAATAAATTATGGCAACATCCAGATTGATCGGCGATTATCCTGTTATCGGCATCCGCCCCACAATTGATGGACGCAGAGGCGTTTTAGGCGTTCGGGAATCGCTGGAAGTGCAAACCATGAATATGGCCAAAAGCGCCGCTGCGCTTTTGGAGCAAAATTTGAAATATTCCAACGGCGAGCCTGTTAAGGTCATCATCGCCGATACCACCATCGGGCGGGTTGCCGAAGCGGCAGCCTGCGCCGAAAAATTCCGCAAGGCAGGGGTTGCCGTTACCCTTACCGTTACCCCCTGCTGGTGCTACGGCGCCGAAACGATGGATATGGAGCGGGATACCATCAAGGCGGTATGGGGCTTCAACGGTACCGAGCGGCCGGGCGCGGTTTATCTCGCCTCGGTTTTGGCCACCCATGCTCAAAAGGGCCTGCCCGCCTTCGGCATCTACGGTCATGAGGTGCAGGATTGCGATGATCCCTCCATCCCCGCGGATGTCGCGGAAAAGATTTTGCGGTTTGCAAGGGCGGCGGTTGCCGCCGCAACCATGCGCGGTAAATCCTATCTCCAGATCGGCTCCATCTGCATGGGCATCGGCGGCTCCATTATCGATCCCGATTTCATTGAGGATTATCTCGGAATGCGGGTTGAATCGGTAGACGAGGTCGAAATCATCCGCCGCATGACCGAGGAAATCTATGACCATGCGGAATATGAAAAGGCCCTTGCTTGGGTCAAGGAGCGCTGCATCGAGGGCTTTGATAAAAATCCCGAGGCGCTGCAAAAGAGCCGCGCCGAAAAGGATGCCGATTGGGAATTTGTTGTAAAGATGATGCTGATCATCAAAGATCTGATGAACGGCAACCCCAAGCTACCCGAGGGCTGCAAGGAAGAGGCGGTAGGTCATAATGCCATCGCGGCAGGCTTCCAGGGGCAGCGGCAATGGACCGATTTTTACCCCAATTGCGATTTTCCCGAAGCAATGCTCAATACCTCCTTCGATTGGAACGGTGCGCGGGAGCCTTATATTCTTGCTACTGAAAATGATGTACTCAACGGCTTGGGAATGCTCTTTGGAAAATTGCTGACCAATCGGCCCCAGATGTTTGCCGATGTGCGTACCTATTGGAGCGGCGATGCCATCAAGCGGGTAACCGGCTATGAGATTGAAGGCAAAGCAAAGGCCGCTGATGGAGTCATCCATCTGATCAATTCGGGCGCCTGTTGCCTGGATGCCAACGGCGCTGCCAAGGATGCAAGCGGCAGCAGCGTGATGAAGCCTTGGTATGAAACGACCGAGGCCGATCAAAAGGCGATTATGGAGCATACCACCTGGAATTATGCCGATCTTGGCTATTTCCGCGGCGGCGGCTTCTCCTCCCGCTTTGAAACCCGCGCCGAAATGCCTGCAACGATGATTCGGCTAAACCTTGTTAAAGGCCTCGGCCCTGTTTTGCAGATTGCAGAGGGCTGGACGGTTGCCCTGCCTGAGGAGGTTTCCGATACCCTCTGGAAGCGCACCGATTATACCTGGCCCTGCACCTGGTTTGCCCCCCGCTGCACCGGAGAGGGTTCGTTCAAGACCGCCTATGAAGTAATGAACAATTGGGGCGCCAATCATGGAGCCATCTCCTATGGCCATATCGGCGCCGATCTGATTACCCTCTGCTCCATTTTGCGGATCCCTGTTTGTATGCATAATGTTCCCGAGGAAAAGATCTTCCGCCCTGCAGCATGGAATGCCTTCGGAATGGATAAAGAAGCAGCCGATTATCGCGCCTGCGCCGCCTACGGCCCGTTATTTAAAAAGATTTGATCGGGGGTACGCACTATGGCAAACGATATGACCTTTGAAAGCAGCTGCACTACGCCGCTGGAAACCCTCGAATGGGACCGCACATGGATCGACCATACAAACGATTTTAAAACCCCTCGGGTTCTTTATATCGGCGATTCTATCTCCTGGGGGCTGCGCCCCATTGCAACCGCCGCCTTGAATAAAGCGGTAAGGATCGATGGGCTGGCCAGCTCCAAAGCGCTGGATAATCCCTTTTTCAAGCAAACCCTTCAGCTTTTGGCAGCGCAACTTCCTGCCTGCCATTGCATCCTCTTTAATAATGGGCTGCATGGCTGGCATCTTGAGGATGAAAGAGAATATCCCGCCCGCTATCGCGAGATGATCGGCTTTATAAAAACGCTTTTTCCAAAAACGCCCCTTGCTATCGTTTTAACCACCCATGTTGCAAATGAAGCTACCGAAAAGCGGGTAGCGCTGCGCAATCGGGCAGCTAAAGAAATTGCAGCGGAAATGTCGCTTCCGATCATCGATCTGGAGGCCCGCTCGGCCGAATGCAAGCAGCTTTTCAGCGATGGGGTTCATTTCCAAGCGGAGGGCTATCAAATTCTTGGCGAATATCTCGCCAAATGCATCCAAAAAATGCTTGCTCTTGCTTGACTTTTATGATTAAAAACAGTATGATAGGCTGGTAAGGAATTCATTCCTTACCAGCCTGTTTTAAAAGGAGAAGCTTCCTCATGAATGAGCAAATGCAAAAAAAACGCATTGAAAACATTCGCAGCGCCGAGCGCGGCAATCGCCAATATCTTCGCCGCATTCGTATTCGGGATTATCTGGCAGGGCAAGCGATCTATAACCTCGGGGATTACCCCGCGAAGGTCATTGCCAAGCCAACCGATTACGATCGTGATTTAATCCGAAAAATGGCGGAGGCGGGCGTTTCGCTGATCCAGCTCCATGAGGATTGGAACGATGCCTGCCGCCTCTACGGCGCCGATAAATTCAGCGCCGTAGACGAGGAGGGAATGAAAGAATTTATTGAGCTCTGCCATCAATTCGGCATTCGGGTTATCGCCTATGTTTCCAGCGGCTATTTTCCCGAAAACGATCCCGATTTTCGAGAGGAATTCACCTCCGTTAAACGCTCCTTTTGCGACAACTATTTTTGCTATCGCAAGGGGAACCACGGCAACGCCGCCTGGCGCTCTTATATCATTCCAAAAACGCTGGAGGTAATGGATCGCTACGGCTTTGATGGCATCTTTAACGATTGGGGCTACGACGGCCATATCCCCGGTACCCATTGCCATATGGAGCCCGATGCCTATGATGCGGATGTGGAGGATATGCTGAGCCTGATTTACAGCGAGATCAAGCGGCGCGGCGGTATATATAAGCTGCATTGCGACCGCAATAATCCTGCCCCCTGCAAGGATCGGGTTTACGATTATCTTTGGGTAGGCGAAGCGATTACCGAGCAGCAGGCAGGGATCGGCAAGGAATACCCATGCTATGTTGTGCCCTGCCAGGATCGCCATTTCAACGCGGATCATACGCTGGAGGATTATTTCGCCTATACCATTCCCTTTCTGCAATTTCCGCTGCTCAAAACAGGGCGCCCCATTTTAGGCAACAACACCGATCTGCCCCACGTTACTTATTATGACGGCGACGAGCGGGAGTTTTTCCGCAATGTCAATCGTTATATGAAAGATCATCCCGATGGGCCTTATGTTTACAGCCTTTGGTCCTCCATCCCCGATGATCCAAGCGAATTCGAGGTCTGGAGCCGCTTTTTTGCCCTCTATCATCCGATGGTGGCGGAAAACAGCCTCGCTTATATTGAGCTGCGGGATTGCGAAGCGATCCTCTCGCCGCTACCCGAGCAGGTTTATGCCTCCATGTTTGTAAACGAAGAAACCTATCTTGCGGTTTCCAATCTGACCGATGAATCCTATTCCCTGAAATTGGAGGGAAGCTGGGAGGATCGGCAAAGCGGCAAGCGCGGCAATATTTTTACCATTGAAAAAGGAAAGCTTTGCTTCCTGATTAAAAAAGGAGAATAAAAATGTTTAAAGCAGGATTTTCAAGAGTAGACGTAACACCCCCGCTGGGCACCGAGCTGACCGGCTATTTTACCGTTCGGATTTCCGATGGCATTCTGGATCCCATCTATCTGAATGCGTTGGCGCTTTCCGATGGTGAAAACACTGCCCTCATTATTACCGGTGATTTTATGTATACCATCGAAAAGGCGATGCATCGCTTCCGCAGCCTGATTGCCGAGAAAACCGGCCTGCCGATGGATTGCATCTTCATTCAATCCCTCCATCAGCATACCTCCACCTCCGCAGGCATCGGCGGCCCTACCGATCTGCAATATCAGGGCATTCTGGAGCGTAAATTTTGCGATGTTGCCCAAATGGCGCTGGACGATCTGAAGGAGGCTGCGCCCTCCATCGCCGCGCAGGAAACCCCCAAGCCGATATCCTTTATCCGCCGCTTCCGCATGAAGGACGGCTCCACCAAAACCAATCCCGGCAGATCCTGCAGCGATATTGATCATCCCCTCGGCACTGCCGATAATACCGTTCGGCTGGTAAAATTTGAGCGCGAGGGCGCCAAGGATATTGCGCTGGTAGGCTTCCAGACCCATCCGGATGTCATCGCGGGCAATAAATTCTCCGCCGATTGGCCGGGCTTTGTTCGCCGTATGACCGAAGCGGCGCTGCCCGATGTTCATTGCATTTTGATCAACGGCTGCGAGGGCGATACCAACCATATCGATATCACCCTCCCCGCCGAGCGCAACAAAGGCTATGAATACAGCCGCTATATGGGCCGAACCATCGCAGATGTTGCCATCGGCTTATGGGATAAAACCACCGCCGTTGCCCCCTCCAAGCTGACCGCCAAGGTAGAAATGAAGCGCATCCCCTCCAATACCAACGGCCTTGATCGGCTGGATGAATGCATCAAAACCTATAAGGAATTTCAGGAAAGCAATACCAATGCCTTTGCCGGCGGAAAATCCAATAAAAAGTTCACCATGGCGGAGATCGGCGAAATGCGGCGCATCTCCTGCATGGAGGAGGTAACGCTGGTGCAAAAGGTGCCGGTATCCATCATTGCCTTCGGCAAAATCGCGCTGATCGGCTACGGCGGCGAGCCCTTTACCGAATATGCAGATATTCTGCGCAGGGAAGTCCCCGAGCTCTTTATCCTTACCGCCTGCCTTGCCAATGGCGCCGAGGGCTATCTCCCCTCTACCGAGGCCTTTGAGGAGGGCGGCTACGAAGCTCGCACAACCAATTTCACCCCCTCTGTTGCCCCCGTTTTGCAAACTGCAGCCATCGAAATGCTCAAGGAGCATCGCAAATCTTTATAAAAAACGGTGCGAGGATCATCCTCGCACCGTTTCTTTTATTATTGATTAATTTCCAGGATCAGCGCGCGCATCTCGCGGAAAGCATCCTCCACCTCCGCCTCGAATTCCTTGGCCGCCACCCGCAAAACGCCCTTCCGAACGGCGGTCAGCTGGATCAGGCCATCGGAGGTAACAACCCTTACCTTATCATTTTTACCAATGCCCGCGATCAGCTTTTCAATAAAAACATCTGCGGTTTCATTTTCCTTGGTATAGGCAATGCGGATGCCGCTTTGCTCGCCTTTCTCGCCGCTGTTGCCCGCAACCCGATAGCCGTCAAAAACAATAATCGTTTCCAGCTGCTTATAGGCGCTGAAATTGCTCATCAGCTCGATCAGCCGACTGCGGGCGGCCTCCAGATCCTGCTCCGCCAACGCCTTGAGATCCTGCCAGCAAAAGATCACATTATAACCATCAATGATCAAAAGGCTTTTGCCCGCGGGCGCTTTGGCGGCTACAGCAGGTTGGGCAACGGTTTCCACCTTTGCGATGCCGTATTCCCTGCGGCGGATGGGGCCGAAGGTGCGCAGCATAATTGCCTCCAGCTCCTTATCGCTGATATTCAGATTGCGATAATTGACCTGCGGCCGCTCGGCCTTGAGGCAGCTTTCCAGATGCATATAATCGGCCACTTCATTCCATTTCACATTGAAGCCTGCCCCATGGGCGCAGAAAACGGAATCGGGAGTGTTTTCGGTATCCGCCTCGGGGGAATATCCGAATTTTTCCAAAACCTCTTCGGTATTATGGCAAAGATCATAGCCCTCTACCGCCATGGAGATCCGCCCCCTGCCGCCCGAATAGGCAGCAAGCTCGGCGGCATAATCCTGCATGGCGGTTACCGGCGCCCGCCCCTCCAGCAAATAAAGCTCGCCCGCAAGCTCAGGGCTTTCGAAGGTAGCATGGCGGGCGCGCATATCGTTAATGGCGCGGCCGATCTGCTCGGCCGGGACCTCGATCCGAAAGCGATAATAAGGCTCCAGCAAAATAGATTTTGCCTGCATCAACCCCTGCCTTACCGCCCGATAGGTGGCTTGGCGGAAATCCCCGCCCTCGGTATGCTTCAAATGGGCGCGGCCTGCGCCCAAGGAAATTTTAAGATCGGTAATCGGCGAACCGGTTAAAACGCCGAGATGCTGCTTTTCCTTTAAGTGCATCAGAATCAGCCGCTGCCAATTGCGCTCCAAAAGATCCTCGCTGATGCGGCTTTCAAATTGCAGCCCCGCGCCCCGCGGCAGCGGCTGCAGCAGCAAATGAACCTCGGCATAATGGCGCAGCGGCTCATAATGGCCGATTCCCTCCACCATCGCCTCGATGGTTTCTTTATAAAGCACCCTGCTCTCCCCGATCCCGATTTCCAGATCGAAGCGATCGCGGATGATGCTCTTCAGAATTTCTGTTTGCACCTCGCCCATCAGGCTAACATAAATCTGCTGCAAAAAGCCATCCCAGCTGAAGCGCAGCTGAGGATCCTCCTCCTGCAGCAGCCGCAGCTTGGGCAATACCGCCTGCGGATCAGCGCCTGCGGGCAAAATCAGCCGATAATTCAAAACAGGCTCCAGGCAGGGCTCCGCAGCAGCACGCTCATAGCCCAGCCCCTGCCCGCCGAAGGTGGCTGAAAGGCCGCAAAGAGCGCAGATCTGCCCCGCCTCCGCGGTTTCCGCCGTTTCATATTTACCGCCGTTATAGATGCGGATCGCGCTGATCTTTTCCTCGCCCAGCGCCTGCCTTACCTGCAGGCTGCCGCCGGTAACCTTTATATGCGTAAGCCGCTCGCCCCGCTCATCGCGGCTGATCTTAAAGACCCTGCCGCCAAAAAGCGCGGGATAGGCCCGATCGGGGACCAGCGCAGGTAATTTTTCCAGCAGTCGGTCTACCCCATCCAATTTCAGCCCCGAGCCGAAAAAGCAGGGAAAGGCCAGCCGCTCCCGCATCAGCTCGGCAATGGCTTCATCCGAAAGGCTGCCCTTCTCCAAATATTGCTCCAGCAGCGCCTCCTTGCAAACAGCGAATTCCTCGCCGCCCGTTTCATAATCAATGCAGCCCTCCGAAAGCTCCGCCTTTAATTCCGCAAGGATTTCCTCCCGCTCCCTGCGGGCAAAATCCATTTTCGTAATAAAAAGGAGGGCGGGAATATGATAAAGCTCCAGCAACCGCCAAAGAGTGCGGGTATGGGCCTGAACACCGTCTGTCCCGCTGATAACAAGGATCGCCGCATCCAATACCTGCAAAGTGCGCTCGGTTTCAGCGGAGAAATCAACATGCCCCGGCGTATCCAGCATGGTAAAGGAGGTATCACCCAGCCGAAAGGCCGCCTCGCTGGCAAAGATGGTAATGCCCCTTGCCCGCTCCAGGGCATGGGTATCCAGCGCGGTATCCCCGCGATCCACCCTTCCGAGCGAACGCAGCTTCCCCGCGCGATATAGCATGGCTTCCGCGAGGGTTGTTTTGCCCGCGTCAACATGCGCTAAAATTCCAATCACTTTATTCTTCATACCCACTATTTTAAATCATTTTTCCCGATTTTGCAATCCATCAAAAAAGGTTTTCAGGCGCCGCCTGAAAACCTTTCTTATTTTTTAAAAATGCCAAAGCCGCCGGGGGCAAGCATTCCGCCTGCATAGCCCTCCTCCAGCAGCGCCTCGCCTTGGATGGGCAGGCTGCTTTCGCTGAAATTCATGGCAATCAAAAGGGCGCCGCCCCGCTCAAAGATCAGCCGCTTTCCGGCGCAGAGCCTAAATTCAAAGCTGCCGCCGAAGGCTTTGCGATAATCGCCGCGTACCTGCGCCAGCTTTTGATAATATTGGAGCAGCGTATCCTCCCCGCCTCCCCAAGGGTAGGTAGCGCGGCAATAGGGATCGCCATAGCCCTCCAGCCCGATCTCATCTCCATAAAAAATGCAAGGGATCCCCGGCAGGGTAAATTGCAGCAGCGCCGCCTTTTTCAAAAGCCCGATTCCTCGCTGCCGCTGAGCGGCGGTAAGATAATTATCCGCTTGAAAGGCGCGGGGCGGGATCTGATCCGCCGCCAGCCGATTTAAAATCCGCGGGGTATCATGGGTGGATAAAATATTCATCAGGCAGCGCAAAGCGGGCGGTGGATAACTTTCCAAAACATCCATAATCGCATTATAAAAGCCTGCGGTATCGCCGCTTTTCAGCAGGGCAACGATCGCCTCCAGCCAAGGATAATTCATTACCGTATCGCATTGGCGACCCAGCAAAAAGCGGCGGCGGGCGCCATAGCTCACCTTCTCCACCGCATTTTCCCAGACCTCGCCGATGATCAGGCTATCCTTGCTGCGCGCCTTTACCCGCTTGCGAAAGGCCTCTAAAAAGACATCCGGCAATTCATCGGCAACATCCAGCCGCCAGCCATAAGCCCCTGCCTGCATCCAGCGGGCGGCAATTCCGCCCTCGCCGTTGATATATTCCATAAAATCGGGCGCCTCTTCCTGAACGCAGGGCAGCGCGGGAAAGCCCCACCAGCAATCGTATTTTTGCGGATATTCCTCAAATTGATACCAATGATAATAGGGCGATTGCTCGCTTTGATAGGCCCCCAGCTCAGGATACAATCCTTCTTTATTAAAATAACGGCTATTAGCGCCGGTATGGGAGAAAACGCCATCTAAAACAATGCGAATCCCCATCTCCTTGGCCGCTTGGCAAAGGGCGCGAAAATCCTCCTCATCGCCCAAAAGGGGATCGATGGCTTCGTAATCGGCGGTGCTGTAGCGATGGTTTTCGCCGCTTTCAAAAATGGGATTGAGATAAATCAGATCAATTCCAAGCGTTTTCAAATAAGGCAGCTTTTCGCGGATGCCGTTAAGATTGCCGCCGAAGAAATCATTGCCCTTGAAATCAGCACGATCCTGCGTAAAGAGCGGGCGCTCCGCCCAATTTTCATGGTAAATCCTTGCGCCCTTGCAGGGGCGGGGCGGCTTCATTTCGCCCTTACAAAAGCGATCGGGAAAGATCTGATACCAAATTCCGCCCGCCAGCTCCTGCGGCGTTTCAAAGCTGCGCTCATAAACCGTCAGCCGCCATTCGGGCAGCCAATCGGCAATGGTGGCATGGATGCCATCGGGCGTGCCGATAAACAGCAGCCCGCCATCCTCCTTTTCCGCCTCAAAGCGATAAAAGCAAAGCCCTGCCTTTTGCAGCCGCATCGTTCCCGCAAAGCAGCCCGCCTTTGCAGCCGGCTCCAGATAGCCGTATTCCGGCTCCCCCTCTTCATAGCGAAAAACCACTCGGATTCGCTTGCAGGCAGGCTCATCACGCAGCTCCATCTTGAGGGTCAGCGGCTCCCCGCAGCGGATCGCCCCAAATGGGTTTTTATATTCAATTTCTCTACTATTAAATAAAACCATAGATATAAGATATTCGATTTTCCCCGTTTTGTCAAGATGTTTGTTCCTTTTGCATTATTTTATTTTTTGTTTAATTCATAATTTGTGCATATTGAACAATATTTTTTCCATTTTTTTATGCATTAAATGGATTTTTGCTTTTCGCCAAAATTTTCTTTTCCTTTTAATGTAATTTGATGTATAATATAGGTATGTAATTATGTCCAAGCTCATATATTATCCAAAATCAATCAAACGAGAGGAGCGCTCAAAATGAAAAGAAAAGAAATGCTGGCAATGCTGCTGGCGGGCGGTCAAGGCAGCCGCCTTTATGTTTTAACGCAGGAGATGGCGAAGCCCGCTGTTCCCTTCGGCGGGAAATACCGCATCATTGATTTTCCTCTTTCCAATTGCACCAATTCAGGGATCGATACCGTTGGTGTTTTAACCCAATATCGCCCTTTGGAGCTGCATAGCTATATCGGCAACGGGCAGCCCTGGGATCTGGATCGGATGAACGGCGGCGTTCATATCCTGCCCCCCTATGTTTCAGGTTCCAGCGGCGAATGGTATGCCGGCACCGCCAATGCCATTTATCAGAATATTCAGTTTATTGAAAAATATCAGCCCGAATATGTATTGATCCTTTCGGGCGACCATGTTTATAAGATGGACTATAGCAAAATGCTGGCCTTCCATAAAGCGAACCATGCCGATGCCACCATTGCAACGCTGCAGGTGCCCATTGAGGAGGCAAGCCGCTTTGGCATTGTGAATGCCGATGATCAGGATAAGATCTATGAATTTGAAGAGAAGCCTGCGCAGCCCAAATCCGATCGGGCATCGATGGGTATTTATATTTTCACCTGGGAAAAGCTGCGCCAATACCTGATCGAGGATGAAAAAGATCCCGCAAGCTCCAAGGATTTCGGCAAGGATATTTTGCCTAAGATGCTCAATGCGGGCGAGCGGATGTTTGCCTATTCCTTTGATGGATATTGGAAGGATGTAGGGACCATCGATAGCCTTTGGGAGGCCAATATGGATCTGCTCAATCCCCATATTCCCCTCAATCTTTCCGATCCCGATTGGCGGATCTATTCCCGCCACGGTCAAAACCTCATGCCCCAATATATCGGCGAAGGGGTTCAGATCGGGGAATCCACCATCACCGAAAATTGCACCTTGCAGGGCTGCAGCCTTTGGTACAGCGTTCTCTTCTCCGGCGTATCGATAGGGGAAGGCAGCGCGCTGAATTCCGCGGTAGTAATGCAAAATGCAAAAATCGGAAAAAATTGCACCATCAAATATGCCATCATCGCAGATGACGCTGTTGTTGAGGACGGCGCTGTTATCGGCGCGGAGCCCGAGCATTATCATGATGGCGAATGGGGCATTGCGGTCATCGGCTCCGGCGCAGTTGTAAAGGCGGGGCAAACCGTTTTACCCAAAGAAATGATTAAACCCAATACCATCAAGGAGGCGAAATAATATGGATGCTCTCGGAATTATTTTTTGTGATCATTATAGCGTCAATACATCCAAAAACGATCTGACGCGGGCGCGCACCCCTGCATCTCTCCCCTATGCCGGCCGCTACCGTACCATCGATTTTTCTCTTTCCTCTATGGTAAATGCCGCTATTACCGATGTTGCGCTGCTTTGCAAGGAAAATTACGGCGCGCTGCTGGATCATCTCGGCAGCGGGGAGGATTGGGATCTCAACCGCCGCAAGGGCGGCCTGATCCTGATGACCCCGATGGCCCGCCCCGAAAACCATCGCCTTGCCGCCCGCGGCAGGCTGGATGCGCTGCGCGCCATCAAGAGATATATTGAAAACAGCAAGCATGAATATGTTGTTATGGCCTTTGGCGGTACCGTTGCCAATATTGATCTGGATGCCATGCTGAGCGCCCATCAGGAAAAGAATGCCTATCTGACCATCGCTTATAGCACCATCCCTGCGGGGATCGGCGAAATGATTTTGAATCCGGGCGAGGATGGCCGCATCCTTTCGGTAAGCTATCA
Organism: Eubacteriales bacterium; assembly: GCA_045546895.1. GTDB lineage: Bacteria > Bacillota > Clostridia > Oscillospirales > QAKW01 > QAKW01. The sequence continues at coordinate 5,528 of JAZQDS010000019.1, read as the reverse complement.
GCGGCAGGAAACGCCCGAGCCCGCAAATTTCGCGCTGGGGACCGGCATTATGAAACGCAGCGATCTGCTGGCTTTTTTGGATGAGGCAGAGGATCATGATTATACCAATCTCAATCGCCAGCTGATTGCCGATCATCTCAATACCCATCGTATCCTCGGCTATCATCATTCGGGCTATGCGCGCATTATTCATACCATCGAGGATTATTTTACTGCCAATATGGATATGCTAAATACCGAGCTGCGCTGTGATCTCTTCTCGGAAGATCGGCCGGTATTTACTAAGGTTAAGGATTCTGTTCCTTCCCTTTATGATTACCATGCCATTGTAAGCAACAGCCTGATCGCCGATGGCTGCGTCATTAAAGGCACGGTAAAGAATTGCATCCTTTCCCGCGGCGTTATCGTTGAGGAAGGCGCGGTTGTTGAGGATGCGATCCTGATGCAAAACAGCGTTGTTCGCAAGAATGCCAATGTTAAGCGCATTATTGCCGATAAAAATGTTACCATCCGCGAAGGTACCGAGCTGCAGGGCGCGCCCCTCCTCCCCTTCGTTTTGGGAAAGGGCAAGCAGGTATAAGCCTATGAAGATTTTATATGCAGCCAGCGAAGCCGCGCCTTTTATTAAGGTAGGCGGGCTGGGGGATGTTGCGGGCGCATTGCCCAAAGCGCTTTGCCGCGCGGGCGATGATGTTCGGGTCATTCTCCCCTTTTACAGCGCCATCCCTCAAAAATTGCGGGAGCAATGCGCTTATAAAACCCATTTCTATTTCAATAATTCCTGGAGAAGCCAGTATTGCGGCATATTCGAAGCGCAGGTGGATGGCGTTACCTATTATCTTTTGGATAATGAATTTTATTTCAACCGCCCCGAAACCTATGGCGCCTATGATGATGGCGAGCGATTCGCCTTCTTTTCCCGCGCCATTTTGGAATGCCTGCCGTTGATCGATTTTTATCCCGATATTCTCCATTGCAACGATTGGCATACTGCGCTGGTCCCGCTCCTTTTGGATACTCAATTCCGCGATCGGGCGGGCTACGGCGGCTTAAAAACCGTTTTCACCATCCATAATATCGAATTTCAGGGGAAATACGACCCTTATATTTTGGGGGATGTTTTCGGGCTGGATGAGGCAAATAAGCCGCTGCTTTATTATGAAAACTGCATCAACCTGATGAAGGGCGCCATTGAATGCGCCAATGCGGTAACTACCGTTTCCTGCCGCTATGCGCAGGAGATTATGGATCCCCCGAAATCCTGCGGGCTGGAGCATATCCTGCGCGCCCGCGCCTATAAGGTGCAGGGAATTCTCAATGGGATCGATACCGATCTTTTCGATCCGGCTACCGATCCGCGGATCGCGGTTCGTTATACCGCCGAGACCCTGCAGGATAAAAAGGGCAATAAAACCGCCCTTCAGGAGGAGCTGGGCCTGCCCTTGAGCGATCGCCCGCTCTTTGGTATGGTCACCCGCCTGACCCATCAAAAGGGAATGGAGCTGATTCGGGAAAAATTGGATTGGCTCTGCGCGCAAGAGGTTCAGGTCGTTATTTTGGGTACCGGCGATGCGGCTTATGAGGAATTCCTGCGGCAGGCAGCCGCGCGGCATCCCGAGAATTTGAGGGTCTGCCTTGCCTTTGATGGCGCCCTTGCCCAGCGGATCTATGCGGGCAGCGATTTCTTTATGATGCCCAGCGAATTCGAGCCCTGCGGCCTTGCCCAGATGATCGCAATGCGCTACGGCACTCTGCCGATTGTTCACACAACGGGAGGCCTTGCCGATACCGTTATCCCCTATAATCCCGAGGAGCAAAGCGGAAGGGGCATTACCTTCCAAAGCTTCCATCCCGAGGATTTTTCCCATGCCCTATGGCGGGCGATTGAGCTTTATAACGATCCCGCCCATTTCGATCGGGCGCGCTTAAACGCAATGGAAGGCGATTATAGCTGGGGCCCCAGCGTTTTAGCCTATCAAAAATTATATTCTGCATTATAAGGAGAACCAAACAAGCACATGACACAGCAAGAAATCAAAGAAAAGATTCAGGCGCTTGCCGCTGAAAAATTTGCCTGCGACGCCGAGGACGCTACCACCCGCCAGATGTATGAAACGGTGGTTGGAATGGTCGTTCATGAGCTGAGCAAGCGCCGCCGTACCGCTTCCAAGGAGATCAAGAAGCAGGAATGCAAAAAAGCCTATTATATGTCGATGGAATTTCTCATCGGCCGCTCCCTGAAAAATAATCTTTATAATTTGGGGATCGAGGATGCCACCCGCGCCGCTTTGAAAGAGATCGGCTGCGATCTGGACGCCCTTTATGATATGGAGCCGGATGCCGGCCTCGGCAACGGCGGCCTCGGGCGATTGGCAGCCTGCTATCTGGATTCCCTTACCGCCTGCAATTATCCCGCCACCGGCTTTTCCATCCGCTATGAATTCGGTATTTTCAAGCAGGTCATCATCGATGGCTGGCAGATGGAATTCCCCGATAACTGGCTGGAGCTGGGCGGCGGCTGGCTGATTCCCCGCCCCGATGAGGCGCAGGAGATCCATTTCGATGGTCAGGTAGAGGAGCTTTGGAGCAAAGACGGGCTGAAAACCGTTCATAAGGATTATTATAAGGTGCTGGCTGTGCCTTATGATATGCTGATCTCCGGCCATGATTCCAAGATCGTCAATAAGCTGCGGCTTTGGGGCGCTAAAAGTCTGGAGAATTTCGATATGTCGCTCTTCTCCCGCGGCGAATATGTTAAGAGCTGCGAGGGCGATGCCAAAGCGGAAGCCATTTCTCGCGTTCTTTATCCCGCTGATGATCATGAGGAGGGTAAAAACCTGCGGCTGCGGCAGCAATATTTCTTTGTAAGCGCTTCGCTGCAAAATATCCTGCAGGAGCATTTAAAGAACTACGGCACCTTGGATAATCTGCCTGATAAGGTGGTTGTTCATATCAACGATACCCATCCCGCTCTCTGCGTTCCCGAGCTGATGCGTCTTTTGATGGACGATCACGGCTATGAATGGGATGCCGCCTGGGAGATTACCACCAAGACCCTTGCCTATACCAACCATACCGTTATGAGCGAGGCGCTGGAAAAATGGTCGATCGAGCTGTTCTCCGGCCGCCTGCCCCGTATCTATACCATCGTTCAGGAAATCAACCGCCGCTTCTGCGCGCGGATCTATAATGAATTCCCCGAAAAGCGCGGCGTGATCGATCAGCTGGCGGTTATCGGCGATGGCATGGTAAGAATGGCCAATCTCTGCGTTGCCTGCTGCTATAGCGTCAACGGCGTTTCCGCGCTGCATAGCGAGATCCTCAAGGCCGATCTTTTCAAGGATTACCATGATATTTTCCCCGGCAAGCTGACCAATGTTACCAACGGCATTGTGCATCGCCGCTGGCTTTGCGAATCCAATCCTTGGCTGACAGATCTGATCAAAGAGCTGATCGGCGATGGCTTCATCCAAAACGGAGCGGAGCTGGAAAAGCTGATGCAATTCAAGGATGATCCCGCTGTTTTGAAGCGGCTGCCCGAAATCAAGCGGCAAAATAAGCTGCGGCTCGCCCAATATATTGAAAATTCCTGCGGGGTTAAGATCAATCCCGATTCCATCTTTGATGTTCAGGCCAAGCGGCTCCATGAATATAAGCGGCAATTGCTTTGCGCGCTGCATATTTATGATCTCTATCGCCGCATCAAATATGAAGGGCTGACCATCCATCCCCATACCTTCATTTTCGGCGCCAAGGCCTCCGCAGGCTATGTTATGGCCAAGGAAATCATCCGCTTTATCTGTGCGCTGGGCGATATGATCAATAATGATCCCGCCATCCATGATATGCTCAAGGTCGTATTCCTTGCCGATTATAAGGTTTCCCTTGCCGAAATCCTGATGCCCGCCGCCGAGGTCAGCGAGCAGATCTCGCTGGCAGGCAAAGAGGCCAGCGGTACCGGCAATATGAAATTTATGATCAACGGCGCCCTTACCATCGGTACCCTTGATGGCGCGAATGTTGAGATCCATGAGCAGGTAGGCGATGAGAATATGTTCCTCTTCGGCCTTACCACCCCCGAGGTCAATCGCTGGAAGCAGGAGGGCTATCATCCCGATCAGCTTTATCGGAATGATCCCCATCTGCGGGAGCTTTTGGATGCGCTGCTGCGGGAAGGCATCGGCGGCAAGAGCTTTGAATCCATCGTTCGCTATCTGATCGGCCCCGATCCTTATATGGTATTGGCAGATTTCAATGCCTATAAAGAGGCGCAGGGCAAGATCAACGAAATCTATGGCGATACCCTCCGCTGGAACGGCATGTCGCTGGTGAATATCGCCAAGGCAGGCATCTTTGCCTCCGATCGCGCGGTAACCGAATATGCCGAAAACATCTGGCATCTGAAACCGGTTGAATAAAAATCTCGCCCCCGCGATGCAATGCATCGCAGGGGCGATTTTTTGAACGGTTTGTAAATTCCCGTTTCCTTTCTTGCATTGGCTTTTGCAATATGTTAAAATAAAATTGCAAGAATATCATAGGAGATTTTTATGGAAGCTTATCAATATCAATCCTATATTCCATATGAACCGCCGCGCAAGCAGCCGCCGGAGGAGCAGCCCTCCTATTTCAGAGCGGAGCGTAGAAACCTCAGCCGCATCGCCATTGCGCTGCTGCTTTATCGGCTGATGCAGGAGGTGGTTGCGGGCGCTCTGTATCTCGGCGCGCGCTGGCTCTATCCCGCCGCGCTGCAATCGCAGCTCTTCCCCATCCTTTCTGCGATTATCGCCCAATATCTGATCGCCTTCCCGCTCTTTTGGGGGATGCTGATCGGAATGCCTAAAAAACGCCCCGCGCGCAGGCGCCTTTCGGCGGAAGGAAATATCGCCTTCTTTTGCATCAGCTTTCTGCTGCTCTCGCTGGGCGGGCAGGTATCCCAAATGATCATCTCCCTGCTGGAGGCGCTGAAGGGCAGCGCGGTAACCAATCAGGTGGCGGATACCATTTCCAATACCCATCCTGCCCTCAATTTCCTGCTGATCGTTGTTTTGGCGCCGATCATCGAGGAGCTGATGTTTCGCAAGCTTTTGATGGATCGGCTGCTGCCCCAGAGCGAATGGCTCGCGGTGCTTACAAGCGGGCTGCTTTTCGGGCTGATGCACGGAAATTTCCATCAATTCTTTTACGCCTTTGCTACCGGCCTCTTTTTCAGCTATATCTACCTGCGTACCGGCAATATTCTCTATACCATCGGAATGCACGCCTTTATTAATTTCACAGGCTCGATCATAACGCCCTTCCTGCTCCAAATGACCTCCGATCTGGCAAGCGCGCCGACCTCCATCAATCCTTGGTCGATCGTTTCCTTTGTTTATTCCGCCGCGGTCGGGATCATCAATGTATGTGCGGTTGTTTTGCTGATCAAAAAACGCCGCTGCCTGCGCCTTTCCAAGGAAGGCGAGCGCAAGCTCCCCTTCGGCAAGCAGCTGCGCGCCTGCTGGCTGAATTGGGCCTTTATCCTCTTTAGC
>JAZQDS010000018.1:0-14322 GCA_045546895.1 Eubacteriales bacterium | reverse complement strand
CGAAAAAAATCAAAAAAAATATCAAAAAGATGTTGACAAATCGAAAGAATTGGTGTATTATATTACACGTTCTCCTATGGCGCTATAGCTCAGTTGGCTAGAGCATGCGGTTCATACCCGCAGTGTCATTGGTTCGAATCCAATTAGCGCCACCATTTATCGGCCCGATGGTCAAGCGGTTAAGACACCGCCCTTTCACGGCGGTATCACGGGTTCGATTCCCGTTCGGGTCACCATATGTGGGAGTTTAGCTCAGCTGGGAGAGCATCTGCCTTACAAGCAGAGGGTCAGCGGTTCGAGCCCGTTAACTCCCACCAACATTTAAAAACGGCTTAAAACAAGCATTTATGCGGGTTTCAGCCGTTTTTTTATTTCATTTTTCGCCTCATTTAAGGCAATAAAAAACACTCAACTCGCCTCTAAAACCTCTAAAAAATGACCTTAAGTGTCACACAGATGTCATACCTTTTCAGTCTACGGAAAGGAAAACTTATGAATTACTTCGTCAGACAATCGGGGGACGGCAATCAGGGGACGGTTCCTTGATTGAATGGACAATCAGGGGACGGTTCCTTGATTGAATGTTGACATTTTCGCCAGAATTGGATATACTGTTATTGAACGATGATGCGTTAAAAGCGTTCGGGACATTACTCGCCCGTTCTCTAACTTGCGTATCATCGTTCTTTTTATTTTAATAAATTAATCATAGACAGCCCTGCTATATTATGGTAAAATTCAATTGTATATTATATGGAACAAAAAAGGAGCGCAGGATGAAAAAACGAAAATTGCTGGCAGAAATGCCGCAACAATTGAAAACGCTTCTAACCGAGCGCAGGCTGCTTTGCGCAAAGCCGCTGATCTTTGCCGAGGCGGATATGGAGCAGGATTGCTCCTTTCGCCGCCAGATCCTTTTGCTTTGCGAGGATGCGTTGATCTATGGCGCCGCCGAAAAGGGGGCGCCGACCGAGCGCGAAAACGATGATTACAGCAGCTATACCTTTGAGCGGCTACCCATTTCGGAAATCTCAGAGCCGGCCATTGATGGCTTTGTTGTTGGCGGATGTTTACGGGCCGCCATCCATGGCGAGCAGCGGCCGATCTGCTGCTTTACCAACACCTATAAAGGGCGCATCCGGCGGCTCAAGGAGCTGCTTTGCGCGCTGATTGAGGGCAAGGAAATCAAGGAAGATCGGCTTTATGAAGAGGAACGGGAGGAATTTTGCCCCAAATGCGGGATGCCTTATCCCGATAAGGGGCGCAAGGTTTGCCCCAAATGCATGGATAAACGCAAAATTTTCTTTCGGCTGGCCTCCTGCTTCAAGCCCCATACCGCGCGGATCATCCTCCTTTGCCTGATCTGCATTCTCGGCGCGCTGCTCAGCTCGATCTGGCCGATGCTCAACGGTAGCCTGCTCTATGATGGAATCTTGGCGCAAAACAAACAAAACAACATCCTGCAGGCTCTGCCTTTGGAAGATTTCGGGATTCTGCTTCTATTGCTTGCCCTTACCATGGCGGGCGTTAAAATCCTGCAGCAGCTTTTCGGCGTATGGCAGGGCTGCCTGGTTGCCGATATTGTACCCAATGTTGTTTGCAAATTAAAAAACAAGGTTTTTTCGGCCATTCAGGAATTATCCCTTTCCTTTTTTACCGGCAAGGAGACCGGCGGGCTGATGACCCGCATTACCAGCGATGCCAATGAGGTTTCCGGAATATTTATTGACGGCATTCCCCAGATCATCCCCAATCTTTTTACCATTATCTTTTCCTGCATTGTTATGTTTGCAACCAATCCCCTGCTGGCGCTGACCGCGGTTGCAACCCTTCCGCCGGCGGTAATTATCAGCATTCGGCTGGAGCCGCTGCTCTGGCATTGCAACAGCCGCCAGCATCAGGCCAATCGCGATATGCGCGCCAAGCTCAATGATAACCTTACCGGCGCGCGGGTTGTTCGCGCCTTTGGACGGGAGCAAAGCGAAATGCAACGGTTGGCGGGCGCCAATCGCAATGTTCGGGCGGCGATGGAGCATGCCATGGATTTCGATCTGAAATACAGCGCCCTTTACCGCATTGCCCAATCTCTCACCTCTGTTTTGACCTTTACCCTTGGCGCCTGCTTTGTTTTGGCGGTTTTTAAGCCCCAGATCACCTATGGCACGCTGATGACCTTCATCGGCTATGTTTCCCTTTTGGCAGGGCCCTGCGAATTCTTTTCTTATATTTTCCGATGGTGGTCCTTTTCAATGAATTCCGCCCAGCGGATTTTTGAGATTATTGATGCCAAGCCCGAGGTTATTGAAATGCCTCATCCCCGCCATCTGAAAGCGGTACGGGGCGATATTACCCTGGAAAATGTCACCTTCGGCTATGAGGAAAACCATGCGGTTTTGAAAAATATCAATTTAACCGTTGAGGCAGGGAAAATGCTCGGCATTGTTGGTAAATCGGGAGCGGGGAAAACAACCCTTGCCAATCTGATTACCCGACTTTACGATCCCAATGAAGGCAGCATTCTGCTGGATGGAATTGACCTTCGGGAGCTTGCCTTTGAGGATATTCGCAAAAGCATTGCCCTGGTAAGCCAAGAAACCTACATATTTAAAGGAACGATTTTTGAAAACATCGCCTATGCCAATCCCCAGGCGGATCGCAAGGCGGTATTGGCGGCTGCGATCGCCGCCAGCGCCCATGATTTCATTTGCAAGCTGCCCGATGGATATGATACCGCGGTAGGCAGCGGCGGGCGCAGCCTATCGGGCGGGGAGCGGCAGCGCACCTCCATTGCCCGCGCCATCCTTGCCGATCCCAAAATTCTCATTTTAGATGAGGCAACGGCGGCGGTAGATACCGAAACGGAAAAAAACATTCAGGAGGCGCTGAAGGAGCTGATTAAAAATCGCACTACCCTCTCCATCGCCCATCGGCTCTCTACCCTGCGGGATGCGGATGAACTGATTGTTTTGGAGCGGGGCGAGATTACCGAGCGCGGTACCCATAGCGAGCTGATTCGCCAAAAGGGCGCTTATTTCAAGCTTTATCAGATCCAAAGCAAGGCGCTGGCGATGCGCGGAATAGGAGAATGAAGATGCAAGAATTTGATATTTTAAAAGAAGAAGATCAAAAGGTGGAGCAGCTATTAAAAATCAATCGGCTGACCCCCGAAAACGCAATTTTCAGCGAAACGGCCGGCGGGTTCCTTGCCCTGACCCTCGATGGCGAGGAAAAAGGGCTGGTTGATGCCGTTCGCACCTTCCCCTTTACCGCCGCGGATGAATTCATCTCGATCCGCACCGCCGATGATCAGCATCAGGAGCTGGGGCTGATCGAAACGCTTTCCCTTTTTGATGAGGCGACCCGCGCCATCATCGAGCGGCAGCTGGAAATCCGCTATTTTATGCCGAAAATCCTGAAGCTTCTTTCCATCAAAGAGGAATACGGCCATACCTATTGGAACGTTTTGACCGATAAGGGAAAGCGGCGGTTTACCAGCCGCTCCGGCTCCTCCGGCGCGGTTATCCGCAGCGGAAATCGGGTGATCATCAAAGATTCCGATCAAAACCGCTATGAGATTCCTGATCTCAATCAGCTGACCCCCAAGGAAATGAAAAAGCTTGATCTTTATTTATAAAGGAAATCATTTATGGAATTGAATTTAAAGCTTCCCTCCGCGCTTTTAGAGCGGCTGCGCCAAGAAACGCAGCAGGAACCGATCTATTGCATCCCCCTCGATCTCAGCCTGCAGGGTAATTTTACCGATTGCAGCTATATCGGCGCAACCCAAAATGAAATATTCCTTTTTGAAGAGGGCGCCCTGCGGCTGATCCCTCTATCCCGTTGCGCCTCTGCCAAAAGCCGCAGCCTGATCAACGGCGGGGTTTTAATCGCCACCATTGATGGCGAGGAGCAGCTTTTGGCGCGCTGCACCATGCGGCATATCGCCCGCCTTGCCTGCCTTGCCAAGGGGATTCAGCTTTTGGCGAGCGGCAGCAGCAAGCGAGTAGTCAATCGGGAGCGGGAAAAATATTGCCCCCACTGCGGGCGGGTTCTGCCCGGAACAAGCCGATGCCCCAAATGCGATAAGGAGCATCGCAATCTTAAGCGACTATTGGAGCTGGCAAAGCCCCATTGGAGCAAATTGATCCTGATCATCGCGCTGATGCTTGCAGGAAGCATTATTGATCTTGCGGTGCAGTTTATTTTGCGCTATTTTGTGGATGGCTATCTTGTGCCCGGGAAAGGCAATGGCTTCCATATCCTCTCCTTCTTCGCCGTTTATCTCGGCATTACCCTGATCAGCATCCTCATCTATCTTTTGCGCACCTATTTCGGCAATCGGCTGGGAATCCATGTTGTTTACGATCTGCGGGAGCGGCTGAATGTTCATCTTCAGCGCCTCTCCCTCTCCTTCCTCAATCAGCGCTCCCCCGGCGCCACCCTTTCAAGGGTAATGAACGATACCAATCAGGTGCGGCGTTTTATGATCGATTGCTTTTGCAATATGTTTGATATGCTGGTAAAGCTGATTGCGCTGGCAATCATTATGCTGATCCTCAATTGGCGGCTGGCGCTGGCGGCCTTTGCCTTTGCACCGCTGATTATCATCTTCGCCCGTACCTTCTGGCCGCGCATCCGCCGCATTTATCATAATGAATGGCGGCGCGGCGATCGGATCCAAAATAAATTACAGGATGTTCTTTCGGGGATCCGCATTGTTAAAAGCTATGGGCAGGAGCGCAATGAGATCGAAGAATTCAATGCGCTCAACGAAAAATTGGAGGAAACGCAGCGGCGCAACGAGCGCTTTTTTGCCACCTTCTTCCCCTTCCTTTCGCTGATCCTTTCGTTCAGTACCTATCTGATCACCTATCTGGGCGGTATGAATGTTTTGCAGGGCGAGATGACCCCCGGCGAGCTGATGCAATTCGTTTCCTATGCAGGAATGCTGCTGGGCCCCTTAGGCTGGATGAGCTTCCTTCCCCGCCGCATTCTTTCGATGACAACCAGCCTCGAGCGAATCTACGATATTTTAGATGAAAAGCCCGAGATTGAATCGCAGCCCAATGCCAAAAAAATAGAGATCGATGGCAATATTACCTTTGATCATGTTACCTTCGGCTATCATTCCTATGAGCCTGTTTTGGAGGAGATTTCGCTGGAGGTTCAAAAGGGCGAAATGATCGGTTTGGTCGGCGCATCCGGCGCGGGAAAATCTACCATCATCAATCTGATCATGCGGCTCTACGATCCGGACGAAGGAAAAATCCTGATCGATGGCCATGATCTCAAGGAGCTGGATCTTGCCACCTACCATCGCGGCATCGGCGTTGTTTTGCAGGAAACTTTCCTCTTTGCAGGCACTGTTTTGGATAATATCCGCTTTGCCAAGCCCGATGCCACCGCCGAAGAGATTATCCGCGCCGCAAAGCATGCCAATGCCCATGAATTTATCTGCAAAATGCCCGATGGATATAATACCTATATCGGCGAAAAGGGGCATATGCTCTCGGGCGGTGAAAAGCAGCGAATCGCCATTGCCCGCGCGATCCTCAATCAGCCCCGCCTCCTGATTTTGGATGAGGCCACCTCTGCGCTGGATACCGAAAGCGAATATCAGATCCAGCAAGCGCTGGAGCGGCTGCGCAAGGATCGCACAACCTTTGCCATCGCCCATCGGCTCTCTACCCTGCGCTGCGCCGATCGAATCGCGGTTATCGATGGTCATCGCATCGCCGAGCTGGGAACCCATAATGAGCTGCTGCGCAAGAAAGGAATTTATTATAACCTTGTTACCGCCCAGCTGCAAATGAATAAGACCGCAAAAGAAGAATAAAAAAACGAGCAGCCAAGGAGTTCCTTGGCTGCTCGTTTTTATCAGCGCATTTCATCTAAGGTGCGCTCAAAGGCGGGCAAAAATTCCTGCATAAAGATTTTCACCTCGGGCAGCGGGCTTTGCTCCAGCTGCGCCCGCACCGATTTTTCCGCCATCTTAAATTCCAGATTGCCTGCTTTCCGCTCTTCAACACATTTGATCAATGCAGAAAGCTTATCCGCCGCCTTTACAATCGCCTTCAGCTCAGCATCTGCTTCGGTAAGCAGCGGGCGATAAATCTCGGCCATATCCGCGGGGAGCATCGAAAGGAGCGTTGCATTCGCCGCTTCCTCTACGCCCTTAAAGGCGGTTTCAATGGCAGGGTTTTGATATTTCACAGGGGTAGGCATATCGCCGGTTAAAATTTCATGGGCATCATGAAACATTCCAAGCGAGGCTGCCCGATCGGCATTATAGCTCTTACCGCAGCGCAGATTGCCGATGGTGGCAAGCGCATGGGCCAGCAGGGCGGTTTCAAGGGTATGCTCTGTAAGGCTTTCCTGACGGGAATTCCGCATCAACGCCCAGCGATCGATATATTTCATTCGAAAAAGCATCGAAAAGAAATTATGCTCCATCTGCTTCCTCCAATTCGCGGGGGCGGAATTCGATATCGGCATCGCCCTCCCCTAAAATAAACGCTTTATTTACAGTAACCTTTGCAACATTCTCCATCGAGGGCACCCGATACATCAGATCGGTCATAGCGCTTTCGATTACCGCCCGCAGGCCGCGGGCGCCGGTTTTACGGCGGATGGTCTGATCCGCAATGGCGGAAAGCGCATCCTCGGTAAAGACCAGCTCCACTTCATCCAGCCCGAAAAGCTTTTTATATTGTTTTACAATCGCATTTTTAGGCTCGGTAAGAATTCGAAGCATGGCTTCCTCATCCAGCTCATCCAGCGCCACCAAAACAGGCAGGCGGCCGACCAGCTCGGGGATAACGCCGTATTTTGCTATATCATGGCTTTCGATCTTTTGATAAATCTCGCTCAAAGAGGGGCCTTCCTTGCTCTTAACCTCCGCGCCGAAGCCGACCGCCGATTTTCCGATCCGCTTTTTAACAACATTTTGAATTCCATCAAAGGAGCCGCCGCAGATAAACAAAATATTCGTTGTATCAATCTGGATAAACTCCTGATTGGGATGCTTCCGCCCGCCCTGCGGGGGAACATTGGAAACGGTACCCTCAACAATCTTCAGCAACGCCTGCTGAACGCCCTCGCCGCTGACATCGCGGGTAATAGAAACATTTTCGCTCTTGCGGGCGATCTTATCGATTTCATCCACATAGATGATGCCTTTTTGCGCACGCTCCACATTGAAATCTGCTGCCTGCAGCAATTTAAGCAGGATATTTTCCACATCCTCGCCAACATAGCCGGCTTCGGTCAGGGTAGTAGCATCCGCGATGGCAAAGGGAACATTCAGGATCTTCGCAAGGGTTTTAGCAAGATAGGTTTTACCGCTGCCGGTAGGGCCGACCAGCAAAATATTGCTCTTTTGAAGCTCAACCCCATCCTCGGATGCCTGATCCAGATTCAATATTCTTTTATAATGGTTATAGACCGCCACCGAAAGAGCGATCTTCGCCTTTTCCTGGCCAACAACATATTCATCCAGAAATGCTTTGATCTCTTGCGGCTTATAAACATGGATTTCCTGCTCTTCCGCCGAGGCGGGCTTTTGGGGAGCGGGCAGCTCCACCTGCGGCTGATAGCCATTTTCAACCAGCAAATTCATGCAAAGCTCCACACAATCGGAGCAGATCATCCCCTCCAGCCCTTCGATCAGGCGATTGGGGGCAACATTTCTGCCGCAAAAGGAGCAGGTTCTTCGATTCTTTTGATCGGGCATTGGTTTATCCTCTCTGCTTCCGCCGGAAACGGCGGATAATAAACGGGAAGGGCAAGCCCTTCCCGTTGGAATTTACTCAGCGATGGGCAATAACTTCGTCCACCAAACCGTATTCTTTGGCTTCCTCCGCAGATAAGAAGTTATCCCGATCGGTATCCCGCAGGATCTCCTCCTCGCTCTTGCCGGTAAAGCCCGCCAACATACGATTGAGCTTTTCTTTGGTTTTCTTGAGATTTCTATTGCGGATCTCAACATCTGTTGCGCTGCCCATAATGCCGCCCAACGGCTGATGGATCATTACCTCACTATTGGGAAGGCAATAGCGCTTTCCCTTCGCGCCTGCCGCCAGCAAAAAGGCGCCCATGCTCGCAGCCATACCGATGCAGATGGTAGAAACATCGCATTTGATATATTGCATAGTATCATGAATCGCAAGGCCGGCGGTTACCGAGCCACCGGGAGAGTTGATATAAAGGCTGATATCCTTATCAGGATCCTGACTCTCCAAATAAAGCAGCTGGGCAATAACAAGGCTTGCGGTAACATCATTTACTTCATCGGTCAGCATAATGATGCGATCATTCAGCAGGCGGGAATAAATATCATACGCCCGCTCGCCATGACCGGTCTGCTCTACTACGGTGGGTACTAAACTCATAGAAAATCTCCTCTTTAATAATAATTACTCCGTCTTGGGCTCAGCCTTCTTAGCGGGAGCTTTCTTGGCTGCAGGCTTCTTGGCAGGAGCCTTCTTTGCAGCTTCGCCCTCTGCCTTCTTGGCGGCGGGCTTCTTGGCGGCTGCCTTTTCCTCGGTGATCTCGGCATTGGCGCGGATCAGCTCAACAGCCTTGGAAACAGCGCAGTCCATGGTAATATCCGCAACAGGCAGATACATCTTTACCTGCTCAACAGGCATACCATACGCAGCAGCGATATCCTTATATTCCTTCTCGATATCCTCATCGGATACAACAACACCCTCCAGCTCAACAACCTTTTCCAGAGCCAAGCGGATCTTTACCTGCTTTTCGGCATCGGCTTCAAAGCCCTTGCGGAAGGATTCCTCGTCCATACCGGTATACTGCAGGTAGGTCTTAAGATTCAGGCCGGAGCCTGCCAGGCGCTGCTCAAATTCGCCACACATATTATCAACCTTCTGCTGAATCATAGCATCGGGGATTGCAACCTCGGTATTCTCCAGCAGAGCATCGATCAGAGCATTATCCACTTCGTTATCCGCCTGCTTTTGCTTTTGCTCCTTGAGCTTCTTGCGGATATCCTTCTTCAGATCGGCCAGAGTATCAAATTCGCTGACATCCTTGGCAAATTCATCATCCAAAGCGGGAACTTCAATTTCCTTAACTTCATTGATCTTGCAGGCAAATACAGCCGCCTTGCCCTTCAGCTCTTCGGCATGATAATCCTCGGGGAAGGTAACCTCAACGGTAACATCCTCGCCCGCCTTCTTGCCTACCAGCTGGGGCTCAAAGCCGGGGATGAAGCTGCCGCTGCCGAGAACCAGATCATAGCCCTCGCCCTTACCGCCATCGAAGGGTACGCCGTCAACAGAGCCTTCGAAATCGATATTAACGGTATCGCCGTCCTTCGATTCGCGCTCAACAACGATGGTGCGCTCATTCTGCTTCTGCAGGCGCTCCAGCTCGCCCTTTACTTCGCTTTCGGTAACATTATGGACAGTTTTGGTAACTTTTAAACCCTTATATTCCTTTACTGCAACCTCAGGCTGAACGGTAACGATTGCCTTGAAGGCAAAGCCTTCGGCATCAACCTCGGTAATCTCGATCTCGGGGCGGGCAACAACCTTCAGCCCTGCTTCCTCAACGGCATCATCATAAGCCTTGGGATACAATGCATTAACAGCATCCTCAAAGAAGATGCCTTCGCCATACATACGCTCAACAACCTTACGGGGAGCCTTACCCTTACGGAAGCCGGGAACGCTGATCTTGGAGAGGTTCTTTTTGAACGCATCATCCACAGCGGCCTTAAACTCTTCGCCCTTGACCTCGATGGTCAGCTCAACGGTGCTGTTTTCCAGTTTTTTAACTTCTTTTACTGTCATCCTAAAAATACCTCCATATGATTTTGCTCATACATACTTATTTATTTTATAATTAATGGCAAAAAAAGTCAACACTTCTTCTTGAAATACAAGAGAACTTTTGACCAAAAACGCCGCCATTTTTGGCGATTTTGCCCATTTCCACCCTGCGGCAGGATCAAATACGGCTTAAAATCCAGCGCATCGGCGGAAATCAACCGAAATTCAATGCCCTCTTTGCAATAAGGTTTCGCTGCCGCCGCAGCGGGGCCATGGATATGGCCAAAATAGCAGCGAGAAATTTTATATTCCTTTAAAAGAGCAATATAATCATCGCCGGGCGGGTAATGAAAAATCGCAATCCGCTCTCCCTCGGGCGGCAATGCCTGCAGAGAAATCTCCAGCCGTTGCCGCTCGCGGGCAAGAATCTTTTTGTTTTGCTCCCCTTCCCCATCGGCATCCCAGCCGCGGCTGCCGCATAGGGCGAAGCCCTCCACCGAAACGGCGGTATTATAAAGCAGGTCTAGATCCTCCCAGCCCCGCTCCGCAAAAAATCGGCGCATTTTTGTAGCTGTTTCCCACCAATAATCGTGGTTGCCCTTCAGCAAAAGCTTTTTGCCCGGCAAGCGATGCAAAAATTCAAGATCCTGCTCCGCCTCCGCAAGGGAACTCGCCCAGGAAAGATCGCCCGCGATCACAACCGTATCTGCAGCACTTACCTGCGCTTCCCAGGCCGCCTTCAAGCGTTCGGCATGGTTTTTCCAGCGCGCACCGAAAATATCCATCGGCTTATCGGCCGAAAAAGAAAGATGGGGATCGCCCAATATAAACAGCGCCAAAATTGCACCTCCTTTGCATAATTGATTTGAAATGGGTCAAACTACTTTTCGAAAGGAGTGTTGAACCCGATGAATAAAGAAGTAAACAAGGGTGTTGATTGCAAGGTAACCAATTGCTATTATCATACTACCGATAATAAGTGTACTGCCGAGAAAATCGAAGTCAGCAATTGCGCCGACTGCTCCTGCAGCGCCGATACCTTCTGCAAGACCTATCAGGAAAAATAATCTTTTCAAACGCCGAGCTTTTGCTCGGCATTACATATTTTCTCTTAAAAAACGCAGCATATTCCCCCAAAGGAATTGCTCCGCCCGCTCGCCCCATTCGGCCGAAAGCGCTTCCGCCAGCGCGGGCAGCGCGCGGCTATCGGGCAGATCGGCAGGCGCAAAATCAATGCCATCGAAATCGCTGCCGAAGGCGATGATTTCACCGCCGCCCAATGCCTCAATATGGCGGATATGCGCAAGGATATCCGCGATGAATGCCTCGCCATCCTCCGCCAAAAAGGGCGGATAAAAATTAATCCCTACCAAGGCTTTGCGGCGGATCAATTCCCGCAGCTGCGCATCGGCAAGATTGCGGGGATGGGGAGTCAGGGCTGCGCAATTGGAATGGGTAGCAACAACGCCATCGGGCAAAAAGGCCAGCAGCCCATCGGCAGAGCGGCGGTTGAGATGAGAAATATCTAAAAAAATCCCCTGCGCCCGCAGCGCCTTTGCCGCATTCTTCCCCTGCGCCGAGAGCCCCTGCTCGCTCAAAATTCCGCCCGCAAGGGCGTTGCCATGGTTATAGCAAAGGGATAAAAAGGCAATCCCTTTTTCCTTTAATTCCGCTGCCATCCGCTCATTTTGATGAGGATCCGCGCCAAAAAGATTTCCGCCCTCAATGCTATATAAATAAGGCGTTTTTCCTGCGGCAAAAGCCGCTTCAATTTCCGCAGCAGAGCGGCAAAGCACCCGATCAGGGCAGCTGCGCATCAGTTCCTCGCCATAGGCATAAACCGCGCGGAAATACCGATAGGGATCCTCTTCGGTTTCGGGGATATAGATCGCATAGGTTTGCAGATGCGAAAACGGAAGATCGGGCCTGATTTGCAGCGCCCGATCCCATAATCCTACCCTACGGGTATAGCAGCGCCAAAGGGTATCAGCATGAAGATCGGCATAGGTTTTCATAATATAAACGCATTCTCCAGATGTTCGATCGCAAGGCGGCCGCGCGCATCCGCCGTTACCGCCAAAACATCAAACCGAATCGGCAGCTCGCAGGGATTTTGCATCAGCCAATATTGCGCCGTTTTAATCATTTTTTGCTGCTTGGCGTAGGTTACGCTCTCCTGCGGCGGAGCAAGCATCCCCTCGCTCCTTGTTTTAACCTCGCAAAAGATCAGGCAGCTTTTATTCCGCGCGATAATATCAATCTCGCCGAAGCGGCATTGATAATTGGCAGCCAGAATACGGCAGCCTTTTTTACGCAGATAGCGCGCCGCCGCTTTCTCTCCCTTTAAGCCTAAGCCGTAAACCTTCATTTTATGAATTTTCCCCTAATATTTTTTTCAAAAAGCTTTTCCGATGGATGGGCGAAGGCCCCAGCTTCAGCAGTGCCTCGCGATGGACCTTGGTACAATAGCCCTTATGAACGCCGATCCCATAGCCGGGATAATCCCGCTCCATTTCATCGCAAAGGCGATCTCTTGAAACCTTGGCAAGGATCGAGGCCGCCGCAATGGAGGGCGAACAGCCATCGCCGCCGATTACTGTTTTGGCGGGGATGGGAAAATCCCGCGCGATATTGCCATCCACCAGCGCAAAATCCGCTTGGATCGGCAGCTCGCCGATGGCACGGCGCATCGCCAGCATGGCCGCATTCAAAATATTGATCTCATCAATTTCTTCAACACTTCCCCAGCCGATGGCATAAGCCACCGCATGGGCGGTTATTTCATCAAAAAGCGCCTCCCGTTTTTTAGGGGAAAGCTTTTTGGAATCGTTGAGATAAGGATGATTCCATCCCTCGGGCAAAACAACCGCAGCAGCGCAAACCGGCCCGCAAAGGCAGCCGCGCCCCGCTTCGTCCACGCCGCAAACAACCTGATAGCCTGCGGCTCTGCATTCATTTTCCAGCCGATGATCCAGCTTAAATTCCGCCATCCGGTACCTCCAGCGAAACCCGCCCGATCTTACCGCCGCGGAATTCATCCAGCAATACCGCAGCGCAGCGGGTATAATCAAAATCATTTCCGCGCAGCAAAAAGCCCCGCTTGCGGCAGATCATTTCATAAACATCCAAGGGCGCAAGCCCATCAATGCAATCCAGCTTATAGCGCTCCTCCAGCTGCCGCGGATATTTTTCCTGCAAAATCTCGATCAGCTCCAGCGCCAGCCCTTCCCGATCAACGACCTCATCGCTGACTGCGCCGGTCAGCGCAAGATGGATCCCTACCTGCATATCTTCGAATTTATTCCAAAGAATACCCGGAGTATCCAGCAATTCAACATCCTTTTGCAGGGTATACCATTGGCCGCCGCGGGTAACGCCGGGGCGATCCTGCGCATCGGCAGCGCGCCGCTTACAAAGGGCGTTGATCAAGGTGCTTTTTCCCGAATTGGGCACACCGCAAATCATCAAACGAATGGTTTTGATCATCCCCTTGGCCTTTGCCCGATCCAGCTGCTCCTTAAGCTGGGCGCGAACCGCGGGAATAATCTCCGAAACGCCCTGCCCCGTTGTACTGTTAATAAACAAAACGGGGATCCCTTTTTTCTTAAAATATTCCGCCCAAGCGCGATTAATCTGCTCATCGGCAAGATCCCGCTTGGTAATAACAATCAGCCGCTTTTTATTGGCCAGCAGGCGATCAAAATCAGGATTACGACTGCTGCGCACAACCCGCGCATCCACAACCTCGATCACAAGGTCTACCAGCCCGATATTTTTTTCGATGTACCGCCGCGTTTTGGTCATATGGCCGGGGTACCATTGAATTTGAAGATTTCCCATCATCAGCCTCCCAATTTCAGGCTCATCAGCCGCCTGCCCAGCAAATACTTGGTTTCAATCGCGCCGAGATCGCGGCTATCTTTAGAATTAAAGCGATTATCGCCCATGCAAAAGACCTCTCCCTCCGCAACGGTATAGGGGAATGTAATCCTCGATTTTTCATCGGTAACCAGCCCATTATAGAAATGAGGATAGCCCTCCGCATCGGTATAAACCCCTTCCTTCAAATAGGGCTCATCCAGCAAACCCCCGTCAATCATTACCTTCCGATCCTCGGTAATATCAATCGTCTGGCCTGCGGTAGCGATAATGCGCTTCACCAAAACCTTCTCATCATTATTTTCCGCAACAAAGCAAACAATATCGCCCTGCTTCGGCTGATAAAGGAATTGGGATACCAGCATCCGCTCCTGATCCTTCAAAGTAGGCAGCATAGAATCGCCATCCACCTGATAAACCCGCAAAAACAGCGAAAACAGCACCATCACTGCCACCAGCGCCAATACCGCCGATTCCGCCAATTCCATAATACCGTTTGAGATCTTTTTCATTGCAAATTGATCCTTTCGCATAGTAAATCATTTTAATTATACAATATAATTAAAAAAATTGCCATACTTTTTTATAGAATAAAAAGGTCGATTTCGTTCGCCAGGCACGTCTCGACCTCGTTACAGGCGAGCTGGGC